>CAWUNZ010000337.1:0-3780 GCA_963923445.1 uncultured bacterium
GTGAACCGGGTTCCGGGCTGATGGCCACGATCGGCCCACCAATCACTACGGGGCGGGAATCTCCCAAGCCGCGATCACCGTGGAGGGGACTTTGTTGAGTGAAGTCGCGCATCGGCAGTGGTTCCGGACTCGCCTGAAGCCGGAAACCGCTTGGAGGAATTGGGGAAACCGGCTCTGGATATTATTAGTGAGTCAGCGACCTGATGGCGGCATCGACGGAATCATAAACCGGCCAAATGGTGTCCAAGGCGCAGTTGTGCAGAAGGTCGCGAATAAAGGGCGCCGGGTTGGCGATCACCATGGAGCAACCCTTGGGGCGCAATCGCCCATGGAGCCGCAGAAGCATGGCGATGCCCAATGAGTTCATGTAGGTGATTCCCGCCAGATTCACCACCACTGCCGTTGGCATGTCCGACTGGAGGGGATCAAGAACCATTTTGATGGCCGTGTCCATCTCAAAGTCGAGGAGGCGAATCACATCCTGCGACATGGTCACAACAGCGACTTCGCCGCGACGCTCGATCACGATGGGGTTTGGGCTGGACATTCGGCCGTATCCATGGACTGCAACATTTGAATGCCAGTAGTCTAGCACCGCGCCGTCACCGATCAAGCGGATAACTCCAGTCATGGTGTAGACTAGCAGCGCTGTCTGGCCTGCCCCGCGAACATAAGAGGCGCCATGAATCCTTCGTTGGATCAAGATTTGCCGATAGTTCGGCTCAAATCCCCCCGCCGTTTCCTGCACCCGTGGATTTTCCAAAGGCTTGTGGAAAGACCGGCAGGCAGGGTGGCCAACGGAAGCCTGGTCAAGGTCGTCGATCCCGATGGCCGCTTCATGGGCCGGGGAATTTTCAACTGGCACTCCCGGATCGCCATACGGGTATTGAGCAACAACGAGAACGAACCGCTCGACGACGCTTTTTTTGAGAAACGCATCGGCGCGGCGGTATCGCTTCGCCGGGAAATGCTTGGACTCGATGAAATCACCAACGCCTATAGGGTGATCAATTCCGAGGCCGACGGTCTCAGCGGTCTTATCGTGGACCGGTTCAACGATCTTCTTGTGCTCGAGTTTTTTTCGTCAGGCATGTACCGGCTCAAAGACCGGCTGATTTCCGTTTTGCAAAAGCATTTCCCGGACTCGCGGGTCTATTGGTTCGCCGAGGAACATGTGCAGAAACAGGAATCGTTCGACTGCCGCCCCCCGGCAATCACCGGTCCCTGTGTCGTGACCGAGAACGGGCTCCGCTTCCGGGTCCAACCCGGTTTCAAGCACAAAACGGGCTTTTTTGCCGACCAAAGGGACAACCGGCACAGGCTCGCCAAATTCTGCGAGGGCAAGCGAGTTCTTGATATCTGCTGCAACTCGGGAGGCTTCGCCGTTTACGCGGCGGTTTTGGGAAAAGCCAAGGAAGTGGTTGGCCTCGATCTGGATGAGTCGGCGCTTGAGTTGGCCCGGCAGAATGCCGGGTTGAACCAGGCGCGGCTGAGGTGGGTGCAGGCCGACCTTTTCCCCTGGCTACGCGACGCCATCGCCCAGAAAAACCTGTTTGATGTGGTGATTCTGGACCCGGCCAAGCAAACACGCGACCGCGACGAGATCGACATGGCCCTCAGGCGCTATTTCGACATGAACCGCCTCGCCTTGCAGGTGGTGCGGGAAGGGGGCATTCTGGTGACATGTTCCTGCACGGGATTGGTCGGTGAGGCCGACTTCCTTGAATGCGTCAGGCGCGCCGCCCGCGCCGCCGGACGCGTCACCCAGGTGTTGGCCATCCACGGTCCGGGGGCCGATCATCCCTACCAATTGCAGGTCCCCGAAGGTCGATACCTGAAGGTGGTGTTTCTGCGCGTGCTTGAGGCGGGGGAACCGCTCGCTGCACCCGAGCGTCGGGAGGAACCGGAAGAATGAAATCCTTGATCGTCGCCGTTTCCGCCACTGGAACCGCCGTGGCCCTGGTCATCAGCCTTGTCGCCGCCGCCCCTACGCCGACGCGCTCGTCGCGTGGCTACAAAAGCCCCTTGGACATCGCCATCGTCCCGGGAACCACGCGCGCCCTGGTCGCCAACCGGGATTCCGGTGGCGTGGCCCTCATTGACCATGCCGCCGGCAAGGTCTTGGCTGAGGTCCCCACCGGGGCCCGCCCCTTCGCCGTCGCCTGCTCGCCCGACGGCAAGGTCGCCGCCGCCAGCAACCTTTGGGACGGCACCATCACGATGATCGACCTCACCCTCCCCATACCCAAGGCCTCCGCCACCATCGCCGTTGGCAGCCAGCCGCGAGGCCTCGCGTTTTCCGCCACCGGCCGGGAAATATTTGTGGCATTGGGCGGCGATCACGCGGTGGTTCGAGTTGACACCCTCAAGGCGACCGTGAGCCACCGATGGGACTGCGAGGGTGAACCGCGCACCTTGGTGGTGCTTCCCAAATCCGGAACCGTGGTCGTGGGGAGCACCCGTTCGGCCCGGATCAGGGGTTTCGACCCGGCAACCGGCAAACAATTGTGGCAGAGGTCGCTTCACGACAGTTTCAACTTGCTCGGCCTGGCGGCGCACCCCGCCGGCGATCAGGTGGTCTCGACTTTCGTGTTCCACAGGCACCACGCCATCGCCCGCAACAACATCGAACAAGGCTGGGCGCTCGACAATCGCGTCGCCCGCATTCGCCCCGAACCGGGCGAGGACCTCAACTACGACCAGATCGCCCTCGACAGCCGCGGTCAGGCCGTGGCCGATCCCACCGGCATCGCTTACAGCGCCGATGGGTCGCACATGGCCATCACTTCCGCCGGCGCGCAGGAACTCCTTCTGGTCCCCACGGGCAAGGTTCCCTGGTCGAACGGCGATCCGGGCGATTTTGTCGACAGCGCCTTGGAGTTCCCGGTCCGGTTGTTGCGCAGGATCGATCTGGGCGGCAGGCCGCAGGGTCTGGCCTTCGCCGGCGCCAAGGTGCTGGTGGCCAACACCATCAAGGACTGCGTGCAGGTTGTCGACCTGGCCACAGGCGCCATCGAGAAAGCGATCGCCATGGGAGATGGCAGGCCCGCCGATCTCGCCAGGCAGGGGGAAGCCCTGTTTTTTGACGGCAAAAAATCACACCACCACTGGTTCAGTTGTCATACCTGCCACACCGACGGCCACACCTCCGGACAGTCCTTCGACACGCTCGGCGACGACTCCTATGGAAACCCGAAGATCACTCCGACTCTCCGAAATGTGACCAACACGGGCCCCTGGACATGGCATGGTTGGAAGGACAAGCTCGAGGCTTCGGTGGAAGACTCGTTCGTGGAAACCCTTTTCGGGGAAAAGCCCACCGCGGACGAGGTGAAGGCCGTGGTCGCCTATATGGCCACCCTCGACCATCCGCCCGCCCCAAAGGCCAAGGAATCGGACATCGCCGGCATCGCCCGGGGCAAGACGCTGTTCGAAAACAAGGCCGGGTGCGTCCGCTGCCACGCCGGTGCCGAGTACACCACGCCCAAGGCGTACGCGCTCGACCTTGAGGCGGATGGCAGCCCATTCGACAAATGGAATCCCCCCTCACTCCGCGGCGTTCGTGATCGGGCACCCCTGATGCATGCCTCCCAAGCGCCAGACCTCGACACCCTGCTCCGCCTGCACCACAAGCCCGAAGACCTGGGTGGCAAAGCCATCGACGCGGCGGAACGAGCCGACCTGATCCGTTTTCTCAGGTCGCTCGATTGACCTGGAAGCCAAATGCTGACAAACACAAAGGCGCGGCGGAAATAACCGCCGCGCCTTTGTGTTTGTCAG
>CAWUNZ010000338.1:0-3772 GCA_963923445.1 uncultured bacterium
ATCGATTGTGATCGAGAACCGGCTGGTGCCTGTCGATCCGGACCGATCCGAGATCGTGAAGTGCCTGGTGGTGCGAACAAGGACCGCCCCGCCCGCCGAGGGCGAGGAGCCGAAGGGACTGGTGCTGGCCTCGCTCGACGGCCATCCCGTGGGCGGATCGCAGCACATTGTCCACCCGTCGGCCGGGCGGGTCGCCTCGGTGTTCTGGCCCGTGGACGAGGCGGCGGCGGGAACGATCTCCTCGATCCAGTTCCGGTCGCTGCGAAAATTCAAGGAGGAATCGGCTTCGAGGGGATTCCACATCCGCTTCGACAAGACCGGAACGCCGGATGAAAAGGACGAAAGGCCCCGGCCGCTGATACCATTCCCGCGGGCGCCGGCGGGCGCCCCGGCGGTGGGCCCATGAGCGGCGGAACTCCCGCGGAACCGGCGGCGGAAAAGCAGCCGGCTCCGGAACAGTCGCAGCGGGTGGCGTGGTCGAGCGACGGTCGCAGCGCCGCCGGAACCGGGCGTAACGCGCCGCGGCTTCGCCGCGCCCTGATGGCCACGCTGTGGCTGGCCCTGATGGGCGCGTTTGCCGGGGTGTTCAGTTGGATCGAACAGCCCGGCACGCCGCTTTTTTTACCGATCTTCGTCACCCAGCAAACCGATCGGGGGATTCCCTCCCTGCCGTTCGGCGAGAGGGACCGCGCGGCCATCTCCTCCGGGGATTCGTTCAATCGCGTCGAGCCGGTCAGCGAACTCAGCCCGTCGCGCGAGGCGCTGCTCACCCTGCTCGGCAGGGTCGCCATGACACCGGCGGGCGATAATGTGGTTGTTTACCTCTCGGGAAGGGGGACAGTCCGGCAGGATGGCACGGTCAGCATCCTCGCCGCGGATGCCTCGGTCGGTTCGGCGGCCCAGTTCGCGAATGTGAGCGACCGGTTCGCCATCCGCGGAACGATCGAGTTGTCGCAGGTCTACGATGTGATGCGGAAATGCCCCTCAAGGCAGAAACTGCTCATCCTCGACATCTTCCACCTGTTCGTGAATGTGCCCGCCGGGGTGGTCAACTTCGACCTTCCGGAACGCGCGCTGGCCGAATACGACGCCCTCGCTCCCGAGCAGGAAGGGTCCGGCACGCCGTTTCACCTGCTGATCCCGTGCCTGCCCGGACAACGGTCGCATGCCAACAAGGCGCTCGGCGGTTCGGTGTTCCGGCATTTCCTCAGCGATGCCCTCGCCTGGAGGCTTCCCATGCCACCCGACAGCCGCAGCAAGCGCCTGGGAAAAGTCCACCTTTCGGAGTTGTGCGACATCATCGGCCCGCGGATCGACCGCTGGGTGGCGGAGAACGAGGTCGAGCGGCAGTATCCCCTGCTCAGGAGCCAGCCGGGGGCCGACCGGTTCGTCCTTTCCGTTCCCTTGCGGGAGACGGCGCCGGCCACTCCGGAGGAAACGGAACCCGAGGCCGCCGAACTGCCCAAGCAGGTGGAACTGGCGTGGAAAACCCTCGAGGAGGCGGGCGCCGGACTGGGCGCCATCACGAATCCGAGGATTCGTTCGCAGCTTTTCTTCCTCGCCCTGAACGCCACGGTCGCGCACCTGGGTTCGGCGGCGAACGACGCGACGCTGATGCGGCTGGAGTCCGACATCGAGAAACTCAGGCGGGCGGTGGCCACCGACATCGCCCTGATGCCCACGCCCGGCGCGTTTCCCACCCTGGGCATGCTGTCAACCGACACGGGGCTGGTGATTCCGGCGGAGGCGGTGCGCGCCCTGGCCGATTCCCTGCCCGCGGTCACCACGGCCGCCACGCAGAAGCCGGAAGAAAAAGCCGCCGCGCTCAAGGGCCAAACCGACGCCTTCCTCAAGGCCCACTCGGGCCTGTCCGCCCAGGCGCTCGAGGGGGTCGCCGTCTCCGTGGCGACCGCCATCCAGGCCCCGCTTCCGATCCACTGGCAATACCTTTCCGAGCTGGTGGCCACCCACCACCGCGAGGCCGTCACCGCCGAGGGCAGGCTGCTGCTTTCCATCGGCAGGCATTCCTTGACGGAGGAATTCGATCCTGTTTTGGCGAGGCAGACGCTGTCAACGAACCGCCTGGTGAACCTCGCCAGCGCGCGTTGGGAGACATACTCCTGGATCGGCAACCTGATGGACGAGATGAACGAGTCGTGCATGATGGGCACCTGGCTGGCGGGCAAAAGCCCGGTGATCCACGCGGAGGAGGCCCGGGCCAAGCTCGATTCGGCCTCCTCGCTGGCCCTGTTCGTCGACGGGTTCCACGAGGTGCTGATCAGCGCGTCGGCCGACCTCGAGAACGCCGCGCTCGACCTTGCCGGCCTGCTCGCGTTCCCGGTGCTGCTGCCGGCGGGGTGGGAGGAATACGCCGCCCGGTGCGAAAACCTGATCAACGAGATTCGCCGGTTTCGCCGCGACACGCTTGTCGGCTACCAGCAGGCGCGCGACTTGATCGGAAGGATCCGGGAGCTTTCCAAGGGGCTCAGGAGCATCCACGACCAGATCCACCAGCCCGCCAGCAAGGCCGGGATCGACACCTTTGAGAAGCTCGTCAAGGAAGGGAGCAAGTCCACCTCCATACTCCTTGAACTGGAAAGCTCGGTTCGCCTGGTCGGCATCGCGAGGGCCGACAGGTTCCGCCTCATCGCCATCCGCAGCCGACTGAAGGACGACCTGGCCAAGGGCACCATGGCCAAGGAGGCCGAGGACCTGGCCGAAAAGACCTTCCCGCCGCCGCTGCCCGCCTTCAACCCGGCGGACCCGGCCTGGTCCCCCTGGCGAGGCAAGGTGGAACTCGACCGGATTGAGCTGGCGCTGAAGATGATCTCCATCGGCGGTCTCAAGACTCCGACGATGGACCGGCTGGCGGCCCTCATCGGGTCGATCCGCTCGGGCAGGCACTCCAACCGCGCGTGGGGCGAACTGGGCGAAACCATCAGGCAGATCTACCTGTCGGAAATACCGGCGTTCATCCGCGCCAACGAGAAATTCTCGGTGTTCTTCACCATGATGTACCCGGGCTGGCTGCCCCTGCCCCAACTCGACGACCCGGTGACCAACCCCTACGCCCGGACAAGGCGCAAGCAACGCGAGGACCACATCGCCTGGCTCGAGACGCGGTTCCGCCACCTGGCGGGGGTGGGCATCGACTCGTCGTTCTGGAAGGAGCAGACCCGGCTGGTGATCGGCCGCAACCAGGGAAGAAAAACCACGGGGATCACGGCGGAGACGCCCGCGCCGGTTTTCATCCCGCCACCCGGTGAACATGCCGATGTGGAGGTGCGCTGGATTCTCGACGGCCTCGACGACCTCAGGGTGGCGCCCTCGCTGGTGCGCTCGGCGGAATCTCCCGTGATCGCCAGCGTGACGGGGACGAGGCGGGATTCCACGGGCGGCGTGGTGACGGTCAGGATCGAGCGCCGGCCCACGGCCGTGCAGGCTCTGGTGACCAAGGCCACCCCCGTTGTCCTCGAATTGTCCGCCGGCGGGCGCTCGACCCCCGTGCTGATCACGGTCCTGCCCGACCCCGCCGCCGACCTGCCGCGCATCCTTCTCAGTTCCCTGCCCGACGACTCGGCTCTGATGGGCGACGATATCCTCATGCGCGGCTCAGGCTCCGCGCTCAAGGTGTTCCCCCGCCTGCGCGCGATCGCCGGCAAGCCTGCCAATGTTGCGGTGGTGGCGAGGCTGCGCTCGGCGGAAGGCGAACGGCTTCTCGGCCCCGTGGCCGTCAGCGTCGCCGCGGGCGCCACGGTTCCCTTGCCCCTTT
>CAWUNZ010000339.1:0-3747 GCA_963923445.1 uncultured bacterium
GCGACCGCGGCATCGAGGTCGGCGTCGGCGAATATGATGTTGGGGCTTTTCCCTCCCAGTTCGAGGCTGACGCGCTTGAGGTTCGAGCGCGCGGCGGCCTCCATGATGAGCCTGCCGGTGGTGTGCTCGCCGGTGAAGGCGACCTTGTCGACATCCATGTGGCCGCTGAGCGCGGCGCCGGCGGTGGGGCCGAACCCGGGAACCACATTGATGACGCCGTCAGGAATGCCGGCTTCCTGGGCGAGTTGGGCGACCCGGAGCGCCGAAAGGGGTGTCTGCTCGGCGGGCTTGAGCACAAGGGTGCAGCCGGCGGCCAAGGCGGGGCCCCATTTCCACGCCTGCATCAGCAGCGGGAAGTTCCATGGGATGATCTGGCCGACCACGCCGACGGGTTCATGCCGTGTGTAGCAGAAGAAGTCCCCATCGACCGGGATCGTCTTGCCGTGGATCTTGTCCGCCCAGCCGGCGTAGTAGCGGTAGCACTTGATGGTGAGGGGGAGGTCCGCGGCAAGGGAGTCGCGAACCGGCTTGCCATTGTCGAGCGACTCAAGGGCGGCGAGTTCATCCTGGTGCTTTTCGACGAGGTCGGCCAGGCGGTGGAGGATACGGCCGCGTTCCGATGCGCTCATGCGCCGCCACGGCCCCGAATCGAAGGCCCTGCGCGCGGCGGACACGGCAAGGTCGATGTCGGCCTTGTCGCCTTCGGCAATATTGCAGATCTTTTTACCAGTCGCCGGGTTGATCGTCTCAAAGGTTTTTCCGGAGGCGCTGGGCCTCCACTTTCCATCGATAAGCAGGTGCTGGTCGGGTACGGAGACCGGTTTTGTCGGAAGCTTGGTGGTCATGCTGTGGTCGCCTCGTCACGGGGGGAGGGGAAGCGGAATAATAAAATTGTCCGGACGGCCTGGTCCAGGGTCAAGCACCCGTCCGCGCTTGTCGCGGCGCACCGGGGCGCGCGGGCGCGGGATAGACCCTGTCCTGCGCCTGCTGGCAAATGCGCGCGGCCACGGCCATCTTGAGGAAACCGACTCCCGAGCGGTACATGAACACCGAAAGAACGCCCAACGCGCCACCGCCGATGACCTGCCGGCCCACAATCAGCCCCAAGGCCACGAAAAATCCGTACAGGCCGGCGAGCACGAGCAGCCAGCCGAGAATTTCGCGAATCCACCCACTCAGTTGGGTCATGGCGTCTTCCTCCGTCGTGTCAGTTGTTTCCATTGGCGCTCGGCGCGGCGCCGGGCGCCAAGCCTGGCCCAGGTGAGCCATCGGTCCAGCGCCGTGAATTCACGGGATCCTTCGCGCCAGGCCCCCTCCTGCGCCACCATTCCTGCTTCCAGAGCGGGCATCGCCCGCCAGTGCATATAACCAGTCAGGGCGCGCACGGCCATGAACACCAGGATGCCTCCTCCGCCCAAAGTTCCAAGTCGGGCCCGGAGAATGGCCGCGTAGCTCACCTCCTCGCTCAGGGAAGCGGCTTGCAGGATCACGACCACAAGAATGCCCGCTCCCATGGCCAACACGCCGATGGTCACGAACCGGCGCCGATCCGCCGCGACGGGCATGGTCCGGGGCAGGGGTGAAGGTCCGGTCCTGCCCTTGGGCCCCGGGAAAGGATCACCCTTCGTCATGGCCAAATGGGTCAGTTCTCGAAACCCATGGATCCAAACCAAGGTGATCGCGAGCCACAAAAGCAAGGAAAAGATGTCTTCCACCTGCATGTCCACCAAGGCGGGTTGGCCAACATTGCGGAACCCCATGGGCGACAAGAGCGCGTCCAATAACTCCTCGGGTCCCTTGCCGGTGGTTTCGAGAAGAAGCGAGGCGGGAAGGCTGACGAAAAAGATGCCCGGCATCCGCGAAAGCGGCAGAAAACCCCCGATGGCCAGTATGCCGGGGGGCACGAGCATCCAGGTGGTTCGCCCGACGAATTGAAGGAGTACCAGCAACGCCAGCGAGCAGGCAAGCGGGGCCATGAAACTGGGAAGCGGCTTGGCTTCGGTGGTGGCGCTCACGCGATCCTCCCCGCCAATCGGCGCACCGAGGCCACGAGGCGGGCCACCTCCCCGGATGCCAACCCCGGCCGGGTCAACATGACCGGGACGCCCAAGCGGGCCATCGCGGCGATCAATTCCCTCTCTCCCGCGCGTTCGGCACCCTCATCGAGAACAACAACCATCTGATGCCTTCGGGAGCGGACGAGGCGCGCCGCCGCCACCAGCACCTCGATCCGGTTGGGCAGGTCGGTGCTGTCGGTGAGCAGGAAATGGCACTCAGGGTCGCGCGCCTGCGCCACGGCGGCGCGCACGGCCCGGGCCATCCGCTCCGCCCGCGCCCTTGAAAATGTCGTCAGGGGAGGGGGTGCCGGCACGGGGAGCAGCCTGTCCCTGCGATGCTCGGCCAGAAAGGCGCGGAGGCGGGTGGCCAGAAGGGTGTCGTCCTCAAGGAAGGCGTCGAGCAGGGCCGGATCGCCTCCCTGCCTGGCGGCAAGGACCGAGGCCAGGCGCTTGCGCTCCCTCAGGCGCAGCGTGTGCTTGACAGTCAGCAGGCGGGTGATGCCCCAAAGCGCCGGACCGGACCAACTCGCCGCCAGGCACAGCCAGGGGTTTGCCATGACATACGCCAGAACGATGATCATGGGAGGCGCCAGCCAGATATATCCCCGGTGCCGGAAAATCCATCCTGTCCATCCGCCATGGCGGGAAAATCCGGGGCGCCCCGGGCCCAAAAGTAACCGGTTCCAGCCCAGCAGCACCTCCGATGAGCCGTACAGCTCGGGGTAGATCTCCATGGCCAGCCTGCCGGCGGGTTCGAAAAGGGGAAGCGGGTCCTCGTCCGCTGGTGGCAGGTCGGTCGGTGTGGCCGATTCCAAGGCGAGGCGCTGAAGGAGCCGAAGCCGATGCCGGCCACCACGGTTAGGCCGCTCGACCACGGCGTCGCGTTCGGTGGTGATGATCATCCCCACGGGGTCGCGAAGTTCGTCGCAGGCCTCGAGGATTTCGGCGGCGGCCATCGATAGCCGGCAAAGGGCGGAACCGCCGGGCCTCCAGCGCCTCACCGGCCCGGTGGCATCAACGATCACCTGGCACCGGATGGGAACCTCGTTCTCGAACTCCTTCACCAGCACGCGGTCGCGGCGGGCCGAAAGTTTCCAGGCGATCCACCGGGGTGAATCCCCCGGGCGGTATTCTCGAATGTCGAGGATTTCCAAGCTGCCGCCGGCCTTGCGATGCCGATGATTGCCGGGCGGTGGCATCAGGTTGGCCCGCTTGAGTCCGGACCCTTCGCCATCGGCCTGGGCGCCTGTCGGCAGGACGGGATATTCCGTGCCGTCGCGCAGGAACAGGACATTCGCCACCAGGCCAAGGCGGTCCATCACCGTCAGGCGCATTCCTTCAAACCGGGCGATGCCAGGTAGGGGAAAATCCAGGTTCCATTCGGCGGCAAGCTCACCACCAGGGGTCAGGGTTCCTTCCGCTCCCGGCCACCAACCCGGGTGTTTTTTCGCCTCGGCCCACGCGCCGTCGTCGGGCACGCGGTCCTCCATGCGCACCAGTGGCCAGCCGAGCCAGCCCGAAAGCCGCAGGCGAACCGCGACCTTGGCCTGCCTGCCGGCGCGCAGCATGCGGAGCGCCCCGCCCCTGTCGGACAGGGTGCGCGTCATGGAAACGACCCGCGGGAATCCCGCGGTACAGAGCTTCAGCCTCACCCAGGCGGCAAGAAGCCAGGCCATGGCGAACAGGCCCA
>CAWUNZ010000340.1:0-3745 GCA_963923445.1 uncultured bacterium
CCTCCCTGCAGCAAGGCCTGATCGCCGCCCAAGGCGATCGTCTCGTCAATTTTCCTGCAAAGCTCTTCTCTGCTCAGAACATAGGCATCCGAATCATGCAGCTTGCGATAAAATGCGCAAAACTTGCATACCGCCGCGCATATGTTTGTATAGTTGATGTTTCGATCGATGTTGAATGTCCTGTAATTTTCGGGATGCAACTTTTTTGTGACGCGGTTTGCCGCATGACCCAAGGCAGGCAAATCTTGGCATTCCCTGAATAAACGGATGGCATCATTTTTTGAAAGCCTTTTACCTTCGACGGTTTCTTCAAGAATCGAGTTGATCGACTTCATGGAAGTTCCTTCCTTTTATCAGGCCCATTCCCACAAGCTTGGTTTGAAATAACGACAATGCCGTTAACTCTCCTGTTCCCAAATCAAATTTGATGTTATTTGTTAAATATAAAAAGCATTTGTCAGGATCCTTTCCCAATAATGTGGACTCTCTTATCGCGATATCCCTGATGTTTTTTTTCCCAAGGTTAAGAGCCTCATGAAAGGCTTTTATTTCCATGGCGGACAGCTTTAATCCAGGCCTCACGGCCCATAAAGCAAATACGAATGGTAATCCGGTCAACCGCTTCCATTCCTCGCCAAGATCCATTTTGAAAGGAAATCCTGGCAAATAATCTGCCATTGCCCTGTCCCCGATCAGAAGGACGGCATCGGAATGGATGTCATGGGGATTACCATCCATTGGGAAAGGTGTTGTTTCGTCGAGTTTCCAGTTATTTTCCTCAAATATGACGCGCATTAAGGCAATGCTGGTTTTGCTCCCCTCGTCCAAAGCCATCGACCTGATCTGGTTCAACGGTTTCTTGGAGTGAATGCAAACACTTTGGACCTGTCCAAAGCATGCAACGGCGATTCCACCAATAAATGTTGAGTTTTCCCAAGCAAGAAATTCAACAGAAGGGATCAGTCCGATGTCAAATTCACCTGATTTCATTCGGGTTGATAGTCGAGATGGGGTGTCAAATTCCAAAATTGCCTTTGGCAACAATGATTGCAACCCTTCCACGAGCGGTTTGGAGTTGAGGTAACTTACCACTCCAATTCGCATTTGTTTCGAGATCGAAACATCGTTATTCCACATATTCTCAAACCGATTTTTACCCTATTAGGCAACCGGCGCTTTTGAGGAAATGTAATGATATCCCCATGCCGGCAAATCTATGTATAGCCCGGTCTTTGCTATGTCGTCTGGTGTTTGTTTCGGTAATGGGTACTCTTGCATCCAATCCTGTAGGGATGAAGGAGGTTCAGACCATTCCCACCCGATTTTGCATTGGCTTCTGATCGACGAATAATTAACGATCACGATTCCCCCGCATGAAGTGTCACCGATAGCCATGGTGACGAAATGTGCGTGAGTGGGATTATCCGACCAAGCAGGGGAGGCAACCAATAGCCGCCACGGTAGCTTGGATGAGATTGACGAGAGTCTGAACAGTCGTTGATAGAATTGTTTTTCTGAACTGTCGGCTTGCTCCATCTCGGTCCTGGACAAGTGCACCGAATCCCGAATCCGAAACCCGTTTTCCTGACCTTGGTGCGCGAACCGCAGTCCTGGAGCGAAGAAGGAAACGACCGCTGCGGCGCGCCTTCGATCACCAAACACCGCGGGCGCTCTGGGCTCGTCATGGTTTTCCAGAAAATGGGCGCATTTGTCCCTGAAATCCGGCGCGGCTCTCAAATGACCAACCACACCCTCGGAATTTCCGTGTGCCAGACGCTCATAGAGCCGCTTGTCGTAACAGAAATCAAATCCCTGACACATTAAGTCCCATTCTCGGTCCCAATAGCATTCCGCAAGAAATAAAAAGGCAGGATTTAAATCCCGGGCCGCATTGATCATTCCTGGCCAGTAATCGGAGGTCTCAGCGGCGAAACCGTCGATTTCAAGCGCTGCCCGGCCCCATGTCGCTTGAAAAACATCCGATAGCGGCAGCATCGCCATGTCGCAGCGCAAACCATCGCATTGGGATGCCATGGCGGCGATAACCTGACGCTGGGCGGCCCGGACCTCAGGATGAAACAAATTGAGTTGAAAGGTATCTGGCCAAGGCGGGAAGTAAGGATCCTTTCCATGCATGAAGGATGGTCCGCCTGGACTTGAGACGGTGGCCATACCGGGAGGAGTTTCGGGCGAGGCTGAAAAAAACCAAGTTGGATTGGTGAGAGTCCAAGGGTGATCCAGGCCGACATGATTTGGAACAAAATCCAGCATCAACTTGATGCCGTACCTGCTGGCGGCTTCCCGAAATGCTTGGAGTCCGGCCAATCCACCAAAGTCCTTGTGAGGGATCCAAGATTGGATGGCAAAGGGAGAACCGCAAACATCGTCCGCCGTCCAATCGGGCAAGTGGCTTGCGTGGTCTCGTGCGATGGCGGGGTGGGTGAGGGAAACTTCCCGCGATCGCGGTCCGGTTTGCCAGACACCCAGCAAGTAAATCCAATCAAAACCCTGGTCGGCAAGGTTGGCGAACCATGCGTCGGGTATTTCCGCCAGGGTTGGTGAAGTCAAACCCTCCCGCCGTAGTTCCTGGAGAATTCGCCTGGGGTGAGCTTGGTACAGCATGGGCCATTTCATGGGGCTGGCTCCTCTCAGGTCGAATGGTTGAAACTTTCCTGACGGACCTTGTTCGACCGGTAGGCTTGGGCCAGTTGCTCGATGAGCGCGCAGCGGTCAAGGATTTCCTTACCCGCCTCCGTGTCAGCCACCTTCCGGATTCTGCCCCATTCCTTGACGGTCGTCACCTGGGGAATGATGTCAACCCCCGAGCGCACGGCTGCCGCGACAGACTCGAAATGGTGGTGCAGGGCCAGGATGGTTTTTTCCGGTTTCAAGACCAGGGTGTAACCATGGTCTCCATAGGCCTCGGAAAAAGCGCCGTCAATCGTGATGGCCTTTCCGGACCGCTTGATGGGTGACTCGCCCTTTTCAATTTTGACTGGCACATGCCCGTTGACCAAAAGACCGTCGCCATCGTTGATGCCGAACTCGAGGAGAATCTTGTCGCAAAACCAGGTTTCATGAATCAGGGAAAAATAGGGATTCTTGGTTTCAACATGGGTTTCGGGGGCTGAAAGGAAGTCGTTCTGGAAAGTGCAGATCCGATCCTTGCCGAAAAGCGGCGAGAGGGGCCCGCACCAAAGGTACCAGCACCAGTCGAGGTCGTTGGTGTCCGGATGATCCACCACCCTGGCGATGACAGAGTCGAGGGCGTCGAGCAACTCACGCCCCTTTCGTGGAAAGCCATCCACAACGAGTGGCAGGAATTCCCCCTTTTCGTCGACCGGGATGCACCCATGAAAAATGACATGCCTGTCCCTGACAAGGTACATGTTTCCGTGATTTTTAAGATAAACAATATGCTGCCAAAGTTTCCTGCTTGCCAGAAAGTGCTCCCTCATGCGCTCGATGCAGGTCCGCTCCGCTGGGTGCAGCTCGTATGGGGCGTCTTCGCGCAGGGTTGGAAAATGCCCGTCGCGGAGCGGGTAAGTGGTTCCGTCGATAACGACTGAACCGGCCAACGGATCGATCCTGTGGAGCACGCGCCAGGAGTCCAGGTTCCATTCGGGATGCCGGGCGATCAACTGGCCTTCCAGCTTGAACTGGAGGATGGCCGCGGCCTTCTGCATTCTGGCAACCAGCAGGGTGTCATGCAGATCGGTGCCCTTGGGCTTGAAACACTCGACAG
>CAWUNZ010000341.1:0-3740 GCA_963923445.1 uncultured bacterium
AAATCGCCTGTGGGCCCATGTGAATCGTCGCAAGCTCGAGTTCGAGGCGCTGCGCGACGGCATGCTGGCCGTCTCGGGGTCGATAGATGCCACCATGGGTGGGCCCTCCGTGGAGATCCTCACGGCCCCGTTCTCGCGCAGGCGCAGCATCTACGGTTCCATCGACAGGCAAAACCTTCCCGGGACATTCCGGACCTTCGACTTGGCCAGTCCCGACCTGGCCACGCCGGTCCGGCATTCCACCACGGTTCCCCAGCAGGCCCTTTACCTGCTCAACAACCCGTTTGTGCTCGAAATGGCCAAGGCGTTGGCCGCGCGCCCCGAGTTGGCGCCCATGGACCCCGGCGCCCGGGTGGTTCGCCTGTATCAACTGGCGTTGGGACGCAAGCCCGAGGCCCCGGAACTGAAAGACGCCGTTGCCCATGCCGCCTCAAGGCCCGCGGGCCTGGTGGAATTGGCCCAGGCGCTTTTATGCAGCAATGAATTCCAGTTTGTGGACTGAGGTGTCGCATGATGCTTGACAGGCGCTCGATGCTGTGGCGCGGCGGGATGGGGTTGGGCGGCATCAGCCTCGCCGCCATGCTGGAGCAGGAGGCGCGCGCCAATGCCCCCTCGCGCGAGATCGCCCCGTTGGCGCCCCGGTTTCCGCACCACAAGCCCAAGGCCACGCGGGTGATCCACCTGTTCATGAACGGTGGTCCGTCGCACCTCGATACCTTCGATCCCAAACCGTTGCTGAACAAGCACCACGGGCAGGTCCTGCCCCGGCCCAACCTGCCCACCGAGCGCAAGACCGGCGCAGCCTTCGGTTCGCCCTTCAAGTTCGCCAAGCACGGCCAATCGGGAATCGAGATCAGCGAGTTGTTCCCGCATGTGGCGCGCATGGCCGACAGGCTTTGCGTGGTTCGCTCCATGCACGCCGATGTGCCCAACCACGAACCGTCGCTGCTTCTGCTCAACTGCGGCGATTCCAGGCAGGTGCGGCCCAGCATGGGTTCCTGGGTCACCTACGGACTGGGGAGCGAGAACCAGAACCTGCCCGGCTTCATCTCCATGTGCCCGGGAGGCTACCCCATTCAGGAAACGCAGAACTGGCAGTCGGCGTTTCTGCCCGGCGTTTACCAGGGCACCTACATCGACACCCGCCACACCGAACTCGAAAAGCTGGTTGAGAACATCCGGCCCGGCAGGCCCGCCGGCGAGCAACGGTCTCAGCTCGACCTGCTGGCGCGCATGAACCGCGCGCACCAGGCTGGCCGGGAACGCGACAGCAGGCTCGAGGCGCGCATCCAGTCGTTCGAACTGGCCTGGCGGATGCAGTCGGATGCCGAGGACGCCTTCGACATCAACCGCGAACCGCAGTCCATCCGCGACATGTACGGCCCCGGCGTGCAGGGCCGGCAGATGCTGATCGCCCGCCGCCTGGTGGAACGCGGTGTCCGCTTCGTGCAGGTGTGGCATGGCGCCGGCCAGCCATGGGACAACCACGACGACATCGAGGTCAACCACCGCCGCCTGGCCAAGGAATGCGACCAGGCCATCGGTGCCTTGCTGGCCGACCTCGAGCAGCGCGGCATGCTCGACGAGACGCTGGTGATCTGGGGAGGCGAGTTCGGCCGCACCCCCACCGTGGAACTGCCCACCCCCGGTTCCAACGCCGGAAAGATCAACGGCCGAGACCACAACCACCATGGCTATTCCGTGTGGCTGGCCGGCGGCGGCGCCCGCGGCGGGCACATCCACGGCGCCACCGACGAGTTCGGCTTTCAGGCCGTTCAGGACAAGGTCCATGTCCACGACCTGCAGGCCACCATTCTCCACCTGCTCGGTTTCGACCACGAAAAACTCACCTTCCGCCATGCCGGTCGCGACTTCCGCCTCACCGATGTTCACGGTCGCGTTGTGAAGGAATTGCTCGCCTGAACCCCGGGGGTGGGACTGGTTTCCCGCTCCCCGGCGCCGGACAATAGAGGTGGATTCCCGATTCCTCTCCCCCGAGGGTCCACGCCATGACTTCCCCTAATTCCGGCCCCATGTCGGTGGGCCGCTACCTCATCCACCGGTTGCGTCAGTTGGGCCTCGGGCATGTCTTCGGCATACCCGGCGACTATGTGCTGGGGTTCATGAAGCAGGTCGAGGAAAGCCCGCTCCAACTGGTTGGCACCACCAACGAATTGTGCGCCGGGTACGCGGCCGATGCCTACGCGCGGGTGCGCGGCCTGGGGGCCTTGTGCGTGACCTACGCCGTGGGAGGCCTGAGCGCGGCCAATGCCGTCGCTTGCGCCTACGCTGAAAAATCACCCTTGGTGGTCATCAGCGGGGCCCCGGGGGTTCGTGAGCGACGCAAACGGTCGCAGGTGCACCACATGGTGGGGGCGCACGACGCCCAGCGCCGCGCCTTCGAGCCGATCACCGCGGCGTCTGTCATTATTGAAGATCCGCTCACGGCCTTTCGGGAGATCGACCGGGCCCTGTCCACCTGCCTGGCGCGCAAGCAGCCCGTGTATATCGAGCTTCCCCGCGACCGGGTGGACATGACCGGGCTGGAAAACCATGTTTCCGAGTCCGAAACCGCCCGCAGCGACCCGGATGAGCTGGCCGAAGCCGTCGCCGAGATCACCGCCATGCTCAAGGCGGCCCGAAACCCCATCATCATCGCGGGGATCGAGGTTCACCGCTTCGGCCTCACCGGCGGCTTGATGGCATTCGCCGAGAAGCACGGCATTCCCGTCTGCTCCACTCTTTTGGGCAAGTCGGTGGTGAGCGAGAAGCATCCGCTGTACGCCGGAACCTATGTGGGCGCGCTCAGCAGGCCCGACCTGGTGGAGTTTGTCGAGGCCTCCGACTGCGTGCTGTCGCTGGGCGCCCCGATCACCGACACCGACACGGGGGTTTTCACCACGCGCCTGGTTCCCGAGCGGACCGTTCACGCCACCAGCCAGACCGTGCGCATCCGTCACCACGGCTTCGAGGATGTCCGCCTTGGCGACCTGCTTGCCGGATTGGCCATGCAGGACCTGCCACGGTTCCATCGCCCGCTGCCCCATCGGGACAAGCCGCTTGACCAGCCGTGGGCGCCCCGGCCCGGGGCGCCGCTCACCACCGGCCGGCTGTTCCACAAGGTGAATTCGATCCTTTCAAGGAAGCTCTCTGTTGTCGCCGATCCGGGCGACGCCATGTTTGGCGCCATCGACCTGTCGGTGCACGAGGGCACCGACTTTCTCGCCACGGCCTTCTACGCCACCCTGGGTTGGGCGGTGCCCGCGGCCATCGGCGCCCAGGTGGCCCGGGGCGCGGTGCGACCGCTGGTGCTGGTGGGTGACGGCGCCTTCCAGATGACCGGCACCGAGCTTTCCACCGCCGTGCGCCTGGGCCTCGACCCCATCGTGGTGGTGCTCAACAACCGGGGTTACCTCACCGAACGGTTCATTCTCGAGGGGAAGTTCAACGACATCCACAATTGGAATTATCATCAACTGCCGGCGCTGTTGGGAGGCGGGCACGGGTGCGTGGCGGCCACCGAGGAGGAATTCTCCCGGGCGCTCGACCACGCGGTCGCCACGCCGGGAGGTTTTCACCTGATCGAGGCGCGCCTCGACCCCATGGATGCCAGCCCGGCCCTGCGCCGGCTTGGTGAACGCCTCGCCGCCGAGGCCAAGCAGTAGGCGCTGGGCGTTAAGGTTCCCGGGGAGAAGAATGGAATGGCCACGCACCACGACTTTCCTTTGATTGCCTCAAGC
>CAWUNZ010000342.1:0-3720 GCA_963923445.1 uncultured bacterium
ACCGCTGAGTTCTCGAAACCCTATGGTGCTGGCATGCTCAAAAATGTGACCAACTCCAGGGCCTACGATTTCAATTCCGCTAAGGCAAATATCTCTAAATTTGAGATATTTACCTCGCCTTTTTCAGAAATGATGCTGAATCCGCCTTTTGGGAGCATGTCGCGAGGACCGATGTTAAATAGCCAGATGTCGTTCGCGTATACTTCAGAGCGATTGTGGCGAACCATGATCCGAATTTGTAGTTTCCCGGATGAACAGAGAAATTTGTTTTTATAACGGTCGTTAATATATGATTGGTATGTGTTGCCGCCAAAATGCAGGCTTGGCACGACCTGCACCAATGAAAAGCAACCATCCTTGGGCTCGACCTTGAGTCCGTAGGTTGGAGTTTTTTCGGAATTCGGCGGGCTGAGGGGAAGTGCGCTACGCCATGTGATGGTACAACTTGCCGCCTTGGCTGCATCAAGATCGCATGTGAGCATGAAATCAGATGCTGTCAATTTATCGATATCGTGAATCTGGTTTTGTTTGTCAGCATCGGTTTTTATGCGTAATGAAGCGGCCGAATAAAGCTTTTCTTTTTTGAGCACATCTAATTCAGGCCAGTATTTCAATGAAAGGTCGTGTGAATCGCTGGCATGAACCAATTTCGGCGTCGACCAATTCACTCCGCTGTAGGGACCCCAGTTCTGGCAATACATCACTCGCTTGCCGTTGCGCAAGATGGTGCGTCCCACATAGTGATCAATCCGACCCATCCCTGTACCCATCAGCAACGGATTGTTTGGTACCGAATAGGGTCCTTCCTTGCGGTCGGCCACAAGGTACCAAGTGCCAGAGGCGTCTTCTCGCCCCGATGTGAAGTTCTTTCGGCTACGGATGCTTGAGAAGACGATATAGTGCTTGCCACCAAGTTCGAACATTTCAGGAACTTCAAACTCGACGAACCCATTGTTATCACGGGTGTACGGCTCGCTTGTGAAAAACGGCTCATGGTGCGTCCATCGAACCAAATCCGGCGACGAGACATGTCCGACGCAGGGCATTCCCTTGTATCTGGCGCACAAACACCCGTGCCAGAGGTTTGCCTGACTGTCCCAGTAATTCGACAGGTCGCGCCAGTCCTGAGCATAGGGCAATCTGCTTGGCAGCACTGGATCACCCAGTCGAGACCAGGTTTTCAGATCATCGCTGACAAGGTAGCCAAGTGGTTCGGGGTGTTTCGATCCGTAAGAGAGGTAATACCTGCCGTCATGTTTCACGGTGCTGCCGGTCAGGAGCATACCCTTTTCGTCCCAATCTCCCGGCTTGGCGAGATTGCGGATCATCGGGAGTTGCTTCCAATGAATAAGATCCTTTGAAACCGCGCGACCGATTCCGCCGTCCTTGGAGAGATGAAACAGGTGATATTCCTCACCCTCCTGCATCACCCAGGTGTCCCACATCCATTCACCGCGTTGCGGGATATAAACGGTGCCGGCATGGCTCGCTGGCGTCAGTAGGAATGCCCCGATCAGCCCAAGAGCCGTCCGATTAAACAGCGTCATGGCGATCCTTTCCTGTTCGATATGACGAAGCGATCAACATATGGCTGAATGGCATCTGCCCAAATGCGGTAGCCGCTCTCATTGGGATGCAAGTAATCACGCATGATTTCGGTGGTGATAGAACCGTCTGGCTGGAGGAACTTGTCGCCTAAATCCATGAAGATCACGCTTTTCCCATTGGCGAAGGTGGCGATTTTCTTGTTGATCGCCTTAATTCGGGACCGGATTGGATTGGAGGCGAGACGTTCGCGTGGAAATATTCCCTGGAGCAGGATGACGGCATTGGGACAAAGCTTCCGGTATTGGTTAACGATGGCCTCGATCCCCTCGATGATCTCCTCGTCGGTATTGAGGCCAAGATTATTGGTGCCGATCAAGAGCAGGATCAACTTCGGATGAATGCCGTTCATCTGCCCGTTGGCAAGACGCCAAAGCAGGTGCTGAGTGGAGTCGCCCGGAATGCCGAAATCGAAGGCCCCGAGCTTGGCATAGCGCTCCTTCCAAATCTCCACGCCTGAGTTGCCTGGCCCGGAGTAATTGGCGAACCAACTTGTGATCGAGTCTCCGTCAAAGACCAATTGAATCGCACTTGCTTTGTGTGACGCCTCGGCGTTCTTGCGTCTGACAGTATCAACCCAGTCAAGCTTCGGAAAAGGATAAGATGCCTGTTTCACCCCGGACGGAGGCGTCAGCGCCTCCATTGTTAGGTTTTTGTCGGGTGCCAGCGCCTTGGTGAGATGGGCTTGCGCCTGACTCGCGACCGGATTGGCAAGGGAATAGCGGGAGCAAAGGACGACGAACCATCGTTCGGCATGAACTTGTAGCCCGCGGGGGCCGAAATGCACGCCATCGTGTCGGTAATCGGTGTTTCCAACGAGGTCATTGGTGTACGGGCCGGGGAAGGCGATTCCCTTGTCCCAAAGCGCCTTCTGAGCACCTAGAATATCCGCAATGCTGTTTTTGTAGTCCTTCCCCGGTTTGGAGGGAATATAAGAGTTGCCGGCCACAAACCAATCCAACTTCCAACCGAGTTGTTTTCGGCTGAACTCGATCATGGCCGTGGCGTCACGCTCATAGTCCGCTAAGGGAGTTGGTTTAAGCTGGCCTGGGTCATCCGCATCGGCCTCACCCTGCACCCAGAGTACGGCGCGAATTCCACCGGGACCGAACCAGCGGGCGCGTTCCACGAGGCGTTCGATCTGCCCCACACGATGAATTGACTCTGGAAACGGCACCCACTCCTTGATGCGCGTGTAATTTGTCGTGGCCGAGCGAAAGCAAACAGGGGCCCGGGTGGTTCGCGAAAGCATATCTCCCAGAAGTGGCCATGGAGTACCGCCTTCACCGATGGCGTCGGGCATCGGGTCAGCCGCGGGCATGAACTGCTTGCCGTCAAAGTAGACGCTGAGGTCCTCTGTTGACTTCTGCTTCGGGCGGCCAAAGTTTATTGAATTGGATTGACCGGCGGTTATGTACACATCTCCGACGCCCACTCGTTCAATTTTCGCTTCGCCCAGAACGGCGGGATTATCTGCTGTTTTCCTGAAACGGACCGAAAGCTGATACCAGCCACCGGTTGCCAACCTGAGTGTTCCTCTGAACTTGCCATTCTGGAATGGACCCTTGCTTACCTCGGTCCAGGGAACCATCTCGCCACGCTTGCCCGATCCCCGAAGGTCCGCCTTCGCCTCGACGATCGTAGCTGCCTTTGGCACTGAGCCCGAGATGATGACATCAGCATTTTCGACATGATTACGCTGAAACACTTCCCGCTCGAGAGGACGATCCAACTGCAAGGATATTTCATCGGCTTTGGCGGTTTCATCTCCGTTCACATTCACCATGTTGAACGCGGTCAAGAGCAGGATGAGCATGGGTGCGGCCAGTGTTTTCATGATTCAATCAATGGCAATTCATCGTAGTATGCGCTAGCGCTGAAAATGTCACAACGGTGGAAGTAGGAATACTGGTCGCGGACAACAAGGCCTGAGTTATGCATTTGGATTTCATTCATGCGGTTGTTTTTTTGTCAGCAAAACAAATAGTAAAAATTCAATCCATAATTAGTGAATTTTTCACCTGTTCTCCGACCAACCTGGCGTCGCTGCTAGGATTTTTATTCTTTTTCTGCCATTATGAATGGCAGAGAAGTCCCGATGACGATCGGGATAAT
>CAWUNZ010000343.1:0-3716 GCA_963923445.1 uncultured bacterium
CAATACGGTTAGAATTCTCAATTGGGCCTAAAGTTTGATCTTTATCTAAAAATCCTGTAAAGTGATTGACCCTTACCAACGCTATGCTAACCACCATCAGACTTGTGACAATTGCGTTCATCGCTATTATTAGTTTTGGGTACAATGATTCATTTTTTGAATCGTCTTTGATTATTTCAAGTACTTGGTCCGCATGCACTTTTCTTTGCATGACAAGGTCGGAAGCACCATATGAAATTTTAGTTTCCGGACCAAAATTATAGTAAAAGGCCCCAGTCGCTCCAACTGCCACAGGCGTAAAATACTTCCCCCATTTTTTCCCAAAGTTTTTTAGACAATATGCATAATCCATACCAAAGTCAATCCTTGGTCCAAATGTATTGTTTGTAGTTCCAACCCCAAAACTCCACTCTGTTTTGCTGCCTAGAACTATTTCAGTCGATGAATTGGCCCAAGCTTCTTCTTCCTTGCCTTGTTCAGGCACGGCTTTCCCTATGCCTTTATAACGAAGAGCATTTTCTGCCGCAGTCCATGCGATATCGAACATCGGTTCACCCCGTTATCGTCAGGTTGAATTTATTGCGGACATTGGTGGCGTTCAACTCCTGCGAGGTTTGCAGGTAACCTTCCGCGTGAATCCTGACCACCGACGGATCGGCCTCGTCGTCCATCACGATGTTGTGGAAGTTGCCGACGGGACTGCCTCCCTTGGTGCAGCTTTTGAATCCGGAAATGTACGCCGACATCGGCATCGGATACGGCGGGGCGTTGGCGGAGTTGTAGACGCTGCCGACAATGATCGGGCGGTCGGGGTCGCCGCCCTCGAACGCCACCACCACCTCGTGCCCCACCCGGGGCCAGAACACCGCGCCGTAGCCGTTGCCCGCCCAGCATTGCGCCACGCGGATCCAGGTGCCCGCCGAACCGTCCTCGCGGTCCCACCAGAAGCGCACCCGCACCCGGCCATGAACATCGAGGTTCACCTCGGTTCCCATGGGGCCCATCACCTCGGCGGTGTGCACGCCGCCGACATTCGGCTTGGGCCGGGGCGGCCAGGGCGCCAACGGCAGCATCTGCGGCGCCGCCGTCACCCGGGTGATCACCTTCGCCGCGCCGGGGGTCTCGTTGGTGCCGTACCGGCCGGCAAGTTCCACCTCGTGCTCCACCTGGGTGACCACATGCGGGCCGCCCTCGGCGCCCATCTCCTGAAGCAGGAAGCCAAGCCCCGGCGCCAGTTGCGGGCAACTGCCCACCCCCACTCCGCGCACCGACCCCGAGACCGCGCCGTTGGCCAGGTTGCCCGCCACCACGGTTTGCATGGCCTCGAGCACCCCGGCGACCGGGGGGATGAGGTTGGGCATGCCGCTGGCGCTGATGCCGTCGATATGCCGGACGGGCGAGTGGCCATCGGCCTCCCACGGGCCGGGGGCGTCGGGGAAGCGGACAGGCTGGCCGCCGGCGACGATGAACATGGGCGGCACGCCCTTGGCCTGAAGCCTGGTGCCGGCAAGCTGGAAATGGCTGTCGGCCATCTCCACCGAGGAGGGGGCGAGTTCCTGCCGGAAGCCCCAGGAATGCAACCTTGGGCCGTCGTCCTGCGTGCCGCCCATGGACGGATCGTAGGGCACGGTGAGAAGCGGGGGCGTGAGCATGGTGTTGGAGGTGAGCATGAGGGTGTGCACCAGCGGCAGGTGCAGCCAGTAGTGCAGCAACCCCTCCTCGGAGCAGAGCCTGAGGAAAAACTCGAGGTCGGTCTCGCGGTACTGCACGCAGTAGGCGCGCGGCGCGGAGAGGGTGGGCAGCAGGTTGGTGGCGCCGCCGACCGGTTCGAGGACCTTGTCGATGATCTGCAAGGCCGTCATGTCCTGAAACACGCGGGTGCGGCGGGTGAGGGCGAGGCGCTCGAGCGAGGGCCTGAGTTCAAGCTGGTAGTAGTCGAAGGTGTCGTCGGCGCCGGTCTTGCCCAGGGCCCAGACGATGCCTGAATAGAAGCGGTCGAGGCCCCCGGGGGTGAGCACGCGCGCGGAGGCGGGCAGGCCAAGCAGGGCGGCGTAGGGAATGAGGGTGCCGCGGGGCGCGACGGCGTCGATGGTGAAGGAGTAGCTGCCGCCGAGCTTTTCGCTGCCGGAAAGCCGGGTGGGCAGCAGGCTGCCGGGAGGCAGCGGGATGAGAAGCTGAAGCTGGGAACCATCCTGCGAGTAGTCGGCCATGGCGTTCTCCGGGGCCGGCGCCCGATTCGCTTTGACGATTTTTTATGCGAACGGGAGCGGTTTTCAACCGGCAGGCGATGGGGCGAACCGGCTTCGGATGGGCCCGATGGCGGGGCAAGGCTCGAATATCACCCTGCCCGAAACAGCGAAGCGCGTTTACAGGCCGGAGGCGCGCCGAAGCGGAAGGCCGGGCGATGGGGGGGGGAAGGAAACCGCACCCCCGCTCACTCCGGCGCTTGGCGCCTGCGTTCGGGGCTCTTTTGAATGACCGCCTGGGGCATTCTGATTCGGCCTTTGCCTAGCGCGCGGCCTGTTGGCCCGCGGCCTGCCCGGCGCGGAGAACCTCGCGTTCCACCTCCGCCGGGGCGGAGACCTCGGCGGCGCGGGCGGGTTGGTCGGGAAGCGCCAGGTCGCCGCGGGCGATGCGCAGGCCCAGGCGCACGAACTGGGCGTTGTGGTCGATGTACTGGACCGGATCGAACTGAACCGAGGCCAGGTAGACCGCCACGCCGCAGAGGTGGCCGCACAAATGCGCCTTGGGCAACACGGGCGGGCAGTCCGGGGGCGCCATGCTGCCGCAGGAAAGAAACGCGGCGTAGCCGATGGCGCCGCCGGCGGAGGAGGCATCGGCGGCCTCGGCGAGGTCGTGGCAGGCGCGGCGGGCCTCCTCGGACGGGTTCAGCAGGAAGTCGCGGACGCCGATGAACGCCTCCACCACGCCGTCGGGGTACGGAACCCGCCCGTGCGCCTCGACAAGCGCCAACAGGGCCCACCACATGGCGTGCCGGGGAGGCAGGGCCAGGGCGAGCAGGCGGCGGGCGTCGGCGACGGCGCCGGCATCGAGCCAAACCTCGACCTGCCTCTCGACGGAGAAGGCGGGGTTGAGGGTGGGGAGGCCCTCGGCGCCGACATCGAACAGCGAGGTGAGCATGCCGGCGCGGATGGCGAGCGAGGCGCGGGCGTCGCCGTCGATGTCGATGCCGCCCTTCTGCTGGACGGTCTCGCGGATGATGGAGTCGAGCGCCCCGGGAAATTCAGCCATCACGACACCCCCGAGCCGGGTTTCCAGTTTTCCCAGATCTTGGAAGTCGAGAAGCGGGGGATGAACCCCGAGGGCTTGTCGGGCGCGGGCGCCGCCTGGGTGTAGGGGGCCCTGGGCCGGGGCGGGGGCCTGGTGAGATCCAAAAGCCGGGCCACGAGTTCCTCGCCGGGGTTGATGACGACGGGTTCGGGCGGGGGAGGCGGTTGGGGCACGGAGGCGAGCATCTCGGCGCGCGCCGCCTCCAACCTGGCGGGAATGGACGCCTGCAACTCGTCGAGGGAGGCGACGGCCTCGGCGTGGGTTTTGTTGAAGGCGATGAGTTCCGAAGAGTACCCGTCGGCCGATTGGACCAGTTCGGAACGCATTTCAGCGACAGCGGGGGGAACCACGCGCAGGAACTCCCCGCGGGCGTCGTTGATCTCCGCCAGCATCTGCCGCATGAGTTCGGCGGCCTTGGGATCCTC
>CAWUNZ010000344.1:0-3705 GCA_963923445.1 uncultured bacterium
AGGGTCACGATCTGTTCTTCCGGATGGCTCATGAACCCGTAGCTTTGCCGCACGAGTCGGCCATCTTCCATGTGAAAAACGCGATCCGCGAACGGAACCAGCCGGGGGTCGTGGGTCACGCACACCACCGTGGAACCTTCCTCGCGGGTGAGGTTGCGAAGGAGTTTCACCACTTCCTCGCCATGGGCCCAGTCCAAGGCGCTCGTGGGTTCGTCGGCGAAGAGAATGTTGGGGTTCTTGATGAGCGCACGGCCGATGGCCACGCGCTGTTTCTCACCGCCAGACAATTCCGAAGGGCGCAGGTGTTCCTTGCCACCCAACCCGAGCCTTTCAAGCAGGTTGTCGGCGCGGCAGCGGGCATCGTGGGGGCTGAGGTGGTTGCCCCAGGTTGCCACCAGTTCCAGTTGCTGCCGGGCCGTGAGGGCGGCAAACAGGTTATAGCCTTGGAAAATGAATCCGCAGTGATCGAGGCGGAATTGCTCGCGCTCGATGTCGGTCATTGCCCAGATATTTTCGCCCAGGCAATGAACCGTGCCGCCGTCCGGCCGAAGCAGGCCCGACAGGATGGCCAACATGGTGGACTTGCCGCTGCCCGAGGGGCCCATGATGAGGACAAACTGCCCGGAAAGAACCTCAAGCGAAACATGATCCACCGCGAGGGTGAACTGCGAGCCCACGCCGAAGCCCCGGGCCAGGTTGTCGGCCTGAAGAATGGTCTCGCCAAGTCTCAAAGGCCTGCCTCCCATCGCGTATGACTTTCAGTCGGCCAAAGTCCCGTAGAGACTAACGCAGAAGCAACGCGGGTTCGACATGTTTCAGCGAACGCAGCGCGTAAAGTCCGGAGAATACGGCCATCACGAGCGTAATACCGGAAACGCTTGCCAGCATTCTCCAATCGAGCAAAACTTGCACACCGTAAATGTCGGCGACCCGGGCCAAGCCAAAAATGGCCGGAAATGAGAGCAGCACGCCAACTACACCCACCCAGGTGGCCTGCGACATGACCAGAACCGACATCCGCCATCGCGGAATGCCCATCGCCCGCAGCACCGCGAATTCACGGAGCGATGCGGCGGTGGCGGCATAGAGCGTTTGGCTTGTGACCACGGCGCCAACCATCAGACCCAAGACGGCGGCATAGCCCAAGGCGAAACCCGCCTTGGTTTTAGTGAGCCAGTGCCACCGTGAACGGAAGGAGAACTCGTCCGCGGCAAAGACAGAAATGTCTGTCCCATGGGCCTCCCGCAGCCGGGCCACCACCTTGGCGGCATCGGCCGGGTCGTGGCATTTGCCGAGAACATAAGTGATTTGCTCGGGCATGAGTCGCAGCAGCGAGCGGGCCGTCGTCACGGAGCACATCACATAGGGGCCAGCCAGACTTTTGACACCCTTGGTGAGGCCTACCACCCTGACCCGATTTCCAACGATTTCAGCGGTGTCACCCACTTGCTTGAGGCCGAGACGGGCCAAGTCCGATTCATCCACCACGATGGAACCAGGTTCGGTCAACTGGTGGTGCAGTTCGGGGGTGAGTTGCTTGATCCGGCCCAATGACTTGTCATCCAGCCTGCAGCCGATCACCATGCATAATTCCATGCCACCATTGGGTTTAGCCCAATAGGCGAATCCCTGGAGGTAGGTCTCGCAGCGGTCCACCTCAGGGTTTGAGGCCAGACGGTCAACGGCCTGGCTTTCCCGGATGGGGCGTCCCAAATCGACGCTGAGGGCCTGGGGAGCGCCCAGCCAGATATCGGCGCGACTGTTGTCGATGGGAATGCTGACAATCGAGAATAGGCCTAAAAGAAGGCCAAACTGCAGGCATCCCAGAAGGGAACTGAATCCAACGGCCAAGATGGCCGGGAAATACCTCTGCCGCTCATACCAGAGCGTTGTCAGTGAGTAACCCATAAGCCTAGTTTATCGGATGCAGACGGGATGTACCAGCAGTTGATTCACAAGCAATAGCTTGTGATAAATAGATAAAATTGGAGGGCTGGGTTCAGATTATCGATGGGGGTGTCCAGCCGGGCAACTCGCAGAGAACCGGCTCGATGTAAACATGGTGCCATAGCTGGGTGGCAACCAAACCAGCCAATCCCATCTCGATGGAAGTGCGTCGCGGGTCGTTCCGGCGGAACCTCGGGTACGCGGCGCGGGCCTCGGCCAAACCCTTGGCCGAGAAATACCCGGTTCGCCTGAGCGATTCCTCCGAAAGCAGCTGATTAACATAGGCCGGGGTGTTGTCGAGGTGGAACGAGTCGAACGGGGCCCGGAACATCGCCTTGCGGCGGCGGGCGATGTTTCTGGGCAGCCAGCGTTCGGACATCTCGCGGAGGATGTGCTTTTCCCTGAGGCCCTTGAACTTGTAGTCGGGGTGGATGTCGGCGAGGAACCTGAAGACTTCCTCGTCCAGGAACGGATATCGCGCCTCAACCGAGTTGTGCATGGCGATGCGGTCGCCCTTGGCGTTGAGCAGCAGGCCCGGCAGATGGCACCGGCCGGACATGTATAGCTCGCGGTTCATCGGGTGGATTTTGCGGAACCGTTCAAGAGGCAGTTCCAGGTCGGCGAACGGATTGTGCCTGAACGCGGTCTCGAGCATGGGATCGGAGAAGAGCCGGAGTTTGGACATTCCGACAATGCCGTAAATGTCGAGCCAGCCGTTGTATCCGCCCACCGAATCCCGCACTCTTTGGGCCATTCCCGAGGGGAACTTGCGGCCAGGTGCCATGGCGATGAACAGGTCGCGGATGGCCGTGCTGAAGGAACAGCCTGTAAGCCGATCAATAAAAGAGGTGACCCGGAAGGTCTTGTGCCAGGGGTATCCAGCCATCCACTCGTCGGATCCCTCGCCGGTGAGGGCGACCTTGTAGCCTTGCTGGTGAACGGCGCGGGAGAGCATCAGCAGCGCCGCGCACGAGGTGTCGATCACCGGCGACTCGGCGGCCTCGATCAGTTCCGGGTAGGTGTTGAGGGCCTCGCCGGGCCCGAAGTCGACCACGAACGGCTTGCAGCCGATCTTGTTGGCCGTTTCCATGGCCCGGTCGGTCTCGTCCAGGTTCGGGTCGGTGATCCGAATGGTGAACGAGGGGATCGGCCTGCCGAGGGCCTTGCTCGCCATGGCCACGACAATGCCCGAGTCCACGCCCCCCGAAAGATAGCTCACCACCGGCACATCGGCGCGCAGGCGACGCTCGACGGCGCCGTAGAGCACCTTCTCGAACCGGTCAACGAGGGTATGCAGGGGTGCCCGCACCTCGTCGCCCCTGTCGGGGAAATCCATGTCGAAATAGGAGCGGCGCTCCCAGACGGCGTCGCGGCCTGGCGTGAGGTGCAGGTCGAGCAACTGCCCGGGGCGCAGCGCGTGAATTCCCTCAAAGCAGGTGCGCGGTCCGGGAACTCCGAAGAACGAGAAGAACGAGCTGATGCCTTCCCGGTCGGGTCGCGCCTTGACGATCCCCGAGGCCAGGATCGCCTTGATTTCAGAACCAAAGACCAGCCACCTGCCGCCATCCTCCTCGACGATGGTCCAGTAAAGGGGGCAGATGCCGAAGCGGTCGCGGGCGATCACCACCCGGTTGGACCGGGAGTCGTGCACCGCGAACGCGAACTGCCCCCTGAGGTGGTCCACCAGTCGGTCGGCGTGATCCTCCCAAAGGTGGGGGATCAGTTCGGTGTCGCAGTGCGACTTGAAGGTGTGCCCGC
>CAWUNZ010000345.1:0-3695 GCA_963923445.1 uncultured bacterium
ACCTCGTGCAGTTCCTGGAAGAAAAAGGCGTCCTGACCGGGAGCGGCTTCACCCGCCGCCAGTTCGCGGCCGAGCTTTTTCTGCGTCTCCTCGCGGAAGGCGGAAGCCTCCGCGCGGGTATGCCACCAGGCCTCGGTGCCCGCGGCGATGGTCTTGAAGGCAGGCATGCCACGACTGTCGATGCGTGCCAGCATGGTGGGCAGGGCGATACCGCGGCGCTCGAGCGTGACAAGGGCCTCGTCGAGGCGGGCCGTGCGTTCGGAAAGGGTCTTGAGGGCCGAGGCTTCCACCACGCGGAAGTCACCACCTCCGCCGGGAGGGTAGACAACCAGGCGGGCGTCCCGGAGACCGCGCTCAAGAAGTTCAGATGTCATCTGCTCGCGGGTGGCCACATAGCGGGCCTCCTTCTTCTGCCTCACCTTGTAAAGGGGCGGCCTGGCAACAAAAATGTGGCCATTGGCGACTAATTGGCTCATTTGGCGATAGAAAAAGGTGAGCAGCAGGGTTCGGATGTGCTGCCCGTCGACATCGGCGTCGGTCATGATAATGACGCGGTTATAGCGCAGCCCCTTCCTGACCTCCGGATACTCCTTCTCGTTGCCAATGTCCACGCCGATGGCGGAGATCAGGGCGGTGATCTCATTGTTGTTGAGCAGGTTCTCGAGGCGGGCCTTCTCCACATTGAGAGGCTTGCCGCGCAGGGGTAAAACGGCCTGGATGCGACGGTCGCGGCCAGCCTCGGCCGACCCGCCGGCGGAGTCACCTTCCACCAGGAACAATTCGCTCTCGTCCCTGTTACGGCTGGTGCAGTCGAACAGCTTGCCTGGCAGGCCGCCGCCACTGAGGATGCTCTTGCGGTCCTTGAGTGCCTTACGGGCCTTGGCAGCGGCCTCGCGGGCCTCGGCGGCAAGGATGACCTTGGTGACGATCCGCTTGGCCTCGGCGGGATTCTCCTCGAGGTATCGGGAGAGGATCTCGTTCATGGCGGTCTGGACGGCGCCGTCAACATCGGAGTTGAGTAGGCGGATCTTGTTCTGGCTCTCGAACTGGGGTTCCGGGTGCTGGATCGACACGATGGCGGTCACGCCCTCGCGGTAATCCTCGCCGACCGGCTTGATGTCCTTGAAAAGGTTCATCTTTTCGCCGTAGGCGCCGATGGTGCGGGTAAGGCTGGTGCGGAACCCGGAGAGGTGCGTGCCGCCCACGGGGTTGTGAGCGTTGTTGGCGTAGCAGCGGACACGCTCGTCGTCGTTGCGCGTGTACTGCAGGGCCACCTCAACGCGGATGTGGTCAACCTGCTTGTCGACGACAATGACAGGGTGGATCACATCCTCGGCCCGGTTGAGGTAGGCGACATACTCGCCCACTCCACCCATGAAGCAGTAGGTTTCCTCGCGGTTGACGCGGGCATCCTTGAGGTGGAAGGAAAGACCCTTGTTGAGGAAGGCGAGTTCCCTCAGGCGGTTTTCAAGAGTATCGAAATCGAATGTGAGATCTCCGAAGATCTCCTGGTCGGGCATGAACTGGACCTGAGTACCCGTTCCACGCGCGGCGCCGATGTCGGTGACATCGGAGACCGCCTTGCCTTTCTCATAGCGTTGCTGGTAGGTGCGGCCGTCGCGGCGGACCTGCGCCTCGGTCCAGCGGGAAAGGGCGGTCACCGCCTTGGCGCCCATGCCGTGCAGGCCCGCGCTGGTGCGATAAGTGTTCTTGTCGAACTTGGCGCCCGCGCCGACGGTGGTCATGACCACCTCGAGGGTGGGCCTGCCGGCGGTGGGATGCATGTCGACGGGAATGCCTCGGCCGTCGTCACGGACAAGGACGCTGCCGTCAACATCGACCTCGACATGGATCGTCTTGCAGTGACCGGCAAGGGCCTCATCAACCGCATTATAAACTAATTCATACACCAAATGGTGCAGACCAGAGGTGGACACATCACCGATGTACACCCCGGGACGGCGGCGGATATGGTCGGCGTCCCGGAGGATCTGCACATTTCCACCGCTGTAATCGCCTTCCTGGGCCGGAATTTCCTCGCTCATTTCATTCTCCCTTGTCGTTGGCCGGACCCTTGCCGGCGCTGATTTTTCCGGCGCGAAACCTGAGCGCCGTGATCCGTGTTCCCTTGAGCCTCTCGTTCAGCGCCGCCAGAAGGGCATCCTTGTGAAAGCCGGAAAGTTCGGCCAACAGGGCCGCGCCGTCCACCACCACCTCCAGCGTCCCCCTTTTGGGGTTGCCGGGCATGGTCCGCCTGGCCGCAGCCTCGCTCACCACTCCCGCAACCGCCTCCATCCAGGCGTCATCCAGTTCCCTGCGCGCCGTCCGCTGGCCCCAACCACGCGCCACGAACAGCTTGGCCAGTATTTCCGAGAGCTTTTCAGGGCCGCGCTCCGGTTGGTCGTAGCGTGGCGCCATACCGTCTGTTCTCAGCTCAATGGCATGACAAGATATTGGAAACCGTCGCCCAGGCGGAACAAGGCCGGGTGGTTCCCGTCGATCAGGTCCACCTCAAGGGGCGCATCGGCGGCCAACTGCTTGAGCATGTCGAGAAGGTACTGGGGGTTGAAGGCGATCGAGATGGCAGGGCCTTGAAACTCGATGGGGATCTCCACCCTGCTCTTGCCCCCCGTGCCGTGCGCCGCCTGAAGCGACAATTTTCCCGGGTTGAAGTTCAGGATGAGTTTGCGAGTCTCATCATCCACCATGATCGCCGCCTGGCGGACCGCTGAAAACAAGGCGCCAGCCTGAATCGGCACGCGGGCGACGATCTTCTCGCGCTTGGGGATGACGGCCTTGTAGTCCGGGAACCTGCCCTCCACCAAACGGGTGGATAACACCGACCGGCCTGTCCGAAACAGGGCCTCGGACGGCCTGAGCACCACGCGGATCTCCTCCTCGTCATCGAGAAGGTTGCGTTCCAAAGCATGCATCGCCTTGCTGGGAATGATGGCCTGGGCGTTGGCCTTCACGCCCGAAACGCTGCCGGAGGACATGGCCAGACGCCTGCCGTCGGTCGCCACAAGCCTGGCCGTACCGTCTGCCTCGAGTCCCCAGTGAACACCGGTCATGGTGAAGCGGGCGGTTTCGGAAGCGCAGGCGAAAGTGGTTCGTCGAATCATCTCCTTGAGCGGGCCGGCAGTCAGCTGAGCGCCCCCGTCGGCGTCGAGGTCGGGCAGGTCGGGAAACTGGTCGGGGTCCTCGTAGGGCAATTCGTACTCAAGGCTGCCCCCACTCACCATGATGCCGCTACCGGCAACACGATCGCATTCGAATTCCAACTCGGGTACGCGGGCCTCGCGCAGGATTGAGATCACCCGGGTGGCGGGAAGCAGGGCTTGGCCCGCCTGCAGGACATTCACCCCCGCAACCTCAAGCCTCAGGCCGAGTTCAAGGTCAGTCGCCTGAAGCGTGACGCGGCCAGGTTCAGCCACAATCTTGATGTTGGCAAGAATCGGCTTGATGTCCTTGGTGGGCAGGACGGACGAGGCCAGTTGGCACCCCTGAAGCAGGCTCTCGCGCTGGCAGATCAACTTCATGTAAGGTCGGTCCTCATCATGTCCAAGGGCCTCTTGGTGTCATCCCATTATTCTATGAACTTTTAATTCACACATAGTAATGGTGGTTCGATTATTTGCGGGGGTTGGCCTACCCGTCTCAACAACGCCATAACCCCTTACCAATTCATTGTTTCA
>CAWUNZ010000346.1:0-3682 GCA_963923445.1 uncultured bacterium
CATCGTGGAAGTGAAATACCTGTTTCGGTATCTGCGGGTGAAAGTAACAATGGGGATGAAATCCACGAAATACAATAAATACCTGGCCTGTTGACTCGGAGCTTGAAAGATAATGTTTGGGCAGGTTGTTTTAATATTTGATACAAATAAATTAGGTAATAATTAATATAAAAACATTACATTAATATTTTAAATGAAATGCTAGGAATAAAATCATGCTGATTATTTCCCACCGTGGATATTGGGGGCAGAATGTAAATAAAAATACAAAGGATGCGTTTAAGAGGTCATTTAATCTTGGCTTTGGAACGGAGACGGACATTCGCGACCATGATGGCACGCTGGTGATTTCCCATGATCCTGCTGATTCAGATTCCCTTTTAGCAAACTTATTTTTTGAGATCCATGCTGCGATCGACCCGGCACTACCGTTGGCTCTTAATGTGAAGGCCGATGGTTTGCAAAGGTGGGTCAAGAACGAATTTGAAAGATTCCGTCTGTCGAACGCTTTCGTGTTTGACATGTCTGTTCCGGATGCCCGTGGGTATCTATCCGAAGGAATTCCTTGCTTTACCCGCCACAGCGAACTAGAACCTGTTCCGGCGTTTTATGACCAGGCCGTAGGGGTTTGGCTAGATGGATTTGACAGTGATTGGTTCATGGAAACCGAGGATGTGATTGGACGCCATCTGGCTGCGGGAAAACGGGTTTGCATCGTTTCCCCGGAACTGCACAGGCGCCCGCATGCTGAATGTTGGTCCAGGCTCGCGGAGATGAGTTATTTAAAAGACCCGCGCCTGATGCTCTGCACCGACTTTCCGGAAGAGGCAAGGAGATTGCTGGGTGGGTGACATTCGCGCGGTTGTCTTCGACATGGATGGAGTGCTGATCGACGCCAAGGAATGGCACTATGAAGCCCTGAACCGGGCGCTTGGGATTTTTGGCTTTGGAATTTCACGGATAGATCACCTGACCACATTCGATGGTTTGCCAACAAGGAAAAAGCTGGAAATGCTTTCACTGGAACGGGGTCTTCCCAAGGCCCTGCATGGATTCATCAATGAGCTGAAGCAGGTTTACACCACCTCCATCATTCATCAGAAATGCAAGCCTGAATTCGCCCATGAGTATGCCCTTTCCAAACTCAAGGAGTCGGGCTTCAAGCTGGCTGTCGCGTCCAATTCCATTCGCGCGACAGTTGAGCTGATGATGGAAAAAAGCAACCTCAGACAATACCTCGACTGCATGGTGAGCAATCAGGATGTGAAAAATGCCAAGCCCCACCCTGAAATGTATTTGACGGCGGCTCGCCAGTTGGCGGTTGATCCGTCGAATTGCCTGGTGGTGGAGGATCATCCCCATGGCATCCAGGCGGCTGAGTCGGCGGGGTGCCCGGTGCTGGTGGTTGAAAACCCCGTGGATGTGAATCTGGATAATATCTCAAAAGCAATTCAAAGAACTTTAAAAAATAGATAAATGACAATTTCGCCCCATGATATCAGCGTCGTGGTCCAGGGGCCCGTGGTTGGCGGATATGATGAAGATCCGGCCATGCGGCTGACGAATGCCTGTCTCGAGAGTCTGCGACGGCACCTGCCTGGTGCCGAGCTGATCCTTTCCACATGGAAAGGCAGCGACATCCGTGGATTGAACACGGACATTGTCATTCAGAATGCTGACCCCGGGTCTGTAAGTTACTTTCGCAATCACTCCGTGCCTTACAACTTGAATCGTCAGTTGTTGTCGACTTCCACCGGACTGGCCCGTGCCACCCGGCCATTTGCCTTGAAGATCCGATCCGATATGCGCATCGACGGCCTTGGTTTTCTGGAGCTGTTCAATTGTTTCCCCAAGAGAAATCCCAACTGGCAGGTGTTCGGTAAACGGGTGGTGATTTGCGACTTGCTCACCCAGCATCCGTGGCGAACGGGTTTCGCCTTTTCTCCAAGCGACTGGTTCACTTTTGGAAAAACCGATGATGTCCGGCTTTTGTGGGCGGCCCAAATGGATTCCAATCATGAAGTCGCCCGTTATTTTGAAAATAGGCCTAGGCCCTCGCCCTGGCGCATGCCGGAAATGATTTCCCGATACAACGCTGAGCAATATATTTGGTTGCATGCGTTGCGAACCCATGCTCCTGTTTCATTCAACCATGGATGGGATGCTTCAGCTTCCAACAAGCGGTTGGCCGAATTGGCTTTCGCGAACAACCTTGTGATTGCTGATGAGTCGCGTTTGGGTGTGCGGTTTTGCAAGTACCGTCCGAACCGGTTGGCCAGACTGGTTTGCTACACGCATCAGGACTGGCTTGACCTTTACCGGCGATATTGTGATCCGGCGTACCCTGCCGGTTGGATGATGTCAAAGTGGTCTCGGCATGTCATTCGTCTGGCCGAAATCTACGCCCGCAAGGGTTGCGTGAGGTTGCCCAAACATCTCCGTTGGCTGTCCGGTCCGCTTGGGAGAAACGAATGATCATTGTTTTGCCAACCGCCGGAGGAGATGAAGCATTCAAGGACCGGGGCTTTCCTTATTGCAAGCCTCTCACCGAGATTCATGGGAAGCCGTTGATCGAGCATGTTTGGAGGTCGCTTGCCCCGCTTTCCGCCAGCAGGCATGTTTTTGTCATCCGCAAGGAAGATGCCAAGCGCGCCCACCTTGGCGATGTGCTCAGGTTGATGGACCCTGATTGCGCTGTCATTGCCACCGAAGGTCCTACCGCCGGTGCAGCGTGCACGGCGCTCTTGGCGATCGAACAGATTGATCCGGAACGGGAGTTGGTTATCTCCAATGGCGACCAGGTGCTGACATGCGACATGGCCTCTGCTGTGGCCGATTTTCGCCGACGCGACCTTGATGGTGGAACCCTGATTTTCGATTCCGTCCATCCTAGATGGTCGTTTGTCAGGATTGGTGAAAACGGCCTGGTTACCGAGGCGGCGGAGAAAAGGCCGATCAGCCGTCATGCCACCGCTGGGTTTTATTACTTCAAAAGGGGTAGGGATTTCATCCGCTCGGCGCAGGAAATGATCCGCAAGGATGCCCATGTGAATGGCGCCTTTTATGTTTGCCCGGCATTCAACGAGATGATTCTTCGGCATGCCCGTATTGGTGTATATCCGATCAGCCGGACCGACTATGTTTCGCTGGCGACTCCGCAGAATGTGGAAGAATACGAACAGTCGTTGACAAGCGGCGCGCGATCGGGAGTAAGCGCGTGAGAGTCTACAAACTCCATGAGATGACCAAAGGATGGTTTGTCGGTGCCTTCACTCCAACTGCTTATCACACCACCGCGGCGGAGGTTGCCGTGAAGGTTTACAAGGCCGGTGAACATGAGGAAAGGCACCATCACAAGGTGGCGACAGAATTGACCCTGGTATTGAATGGTTCCGTCCGCATGAACGGAACCGACTATAGCCATGGCGACATCATTCGCATTGAACCGATGGAAGCCACAGACTTTTTGGCGCTGACAGATGTGACCACGGTGGTTGTGAAGGCACCCTGTGTGGCCGGTGACAAATATTTGGGCGGAGTCGAAACAGGTCAAATCGACTTATGATTTCGTCGAAAGAATTATCGGTGGTGGTGCAAGGCCCGATTCACCCAGGTCTCACGGCCGATGTTCTGGCCTCGGTTCGGGAGCATTTGCCCGAATCTGAAATCATTCTTTCCACAT
>CAWUNZ010000347.1:0-3681 GCA_963923445.1 uncultured bacterium
CCCCAAGGCGATCGCTGAACTCAACAAACTCTCCGAGAAGGCCGCGGCCCTCAGGGCCACCAAGCCCGTGGAAGGCTTCGTGCGCCCGCTGATGGAGCAACCGGGCGGCAAAACCCCTGCCACCCGCGTTTTTCACCGGGGCGATCCCGATCAGCCGCGCGAGGAGGTGTCTCCCGGTGCCCTGACCGTTTTGGACCAAATCCACCCCCTCAGGCTTCCACCCCCCTCTCCGGGCGCCAAATCATCGGGCCGGCGCCTCGCCCTGGCCGACTGGATCCTCGATCCGCGCAACCCGCTCGCCACGCGCGTGCTGGTGAACCGCGTCTGGATGCACCACTTCGGAAAAGGCCTGGTCGCCACGCCCGGCGACTTCGGCAGGCTGGGCCAAGCCCCCTCCCACCCCGAACTGCTCGATTGGCTGGCGGACCGCTTCCGCCGTGACGGCTGGAGCCTCAAAAAACTCCACAGGCTCCTCATGACCAGCGCGACTTACAGGCAGGCCGCCACCCGCGCCGGGAACAAGGACTCCGTCGATCCGGACAATCGCCTGCTTTCCCGCATGCCGGTCCGACGCCTCGAGGCCGAGCAGGTCCGCGACGCGATGCTGGCCGTTTCCGGATTGCTGGTGAACAAGCCGTTCGGCCCGCCGGTTCCGGTGCGTGAAAACGAGAACGGCCAGGTCGTGCCCGGCCATCCCAACCGCGACACCGCCGGGTATTTCTCGGCGCTCAAGCCGTTGGCAGCAGGTGAGGAGTTCCGCCGCACGATCTACCTGCAGGTCAGGCGCACCCAACCCCTGAGCGTGGTGGAACCGTTCGACAATCCCGTCACCGAACCCAACTGCGAGTGCCGCGGCGCCAGCACGGCCACGCCGCAAACCCTCGTTCTGCTCAACGATGAGTTCACCCTGCGCGCCGCCGAGGCGTTCGCGGGGCGGGTCGCCAAGGAGGCTGGCGCCGATCCCGCCGCGCGCGCCTCCCGGGCCTGGGCCCTGGCCCTTGGGCGGGCGCCCGCGAAAGCCGAACTGGAGCAGGCGGTGGCGTTCATGGCCGAGCAGGCGGCCCTGCTCCCACCGCCGGCGACCCCGGCGCAGGCCAAGGCCTCCAAGGGCAAGGTGGCGGGAATGCCCACCGGGCCCGTCGCCGCCGACCTGCCCGCCGATGTGCGGCCGCTGGCCGTTTTGGCCCAGGCCCTTTTCTGCTCGAACGCCTTCCTTTACCTCGACTGACGCGATCGTGTTGGGAGCCGATTCATGACTGTCCGACCCACCAGGCGCCAACTGCTCGAGTCGTCCACCATGGGAGTGGGCAGCCTGGCCTTGGCCTGCCTGCTCAACGAGCAAGGCCTGCTCGCCTCCTCCTCCAAGCCCGACCTGGAACGCAGGTCGCACGACCTGCTGCCCAAGGCGCCTCCGCTCCGGCCCCGCGCCAAGGCGATGATCTCGCTCTTCATGCAGGGCGGTCCCAGCCACATGGACCTCACCGACCCCAAGCCCGCGCTCGACAAGCTGGATGGCAAGCCGTTCCCCGGTTCCATCAAGTACGACAACGCCGCGCAGGCCTCCTCCAAGGTCATGGCGTCCCCCTGGAAATTCGCCAAGCGCGGCCAATGCGGCATGGAACTGAGCGAACTCCTCCCTCATACAAGCCGCGTGGCGGACGACATCACCCTCGTCAGGTCGATGCACACCGATGTCAACAACCATGTGCAGTCCATCCACGCGCTCAACACCGGACGGATCACCGCCGGCAACCCCGTCCTGGGAAGCTGGATCACCTATGCCCTGGGTTCCGAGTCGCGCGACCTGCCGGCGTTCATGGCGCTCACCGACCCGGTGGGCCTCCCCGTCAACGGCACCGAGCACTGGTTCAACGGCTGGCTGCCATCCCTCTACCAGGGCACCATGGTCAGGCCGCGCGAACCGCGCATCCTGAACCTCGATCCGCCCGCGCACCTCGCCGGCAAGCCTCAGGAATCGCTCCTGAACTTCGTCGGCAGGCTCAACGCCGCGCACAGGGAAAGCCACCCCGGTGAACTCGACCTCGAGGCCCGCATCTCCAGCTTCGAACTCGCCGCCCGCATGCAGTCCGCGGCGCGCGAGGCGCTCGACATCAGCCGCGAGACGGCCGAGACAAAACGGATGTACGGGATCGACGATCCCGCCACCGCCGACTACGGCGCCCGCTGCCTTATCGCCCGCCGGTTGGTGGAACGCGGCGTGCGCGTCGTGCAGGTCTTCACCAGCAACCAGTTCTGGGACCATCACGGCAGCATCCGCGCCAGCCTTCCCGCCGCCTGCAAGAAGACCGACCAACCCGCCGCCGCCCTGGTCACCGACCTCAAGCGCCTGGGCCTCCTCGACGAGACCATCGTCATGTGGGGCGGGGAGATGGGCCGCCTGCCGGTCATCCAGAACGATGCCGGGCCGGCCAAGAACGGCCGCGACCACAACACCTACGGCTTCAGCATGTGGTTCGCCGGCGGCGGTTTCCGCCGGGGCCATGTCCACGGCGCCACCGACGAGTTCGGCCACCACGCCGTTTCAGACAAGGTCTCGCACCACGACCTGCACGCCACACTTCTGCACCTGTTCGGGCTGGATGCCACCAAGGTCGTTTACAAGCGCAACAACCAGGACCTGACCATCCTCGACAACAAAAACGGCCGCGTCGTCAAGGAAGTGCTGGCCTGAATTCAGGCGCCGCGCCGTTTGCAGGCTCAGTCAGGGACCAGATCCAGCCCTCAAGGCGGTGCCCATCCGCCCGCTTCACCGGGTCGCCCAGCGGCACAGCGCCCCCTCGCCCCCTTGCGAACGCCAGCGCCGGCAACGCCGCCACCACCGCCTGCAGGTCGTCGTGGTGCAACCCATGCGGAATTCCCCAGCCTGTCGCCGCCTCAAGGCGTTGCCGCCAAGCGTCGATTTCCATCAACCCGCATTTCGCCTTGGCCGGAAGCGGCGGCACCCCCAGGGCGCGCCACACCGCGGTGGGGTAGCACTCCATCACCCGATACGCCGCGCCGCCGGGCGCCTCACCCGCCAGCGCCACGCCGGGCCTGGCCAGCAGGGCGTCAAACACCTCCATGCAAAACCGCGTCCAACGCAGTTGGGTGCGCGGCAGGGCGTTGCCGGGAACCCCGGTTTTCCCCTGGGCCCGAACCAACCTTTCGCACCAGCGCCCCGCGCAGTCCCTGCCCGAGGCGGGGTCGCGCCACGCGTGCGGCCCGTCGAGCGCCACCACCGCCACCCCGTGTTCCCGGCAATGGGCATCCACCAGGTCCGCCAGAACGACAGGGTCAGGCTCCCCCCCGGGCATCGCCAAAGCCGGCGCAACCACGCGCGTTCCGCCGTCCGGCAACGGGTCCAATCGCGCCGACCCGATGTCGGCCCAACGCCTGCAGGCCAGGTCGATCCCGAGCACGGGCGTCAACTTCCGCACTGCGAATCCTCCCGCCGGCGGGCTTTGCGGTTCTTTGGCTCGCCTGATCGTCATTGTTTTGCCGATGAACCCAGCGTACTCTGGATTGTCAGGTCAGGATTCGACCGCTCGTCCAGCCAGGAAGGTGCGCCATGTCCAAGCCGCGCGGGCGAACGGTCGCCATATCCCCCTACCGCCAATTGGTATGCGACCTGATGCACTTCAGCGAGCAGGTTCCGGCCGTCTGCGCCGAAAGGCGCATGAA
>CAWUNZ010000348.1:0-3677 GCA_963923445.1 uncultured bacterium
TCCATGCGGCGATCATGGGGCATCGCCTAGCGACAAATCAATCTGAAACAGCGGGCACGGTTAGCGGGCGTAATTGGTGTAGCCGAACTGGTTGAGGTAGGCGCGTCCGGGCAACTGCGCCTGCGTCGGAAAATAGCTGCGGCCAATGTTCGGGGTGTTGGAAATGATGGTGTTGTTCGCAGGCTTGAAGAAAAAGTCCGAGAGCTTTTTGCTCCCCCTGTTGACATACATCGGCGACGCGATCGGAGTGTTTGACGGCAAATTGAAGGCATTGGTCCCCTGCCCCAACGGCGTTGTGGTCGGAGTGTTGGTGGCGGAACCAAAACCAAGGAACTTTGCCATGTAACTCATGATGGAGTTACCGCTGGAACCGTTGGACCGCGAGAGAAGCGTGGGCACATTGTTGATGGTTTGAGCATGCCCGGGTTGAGCGGCAAAAAATGTGATTGCGCAAACGGCCGCCAAAATCCATTTTTTCATGACCATCGCCTCCCAGCTAACCCTCATGCGCTCGACATTTCCGGCCATGCTCTTTCATCGTCCGGCAGGTCAAGTCAACTTGGATAGATTCCTCCGATTTTTCCGATCATTCGGTCGGTCGGTTGATCAAGCTCAAGTCCACCCACGGTTTTAACCGATGGGGCGGACATGGAATCTGAGCAAACCTATCTTCAGGTGGAATTGTTGGGCCAAGGCCCGGTGACTGAAGTCTGGAAAGCTTTCGAGCTTGACAAAGGCCGGCATGTCGCACTGAAAATCCCAAGGCAATCAGAAGATGGGATCGACTTTGCCAGAAAACTTCTGGCCCACGAGGCCTTGGTTTCCCAAAGCATTCAACATCGCGCCCTTCCCCGCATTCTTGATTTCGAAACCAATGGTCCGGAACCATTCCTGTGCATGAAATTGCTGGCCGGCGAAAATCTGGAATCGCGCAAAAAGTCAGGAATTCCATGGACCCTGATGGAATTGATCGACTCGGTATCCAGCATCGCCGAGGGTTTGGAAGCCCTGCACCGGGCCGGGTGGGTGCATGGGGATGTTCAACCGGGCAACATTTTCTTGGAAAGAAACGGCAACACTCGCTTGATCGATCTGGGCGGAGCTCATCTGCCAAACCAGCATCCTTATGTGGAAACTCCCATGGAGGCTGAGTTGGTTGGCTCAGCCGATTACTGGGCCCCTGAAATCTGCCGATCCAACGGAGTGGGCGGACCACCGGCTGATCTGTTTGCCTTGGGAATTCTGATATTTGAAATACTTTCGGGACAGAGGCCCTGGTCTTCCGGAAGCCTTAGGGAAACCATCAAGAGGCACCATGGCGACCCCGCTGCCCTTCTGACCAGTCCATGGTGCAAAATCCCACGCCGTCTGAAGCATTTGGTGGAATCAATGCTGGCCAGAACACCGGATGCCAGGCCTACTGCTGGTTTGGTGGCTGATGAACTGGGAGTTCTGGCCATCCGCCTCATGGAACGGGGCGTCGCCGCCTAGGGGCTTGATTCTCAGCTGAGCCCTTCCTCCCCTAGCAAATCATCCTCAGTGAAGAGCATATACCCCCTGTTGGCAAGGATTTGAGCGGCCATGTCAAAATCCTCCACATGCATCGCCAAAGCGGCGCTTCCCCTTGGCCCCACCAGCAACGGGTAGGCGTAGTGAATGTTGATCTCGGCCTGAAGCAGGGACTTGCACATGCCGAGCAGCGGTTCCTGAATGTCTGGCAGCCTGACAACAAGCAGATCGCTTTCGGAAAACATCAAGTCCGCAAGCGAAAGGATTTCCCTTGCCCGCTCCGGGTCGCTCAGGACCAACCGGATGATCGCGCAATCAGCAGAGTTCACGATTGATATCGAGACAATCCTCACCGAGGTGGTTTCAAAATGCTGAACCACCCGGGCCAGTCCGCCAATTTGATTTTTGACGAACACATTGAATTGGCGAACACCGGGCCAATCCCTGCCACGCGCCGTTCCGATCCCGGAATGCGATCCGGAGTCGCCGCCCATGGTTGGCATGACTGCTCCCCCACCTTTCACCCAGCTGAAATGGGGCCGGGGGCACGGGTGGTAAAATGCCCTTGGAACGAACTCTCCCTCAACTTATGAGGAGGGGCGATAGCGGAACATGAATCTGTCGAGAACTTTGCGCGGCTTTTTCGAGGCCTGACCATGCAGAGCGAACCAAACACCCCACAAACCCCGTTCAAAATTGAGGTGGCTGACAGGGTCAAACGCCTCCCTCCCTACCTTTTTGGCAAGATCAACGCGTTGAAGTACCAGAAACGGCGTGACGGCATCGATGTCATCGACCTAGGCATGGGCAACCCCTCGGACATGCCCCACGCCCAAGTGATCGACAAGCTGATCGAAGCAGCGCGCGATGAGCGAAACCACGGTTATTCCGTCAGCAACGGCCTGCGCAACCTTCGCAAGGAGGTCGCCCTTCGTTACAAGCGCCGGCACGATGTCGATCTTGATGCGGACACCGACATCATCACGGGACTGGGTTCCAAGGAAGTATTCAGTCACATGTGCTTGGCGCTGCTGGGTCCGGGCGACACCGCCATGGTTCCCGCGCCATCGTTTCCGATCCATGTCTATTCTGTCATGCTCGCTTCGGGAAATGTCATCAGCCTCGACTGCACGGCCCCCGACAAATTTCTTTCACAGGTGGCAACGGTGGCCGAACACCTGTACCCGCGACCGAAAGTCTTGGTTCTCAATTACCCGCACAACCCGTCAACCACCGTCATCGAGAAGGATTTTTTCATCGATGTCGTCGCCCTTGCGCGCAAGCACGGGTTCATGGTCATCCACGACTTCGCGTATGGCGATGTCTGCTACGACGGTTACAAGGCCCCGAGTTTTCTCAGCGTGCCCGGTGCCCGCGATGTGGGTGTCGAGACAACCACCATGAGCAAGGGCTACAACATGGCCGGTTGGCGTGTCGGTTTCGCGGCCGGAAATCCTGAAATGGTGCGCGCCCTGGCCACGATCAAGGGCTATTACGATTACGGGTTATTCGCCCCAATCCAGATCGCGGGAATCGTGGCGCTCAGGCATTGCGAGGATTTGGTCACCGAGCAGGCGATGGTTTACCAGCGCCGTCGCGATGTCCTTGTGGATGGACTCAGGCGATTGGGATGGCAGGTGGAATCCCCCAAGGCCACCATGTTTGTCTGGGCCAAATACCCCGAGGAATGGCAGCAAAAAATGGGCTCCATCGACTTCTCCATGAAGCTTCTTGAGGAAGCCGAGGTGGCGGTGAGCCCGGGCCGAGGATTCGGTGAGGCCGGTGAAGGCTATCTCCGTCTGGCGCTGGTGGAAAACGAGCAGCGCTTGCGCCAAGCGGTCCGCAACATCGGCCGGTGTCTTCGTCCCGAGGCCGTCGCCGGCTGACAGGTTTTCAATTCTGATCGCATGCAGTCCTAGCCGACATATCCCTCGGCGGGGCCGAACTTATTTTCACGCCGTATACTGGCCCCAAGCCCGCGGATCAGCCACACCCGGCGTGTGGCGCTGGAGAATCACACATGTCAACGGTCCCTTCCAGCCGGCAGACCACTTTCCTCGGCCATCCGATCGGCCTTTATTTCCTGTTTTTCACCGAGATGTGGGAACGGTTTAGCTACTACGGCATGAGGGCGCTCCTCATGCTGTACATGGTGAACCACTTCAAGT
>CAWUNZ010000349.1:0-3667 GCA_963923445.1 uncultured bacterium
CGCAGGCCCTCGTAACGCGCGTCTTCCACGGACGAATCTGTCAGGGCTGCGGTGGCCGAAGTTCGCCCTCGCACATAATGAAAGGCGCTGAAGGCACCGGCACCGGCCAAGCCGGCGGCACCGAATCGGAACAGATTGCGGCGAGAAAGCTTGGATGCGAAGGCATCATTCATCGGTCGACTCCTTGGGAAATTGAAACGGATGCCGGATCAAGGGGGCAACCGGCGGTTGATGCCCCTGGAAGCGCGCTCAAGATGTCTTGAGGAATCAGGTTCGGATTTCCTAGCCTGCTCGTGAGGTCGCGGAAGTCCTGCCGTGACATGCCGGGCCAGATGACCTCCACCTCGAGGTTTGGCCTGACCAAGGCCACAGCCCCGGCCTTGCTGATTCCCCATAAGGCCGCAAGGTCGCTTCGCTCCTGAGCCAAAAACGGTGCCTTGAAGCCGTTGTTGGCGACGAAGTCCTTTGCCTCTTGGTCGGTGCCCTCAACCACGGCAAGGCAAAAAGCAGCTTGTCGCAGATGCTGTTCCAACGCGTTGAACAGGCGCGCGAAATTGTTGCTGCATTCGCAATCAGCCTTGAGAAATATCAACACGGCAGGTCGGTCGTCTGGAAGGAGCGTTGTTTTCAGATTTTCGGGAACATGCCGGCTGAACTTGGAATTGAGACGGGTGTAGTCAGCCGGCGGAACGGCATGCAGGCTCAGTCGGCGTGGCGCATCATGCTCCAGGTTGTTCACGCTGAGGCGGGTTCTGGAAATCCCTGTGGCCAACACGACCAGAAGGATGACAGCGGACATGATCAGGATTGTCCGCATGGAGTATCTACTATCTGGTAAGGAAGAAATGATCGGACAACAAGGAACTGAAACTTCATGGGATGCCGGAATCTCAGCACCGGTTCAAACCATTTCTCCAACATGGGGCTGCAATCATGCCCACCAAACTTCCCTTAACATAGTATTTTACCACTTGCCCATCAACCACTAGGAGGTTGTTTTTGGTTGTTGTTGTAATATCCGGACTCAAAAAATGATCTTGTCAATGAGTTGGCAGAATCGGTGCCAGCCAAACGGTACAACCTAGGGCGGACCACTTTTAGCACATGTGGCTTGTCTGACTGTTCCTGGTGGGTGTGGGCATGGAAGACGCATTGAAGGGGAACCAAGCGGAAGTGACGCGCGCCCGGGTGATGCTCGTGCTCGCGGCCATCCTTTGGAGCCTTTCGGGCGCCTTCACCCGGGTCATGACCACCGACACCACGCCCGTGATCGGCTTCAGCGCCCACGAACCTCCCATGTCTCCCTTGGCCATGGCCTTTTGGCGGGTTCTCTGGGGCGGTCTGCTCCTGTTGCCTCTGGTCCGACCCACAAGGGCTTGCCTCTCCTGGCGCCTGGTACCTGTGGCGTTGGCGTTCGCCTTCATGAACGCCACCTTCGTTTCGGCCTTGGCCCTCGGATCCTCCGCCAGCGCCGTGTTGCTGCAATACACCGCTCCCCTTTGGGTGGTATTGTTCGGCTGGCTGTTGTGGCGCTCGAGAATCGACCGAACCACCACGGCCAGCATGGCCCTGGCCATGGCGGGCGTCGCCTGCCTGGTAATGGAGGGTTGGGAAGAGGGAAACCTGATCCCCGTCTTTTTGGCCCTGGCCAGCGGAGTGGGGTTCGCCATGGTGTTGATGGGCTTGGAATGGCTCAAAGATCTCCCCGGCGCCCCCGTCACGGCCTTCAATTTCCTCACCGGCGCCTTGGTGCTCCTACCCGTTGTCCTGTTTCAATATCCACCCTCTGGTCGGCAGGTGGTGGTCATGGCGTTTTTCGGATTTGTGCAGATGGGATTGCCATACCTCATCGCGGCCCGGGCACTTCGCCATGTTCCAGCCCGCGAGGCGGGACTTATCACCTTGCTGGAACCGTTGCTCAATCCGGTGTGGTCGAGGTTGCTGGCTCGCGATGCGGAACCGATCACCCCGTGGATGCTGATGGGAACCTTGGGCATTCTCGGCGCCCTTGTGGTTCGTTACGGTCCTTGGGGCAGCAGTCGGCCCGCGCACCTGCCAAGCGATGATTGATCGGGTTACCATGAACCCCACGGTTCCAGAACCCTGCCGCCGGAGTATTCGATGACCCGTTTGTTGTTGGCCTTGGGTTTCGGGCTATTGGTGCTTTCCCCTGCCTCTGCTGCTTCACGGCCCAACATCATCTGGATCATGGCCGATGATTTGGGCTACGGCGAACTGGGATGTTACGGCCAGAGGGAGGTCCCCACGCCTCGCATCGACCGGATGGCGGCACAGGGGACTCGATTCACGCACTTCTACGCCGGCGCCACCGTATGCGCCCCCTCCCGGAGCGTGCTGATGACGGGCCTGCACCATGGGCACACCCGCGTGCGTGGCAACGCCGGACAGGCCAACCCCATGGCCCAGTCGCTTCGCCCCGGCGACACCACGGTGGCGGGAGTTTTGAAAGCAGCGGGTTACAAGACGGCCTTGGTGGGGAAATGGGGTCTGGGCGACGCGGTCGATGCCGAGGCGGGACTCCCACGCCGGCAGGGTTTCGACCAATTCTTCGGCTACCTTAACCAGGTTCATGCCCATAACCACTTTCCAGACTTTTTGTGGCGCAACGAGGAGAAGGTTCCCCTTCCCAACAAGATTGTCGCGGTGGGAAAGAAAGGTGGCGGATACGCCACCGAACCCAAGGTCTTTGCCGACGACCTGTTCGCCGATGAGGCGGTGAAATTCGCCCGCGAGAACAAGGCCGGTCCGTTTTTCCTGTACTGGAGCATGGTCATTCCTCACGCGAACAATGAGCGCCGGGGCGCGCTGGGCAACGGCGCTCAAGTGCCCGACTTCGGTCCATTCGCCACCAAGGACTGGCCCGAGCAGGACAAAGGCCACGCCGCCATGATCCACCGCATGGATCAGCATGTGGGCCGGTTGCTCGATACGCTGGTGGAACTGGGCATCGAGAAAAACACCCTGGTGGTTTTCACCAGCGACAACGGTCCCCACAACGAGAGCAACCACAACCTGAAGCGGTTCAATCCATCCGGGCCATACTCAGGGATCAAGCGTAGCCTCACCGATGGTGGCATCCGCGTGCCGTTCGTGGTCTGGATGCCCGGCACCGTGAAGGCGGGCGCGACGAGCGATCATGTGGGTTACTTTGGCGATTTCATGGCCACGGCGGCGGAATTGGCGGGAATCAAAAGCCCGCCCGGCCTCGATTCCATCAGCATCGCCCCGGTCCTGAAAGGTGACACAACAGCTCAGAAAAACCATGAATTCCTGTACTGGGAGTTCCACGAGGGCGGGTTCCGGCAAGCCGCGCTCTACCAAGGGCGCTGGAAGGGCATTCGCTCCGGTTCACCAAGGGCACCCGTTCGACTGTTCGACACTGCTACCGATGTCGCTGAAAAAGACGATGTCGCAGTGAAATATCCAGAAATAGCCGCCAAGGTCGGTGCCTATCTCGAATCCGCCCGTTCCGATTCGGCCGATTGGCCCGCCATCTGGAAAGCCGGCAAATAACCCCCGGGGGAAACGGTTCGTGCCAAAGCGCATATTCGCAATTGCTTTATTCGTGTTTTTGGCTGCCGCGATAGGCTGCCCCGCCGCTTCGCCACCCAATATCGTGGTGTTCCTTGTGGACGACATGGGGATG
>CAWUNZ010000350.1:0-3652 GCA_963923445.1 uncultured bacterium
CACCGGAGGGGTCAGCAGCATGTCCGGAGAAAACGACACCCAGACGGTGTACACCAAGGGCCCTTGCAGCATCAGCAAGGCCAGCCAACCCAGCAGGCGGACAACCGGGGGAAGGCTCATGCCGGTGCCCTCCGCCCACCCCAGACCCATGCCGTCATGGTGAGCAGTGCCAACGCCACGCCATCTGCCGCCGCTTGAGGCCAGCGCCCCAGGTCGAACGCCTCGCGGTGCATCTCGGTGGCCAGGGTGGCCTGCTCCGGCCCGCCCAAAAACAACGGCCCCAGAAACGCCCCCAGGCCCCACACCCAACCCAACTGCAGGCACAGCGCCACCGCGGGCAGCGACAGCGGCCAGATCACCCGGGCCAGCACCGTCCACGGCCCGGCGCCCAGCCCGCGCGCCGCCGCCGGCAGGGCCGGATCGATCGCCCTGAATGCCACGAGTAAAATGAGAGCGGAATAAGGAACCATCAGCCACGCCTCGGCCAGCACGCTGCCCACCCAGCCACGGGGCAACAGCCGTTGCAGGCCGAACAGCGCCGCCAGCACTCCGGAAAGGCGCGGAGCCAAAATCAACAAGATCGCCAGGCGCAGCCTCCCGCCCGCAAGCGGTGCCGCCGCCAACGCCACCAGGTACCCGACCGCCGTGGACAACACCGCCGCGGCCAACCCGGTGGCCACCGTGGCGGCGATGATGCCCCGGTGGTGCCCTTCCAACAGGTTCATCCAGTGGGCGAGGGTGAAACTCCCCGGCTCATACAGCCCGGCGCCTGTGCCGGAGGCATGCAGGCTCATGCGCAGGGTGAGCGCGGCACCCGCGGCCGTGCCCAGTCCGGCCAGCAGCAACGCCGGCAGCAGCGACACCCAGGCGCGCCAAGGGCTGGTCATGGCGCGTCGGCTTCCGGCAACGGATGAATGCGGGCCGCGCCGATGACAACCTCCGTGCCCGGGGGAGGAAACTGCCGGCCATGGGCCAGCCACCGGAAACCGCCATCAGCCAAGGTTGCCGCCCATTGGTCACCTTGAAACTCCACCGATTCCACCACCACCCGGCGGGTGAACGCCGAGGTGGCGGGATTCAGCTCGATGGCGCCGGGGCGAATGAGCGCGCGGGTGCCGCCGGGCAGGCCCACCATCGGCCCCTCCACGATGTTCGCCGGGCCCAGCAGGCGTGCGGTGAACGCGGTTTTCGGCGAGTTGTACAGGCCTTGGGGAGCGCCCTGCTCCAGCACCCGGCCCTGGTTCATCACCACCAGGGTGTCGCTCATGGCGAGCGCCTCGGCGGGATCGTGGGTGACCATGAGGGTGGCGATGCCCGAGGCGCGGTGCAATTTCAGTATCAGCTCGCGCATCCGCTGGCGCAGGTGGATGTCGAGGCTGGACATCGGTTCGTCGAGCAGCAGGGCCAAGGGGCGGGTGACCAGCGCCCGCGCCAATGCCACCCGTTGCCGCTGCCCGCCGGAAAGCCGGTCGGGCGGCCTGCCGGCCTCGGCCGGTGTGATGTCCACCCGGGCCAGCATGTCGTTCACGCGCGCGGAAACCTCCGCCGCCGGCACGCGCGCGACCCGCAGGCCAAAGGCGATGTTTTCCCATGCGGAAAGGTGCGGAAACAGCGCCAGGTTCTGGAACACCATGCCCAGACGGCGCGCCTCGGGAGGCAGGGCGGTGGCGTCGCGGCCAGCGATGAACACCCGGCCGGCCCGGGGCAACAGGTAACCGCCCGCCAGCTTCAGCAAGGTGGTCTTGCCGCAGCCGGAAGGACCGAGGATGGAGACGAAGGCCCCCGGGGGAACCGCCAACGACACGGCATCCACCGCGGGCACGGCGCCATGGTGGAACGACACCGACTCGAGGGCGATGGCCTCAGCCGGCGCGCAGCACGGTGCGTTCCCAGCGGTCGATGAGCTCATCCCACCGGGTGGCGTAGAAGTCATAGGGGTAGTACCGCAGGTCGTTGAACTGTTGGGGAGTGTGCGGATAGATCGACTTCCAAATAGGGTCCTCCGCCGCCATGGCGGCCGCCGTGTCGGGCCGGGCCGTCGCCATGCCCCGCCGGGCGAACTCCAGTTGCACCCCGGGCGAGAACAGCAGGTCGAGCGCGGCGTGCGCCAGTCCCATTCTCGGGGTTCCACGGGGAATCGCCCAGAAGACCTGAACCATGGCGCGGTCGGCATCGGGCACCACCGCGGCCAGGTCGTTCTTTTCCCGCATGGCCTGCTGGTATTCGGGGCTGTGCATGTTGCCCGCCAGAACCCGGCGGTCGGCCAATGCCAGCATCATGTCGGTGGTGTTGGGCCACCACAGGCCCACCTGCCCCCGGTGCTCGCGGGCGAAGCGGAACAGGTCGTCGGTGCGGGTGCGCAGCAGGGTGTCGGCGGTGCCCGGGTTGCCTTGGGAATCGGCCATGACGCAGGCGAAGGTGTACAGGCTCATGTAGAAGTGGTTGTAAAGCCCCACCCTGCCCTTGAGTTCCGGCCGCAGCAGGTCGCCCCAGCGGGCCGGGGCAGGCTCGGCTTTCCGGTTGTACGCCAGCGTCATCACCGCGTCGGGGTATGTGAGACCCAGCCGGTCGCGAAAGATCCAGTTGTCGAGCGCCGCGGGCACCAACTCGCGGTGGCTGGGAACCCGGTCCAGGTCGATGGGGGCGAACAGGCCCTCGCGCGCCGCCGGGTAGCCCTGCGTGGCGTCGGTGATCATGAGGTCGAACGGCGGGTTGTTGGCGGGCGCCGACTTCAGCTTGGCGATGGAGTCCCACCAGCCGGAGTGCAGGGTGGCCGTGGCGCCGGTTTTTTCACGGAAGCGGGGAATGAAGACCTCGCGCATGGTCTTCTCGTGGCCGCCGGCGTACACGAACACGCGCAGTTCCTCGCCGCGTGATCCCGCGCAACCCGCCGCCGCGGCGGCCGAGGCCATCAGGAAGGTCCGCCGGTTCATCGCTCGCCCCCGAACTGGTTCCAGGCCAACGCCATCCGCCCCGCCACGGTGAGCCAGCACAGGCAACCAAAAACCCAGGCCAGGGGTGCGAAATACCCGGGCCAGAGGCAGAAGGCGGCAAAGAACGCGATCGTCTCCGTCCCCTCCATGAGGCCGAAGGAGTAGTACATGGACTTCACCCCTTGCGCCCGTGTATTTTCACCGCGTTTGGCGGCGATGGCCGCGTAGGCCAGGAACGACGCCCCCGTGCCCATGAAGCTGAGCATGAGGAACGCCGCGGGCGCCGCGTCGGCCGGGTCGCGAAGCAGGAAGGCGAACGGCACGCCGGAATAGAAGATCATGTCGCAGACAATGTCGAGGTAGCCGCCCAGGTCGGTCGGGCCGCGCCGGCGGGCCACGGCGCCATCGAGGCCGTCAAGAACCCGGTTGGCGGCCATCAGCGCCAAGGCAACGGGGAATTGGCTCTGCGCGATGGCCGCGCAGGCGCACCCGCCCAGCAAAAAACCCACCAGGGTGATGGCGTTGGCGCCCACTCCAAGGCGCGCCAAAAGCATTCCGGCCGCGTTCAGCGGCGGATCAATCAGGGGTCTTACGCTTCCGTCGAGCATGGGGGCTCAGGTGGGTCTTGTTCATTTCACGCCGGCCGGGCGGAATACCCCTGAGCGGCTTCGGCGCGCGCCACCATGGGCGAGGCGCCCTGGCGATTGTTCAATTCCCCC
>CAWUNZ010000351.1:0-3645 GCA_963923445.1 uncultured bacterium
AAGGCGCCGGTGACCCCGGAACCAAGGGCAACGGCTCAAAAGGCGCTGGTGACCCTGCCAATAACGGCAATGGAATGAAAGGCGATCCCAACAGTGGTGGTAAGGGTTCCTCGGGTAAAGGTGGCGGCGTTGCCGTTGTTCCCAGCACTTCGGAACCAGCGAACACAACTGGCAATTGGCGCCAATCATGGGGAAAATCGGAACCGGTTCCGGCCGACCAGGCCGCGATGTCGGTGAAACCACTGCCACGCGCGGACAAGAGCAAAGCGGATCCGCTTCCGACAGTGATCGAGGCGGCCCAGGAGCGTGTGGCCAAGCAGGAAGCCGCCGCCGAGAAGTACGCCAAGCCTTCGCAGGAATCGGTATTCAGTCGCCTGGGAATTGGACGCGAAACGCGCCCTTCCTCAACCAAGACTTCGCGCGAATCGGTGTTCGCTCGAACGGGAACCGGACGCGAAACGCCTCCTTCTTCAGGGCCCTCCACCCCGTTGCCGGCCGAGGGTCAAAATGCCGCGAGCGCCCCGGCGACTGGGCGTGAAATCCGATCAGCGCGCGATGGTTCCAGCCGCGCGGCGGGAATCCAAGTGGGCCGTCCTGCTCTTGGCGGGGCACTTCCCGCATGGGGTTTCCTTGGCAGGCGCGTCGGACAACCCGGCACCGCCTCGATTCTGGCCGCGGGTGCCGACCCCGAAATGGTCGCAAACTTCAAGATGCCTGAACCCGGTCGCGTTCCCGAGGGTATGCCCTCGGTTCCTCCCGGCGTGATGGTTCCGCCGGCCTATGCCTACACACCTGGACCGAAGCAATTTGCTCCGGGAGCCTATGTGCCCGGCGGACTGGCCAACGCCTTCAGCCCGCAAGGCGGCCAAAGGCCCATTCCGGCGGATGTGCCCATGATGGGCCAGCCGGTGGAAACGAACGCCTTCGCCGCTCAGCAGCGCCCCCAACCCTATCCGGTGGCCTATCAACAACCCGTGGCGGTGATGCCCGCGCAGCAGATTGTTCGGACTTTGCCTAATCCGGCCCCCGTGCTGGATCACAGGCAAGCGATATCCACGCTGAAAAACGCCCTGCTGCCTTCCGAGCGGGAAGCCGCGACCATGGAACTGGCCAACAGGTCATTCGCCGGCAACCCCGAGGTGGTGGGTGCCCTGGTATTGGCCTTGCAGACCGATCCGGCCCCGGCGGTGCGAGGCAGCGCGGCGCGTTCGCTTGCCAAGCTTGGGGCTTCCCGAGAAGAAGTCGTGCAGGCACTGAAAAACCAAAGGCAGGACAACGATGCCCGCGTCCGCCTCGAGGTGGACAACGCCATCCTGCAACTGACTTCCGCGACCAGCCGCTAAACCGGCCGCATCCAATGGACTTCCATCAGGCCCCGGTTATGCGCCGGGGCCTAGCCATTGTCCACCGATGGCCTTTGCGCAAGGGGGCGGAATTGGTATTTCCAACCTAAGCGTTCAAAATCGCCGGAACGGATCCGGCGCCGCACGGATGAGGTGTTTCGCATGATTCCCTTGGATCTTTCCGGCAAGGTGGCCCTGGTGACCGGTGTTGGCGACAATGTCGGTTTCGCCTGGCACATCGCCAAGTACCTTCGGGCCGCCGGCGCCCGGCTCATCTTCGCCGTGCATCCCCGCCTCGTGAGCATCGTCGAGAGCATCCTCACCCGCGACGCGGACGCCGAAAGCCGGGTCCTGCCCTACGGCACCGGTTCCATCGAGGTGGAAAAGGTCTTCGCCTGCGATGTCAGCTTCGACACCATGGCGGATGTCGACGCCAAGACACGCGAGGACAAGCGCTTCACCAAGCATGGCGACTTCTCCATCGCCGGGCTGGTGGAGAATGTGAAGGCCCACACCCCGCATGTGGACATCGTCATCCATGCCGTGGCGTTCAGCCCCGAGATCAAGAACCGCATGGTGGAGACCTCGCGGTCGGCGTACCTCACGGCCCTGAGCATCAGCAGCTATTCATTGACGGCCCTGATGCGCGCGTTCGCCCCCCTGATGGAAGGAAGGCCCGACCCCAACGCGGTGGCGCTCACCTACCTGGGCGGCGACCGCGTGGTGCCGCATTACGGCGGAGGCATGTCCACGGCCAAGGCGGCGCTCCAGATCGACGCCCAGCAACTGGCCAGCAACCTGGGGGCCAAGAAAATCCGCGTGAACCTGGTCTCCGCCGGCCCGTACGCCTCCCGCGCCGCCCGCGCCATCGGCGACATCAACGACATGATCAACCACGCCGCGGTCAAGTCGCCCCTTCCCCGCCCTATCGAGGTCGAGGAAGTCGCCAATGCCACGGCGTTCCTGTGCAGCCCCCTGGCCTCGGCGGTCACCGCGCAGATCCTTTATGTGGACTGCGGATACAATGTCATGGGGGTCTGATCCCCCGCCGTTTTTCCTCAGGGTTCTCCCATGTCCTTCCAAGTCCCCGCCGGCTGGTCGTTTGGCGACGCGGCCTGCGGGATCCGGGGCGATGACGGCACGCGCCGCGACATCGCCCTGATCGTTTCCGACCGGCCGGCGACGGCCGCCGGCATGTTCACCACCAACCGGGTGCAGGCGGCGCCGGTTCGCCTGTGCCGCGACCGCATCCGCCTGCGCGATGGCGCTGGCTTCCGGGGCGTGGTGGCCTGCTCGGGCAACGCCAACGCCTGCACCGGCAAGCAGGGCGAGGCCGACGCTCTGGCCATGACCTCCCTCGCCGCGCAGGCCTCGGGCATCGAGGACGACCGGTCTTTCCTGGTGGCCTCGACGGGCGTGATCGGGCGCCTGCTGCCCTTCGGCCTGGTGGAAACGGGAATCAGAAAGGCCGGCACCTCGTTGGCCGGCACGCATGCGGCACTGGACCAGGCGGCCCAGGCCATCATGACCACCGACACGAGGCCCAAGGTGGTCTCGCGGACGGTGCGCACCTCCTCAGGCCCCGTCATCGTGGCCGGCATGGCCAAGGGCGCCGCGATGATCGGCCCCAACATGGCCACCATGCTGGCCTTCGCCTTCACCGACGCCGCCGTGGCTCCCGCCGACCTGGCCAAGGCCCTTCGGCCGGCGGTGGACCGCAGCTTCCACTGCGTCTCGGTGGAGGGGCACACCAGCACCAACGACACGGTTCTGGTGCTGGCCAACGGCGCGGCGATGCCCGCGGGCGCCCCGGCGCTTTCAGGCCCAGACTTGGATCTATGGAGTCAGGCCCTCGAGGAAGTCTGCGCCGAGCTGGCCCGGGCCATCGCCTCGGACGCTGAGGGCGCCTCGCACCTGGTGGTGGTGAAGGTGGAGGGCGCGAGGACGGAAACCGAGGCCCGCGCCATGGCCAAGGCCGTGGCCGACAGCGCGCTTGTCAAAACGGCGGTGTTCGGCGCCGACCCCAACTGGGGCCGGGTGGTGTCGGCCGCCGGCTATGCCGGTGTCCCCTTCGAGGAAAGCGACCTGTCGCTGTGGCTGGACCAGTTTTGCCTGTACAAGGCGGGCGAACCCCAACCGTTTGACGCCGCGACGGTATCCCGGCACATGAAGTCAAATCGGGCCCTGACCTTCCGGCTGGTGTTCACCCTTGGGTCGGCCGGGTGCGTGTTCAACACCTGCGACCTGACCCACGACTATGTCAGCCTGAACGCCGACTACACGACCTGACACCGGGTTCTCA
>CAWUNZ010000352.1:0-3644 GCA_963923445.1 uncultured bacterium
ATCATGGCATGGGTGGCACTGTGGGCCGGATGGGGGGGCTTTTCGCAAGTCCCGGAGGATCGACCGGCGATTGCCAAGCCGCTGGCGCCGCCCACCCGCGAAGAACGAGACCGGCGCAAGGCCCTCGACTCGTACATGAAAGGCCTGCAGGCCCAGCACGAAGGCAACCTGGTCGAGGCCATGAACCTGCTGGAGGATGTCCGGCGCCTCGACCCCGAGGCCATTCCGCCCCGGCAGGCCCTGATGCCGCTGTACCTGGGATTGTTGCGCATACCCGAAGCCTTGGAATCGGGGGAGCGGATCATGGCCGCCAAACCCGATGATGCCTCCTCGGCGTTGTTTTTGGCCGAGGCGCTGAGGCGGAGCAACCGCGAGGGGGAGGCCGCGGCGGTGTTGGAGAAAACGCTGCCCAAAATGGGGGAAAACCTGCCCGGCCGCATTCGGATGATGATTGTCATCGCCACTCTTCGGGAGGAGCAGAAGGATTCGGAGAAAGCCGAGAAAACGCTCCGGGAGTTGGCGGTGCTCCTTGATAGGCCCGAGGCATCGGAAATAGGTGTCTACGGAGTTGAGGACATCGAAAGGAAAAGCGCCGAGGTGCATGAGCGGATTGGCCGCTATGCCGTGGAGCGGGGCGACACCGAGGCGGGGTTGGCGAGTTATCTGGAGGCCTACAGGAGGGATCCGGTGCGGACGGCGCGCCTTGGACTGAGGCTGGCGGAAATTCAGGCCCGCAAGGGGGCACGCGACGAGGCCCTGCCGCGCTTGGCGGAATACCTGGCCACAAAGCCCCAAATGCTCGACGGATACGAGCTTTTGGTGAAGTTGAGGCGACAGGCCGGGGCGGATTCCGTCTTGCTGGATGAATTGCGCACCCATGTGGAAAACGATCCGCGCAACGCCGACCTTCGATTGCTGTTGGCTCGGGAGTTGGGGCGGTCCTCGCGAAAGGATGAGGCGTTGGAGCAGGCGATGCGGGTTCTCAGGGAGCAGGCGCATCCCGTGGCGGCGCGTGAGGTGGCAACTGGGTTCCTTGAAAGGGGGGACGCCGGTGCCCTTCGCCTGGCGAAACTGGTGGACGATTGGGTGGTGCCTGACGATGGCGGACTGGCTGGTGGCCCACCCCCCTTTCCCGGTTCCCAAGGAGGTCCGGATGCCTGCCGGGTTCTTGTTCAAGCACTTTTGGAAGATCCGGCACGGTTGAAAAGGGTTCTTGAGGTGGTTGCCGGCAAAGCCCAAGCGGCAGGTGGAAGCGTCGGTGGGGCCTTGGCAGAGTTCAAGCCTCAAACTCTGGTCTTGCTGGCTGAGGCGGCGACCCGATTCAGGTCACACGGGCAGGCGCGCGCCTTGGTATTCGAAGCTTTGCGTCGGCCGGATCCCAAGCAGTTGGTTCGGGCCGATGAGTTGCGGTTTTTTGCCGTGGAATTATGCATGCGGGAGCATCGCAAGGAAGACGCGTTGGCCATCTGCCGCCGCATCCGCGATGAACTGCCCGAGGCGTCGCGGGCCAGGCAGTCGGCGACATGCGCTTCCATATTGATGGCCATGGGAAGGCATGAAGAAGCCCTTGAAGAATTGAAGAAGGCCGATGACAGCGCCGATGGCAAGGTTTCGCTCTGGGCTGGAAGGCTCAAGGCGCTTGTGTTGGCAAACTTGGGAAGAGCCAATGAGGCCGATGCGCAATTGAAGGCGTTAGCGCGGATCCACGGCCTGCCTGGGGAAAAACGCGACCTGACCTTGGCAAAAATTCGCGTGCTTAAGCAAACGGGCCGGGAGAAAGAGGCGTTGGATGAACTTTCCACCTTGGTTGACCAAAACCCGGCGGACCCGGACTTGGCTAACGAACTTAGCTACGAGTTGGCTGAGAAAGGGACCGATCTTGAACGAGCGGAAAAATTGATCCGCGAGGCGATTGAATTGGAAGCCATGCAGCGAAGGCAGGGGGTGATGCCCCGATTCGAATTGGCCGCGTGGACGCCCGCGCACGACAGCGCCATGAAAGTGGACACGCTGGGCTGGATTCTGTTCAAGCGTGGAAAACTCGACGAGGCTTGCCGGGAACTCGAGCGGGCCACCCGTTTGCCGGAGGGCGACGACCCGGTATTGTGGGATCATCTGGGTGATGCCTTGGCAGCCCGCGGTGAACAAGAAAGCGCCCGAACTTGCTGGGAGAGGGCGGCGGCGCTTTGGCGGGCTGGGCAAGATCGACCCGGGGAAAACCGGCTCGAGCAGATCGAGCGCAAGCTGGCGGGGGGCCCCAAGCCCGCCCGCGTTAACTGAGGTTGCAGGCGATGGCGGGACATAGTCATTGGGCGAATATTTCGCGCCACAAGGGAATTCAGGACACCAAGCGCGGCAAGCTGTGGAGCAAGCTGTCGCGGTACATCATGATCGCCGCGAAAAATGGTGGCGGCGATCCGGCAATGAATCTCAAGCTCCGCTACGCCATCGACAAGGCGCGCGCCGTCTCCATGCCCAAGGACAACATCGAGCGCGCCATCAAAAAGGGCTGCGGTGAGATCGACGGAGTCATCTTCGACGAGATCATTTACGAGGGATTCGGCCCGGGTGGCACGGCGGTGCTGGTGGATATTCTCACCGACAATCGCAACCGCACCAACGGCGAGGTGAGGAAAATCTTCGAACGAGGCGGCGGAAACATGGGCGCCCCCGGATGCGCGGCCCACATGTTCGACCGGAAAGGGCTTTTCATCATTCCAGCCGGTTCCACTGATGAAGACACACTGATGGGCCTGGCTCTCGACGCCGGCGCCGACGATGTTCGCTCGGCCGGGTCCAATTTCGAGGTCACCTGCGATCCCGGTGTTTTTCAAAAGGTTCAAGAGGCGTTCACCAAGGCCGGATTGGCTCCCGAGAGCGCCGAGGTGACGCGCATTCCGAAGGATCCCGTCTCCGTGGATAAAGAAACCGGGGTCAAAATCGCCAGGCTTCTTGAGGCGTTGGACGACCATGACGATGTCCAGAATGTCTACAGCAACGCCAACCTGACCGAGGAAATGATGGGCTGAGAGCCGCTCTTATCCTTCTCCCGCCTATTAATGAATCAGGCCTGGGAGAATTGTCATGCTGATCATTGTTTCCACATTGCTCTCGTTGGCGTTCCCCGACGCCGGTTCCTCGAACAACTGGGACCAGTGGCGCGGTCCCAACCGCGATGCCCGACTTCCCGAAAGTTCGGCGCCTTGGCCTGAAACGCTCAAGGAAACTAATCTCATCCGCTCCTGGCGCGTTGAAATGGGGCCTGGCTACCCTGGCCCCGTTGTGGATAGCACCCGCGTTTACACCGCCGAAACAGCCAGTGCCCGCGATGAGATTGCCAAGGCTTTTGATCGTTCGACCGGCAAGCTGGTTTGGCAGGCCTCCTGGCCCGGTGCCATGAGCGTGCCGTTCTTCGCCAAGCGAAACGGCGACTGGATTCGGAGCACACCAGCCCTCGATGGCGATTCCATATACATCGCCGGGATCCGCGATGTACTCGTCAAACTCGACTCCAAGACCGGGCGAGAACACTGGCGTGTCGATTTTGTCGAGCGTTTCAAGAGTCCGCTTCCGGCGTTCGGTTTCGTGTGTTCGCCGATGATTGATGACACGGGCGTTTATGTGCAGGCCGGCGGAGGATTCGT
>CAWUNZ010000353.1:0-3626 GCA_963923445.1 uncultured bacterium
CACATGAGCCGTCTCCGGTGTCCGGCTTTCACGGCTCCAGCGGTCGCACAACGCCGAGACCCATTCCGGACGGGTTTTGCCGGCATCATTCAGCCAGTTGGCCACCGAATCACGCACATATTTGGAACCATCCGACCTGAGCGGTTCCAAAAGCGGCAGCCCCAACTCGGGCTTCTCCTTGAGCAATGCCACATGCGCGCACCATACCCCCCGGGGCCTGGTGATCTCGGCGGCGAACCGCCTTATGTTCGCGGAACCGCTTCCGGTCCATCGCTTCAACAGCCGAATCGATGCGGGCAGATCGGCTGCCACGGCGTCCCGGGTGGCGATCCAAGCCCATTCGCGAACCGCGAAGTGAGGGTCATCAGCCAGCGACCGTATCCGCTCAAGCCGTTGCCTGAGCGTCAGGTTCGGCACGGCCGCCATCAGGTAGGCTGCCCAACCCCGAACCGTGTCCGAGCGGTGCGAGGCAAAGCGGTCGTAACCGCGAATTCCCCACTCCGCCGCCAGCGTTTCTCCAGCCACCCGCATCTTGCGGACGATCCCTTGCGAGTTCCTCACGGAGGCAATGGCCCCGGGTGACAATTCGGGGGCGACATGCCTCAGCAACGCCGCGCAATCCACCACCAGACCCTCAACCAGATTCGCCGTCTCCAAGGTCCCCTCGTTCAGACCCCGGCGTACCTCGGGTGGCACCTCGCTCCGCCGGCGCGCCCCTTTTCGTTTTTCCATGGATTCTTCCATTTGAAAATCAATAACGGTATTATGTTACAAATTGTTGATTGGACCCTCCAAACCAACGCACCAAGGCTGATGGCACCCCATGAAAAAGCTTTCCAAATGGATCACGGCGCTCGCTTGTCTCCTCATCGTGTCCGCCGGGCGCGCCGAATTGCCCCCCGGTTCCTACGACACCCTCCGACTTGAGGCGCCCGAGGCGCTGCTGATCGAGGTCGAGGCTGTCAAGAGGGCGGTCAAGGGAAATGCTACCGAAGTTGTCGCGATTGCCCGGGTGCTCTATGTTGAGCGCACCAAGGTCGGCCTCAGGCCGGGCGCCACCGTTGAAATCCGTTACATCCATGCCAATGGGCCGGTCGCCGGCCCGCGCCCTGTGCCTTTGCTCATCGAAAAGACCATCATCCCGGCTTTTCTCAAGAAGGGTGCGGGCAAGGATTTTGAACCTGCCGCCTATGGCATGAGCTTTTTGATGACACCGGAGCGCTGACAATCGGTTCGATATTCGGTCCCCGGCATGTTTACGAGATATTGATGACCCCCCACTACCGGAGATTCACCATGCTGCGATACGCCTTCACATTCCTCGCCCTTGGCGGCATCACCATCGCCCTTGCCGCGGACGACAAGCCGGGTTCCGGCCCGGGTTGGAAAACCATGGGCAAGGATGATTTCACCAAGGCCAATTGCGATGACAACACCTTCCAATGGAAGGATGACGGTTCCTTGTACTGCACCGGAACCCCGGTGGGCGTCCTCAAGAGTGCCAAGCAGTACGCCAATTTCGAGCTTGTCCTTGAATGGAAACACCTCAAGCCCGCGGGCAATTCCGGCGTGTTCGTCTGGGCGCCTGAGAAGCCCTTGGCTGAACTCAAGCGGGGTGCCCTGCCCCATGGCATCGAGGTCCAGGTACTCGACCTCGCCTACAAGACCAACTACGAGAACAGCACCAAGAAAAAGGCCGACTGGTTCACCTGCCACGGCGATGTGTTCCCCGTCGGGTCCAGCAAGATGAAGCCTTTCCCTCCCGTTTCACCCAACGGACAGCGAAGCTTCCCGAAGAAGGAAACCACCAAGGCTGCCGGCGAGTGGAACCAATACCACATCAAGGCCGTCAATGGCGAGATCCGCCTGACAGTCAACGGCGAGGAAGTCTCCGGCGGCGCCGAATGCAACCCGAAGACCGGCTACATCTGCCTGGAGTCCGAGGGTTCCCCCATCGAGTTCCGAAATATCAAGATCAAGGAACTCCCCTGATCTTCACGGGGTGTCGGGCAGGCCCTCCAGCAGTGCCTGGGAGAGCCTGCCGATCGCCACCAAGGCCTTGTTGTCCACCGACCAATTCGTCTCTGGCAGGTCATCGAAGGTGATCGCCATGGCCACGGTGGCCTTGGGGGTCCGCAGGATGCCGACCTCCGACCTCAACCGGTCGAGCGCCCCGGCCTTGGCCGCGACCTTCACCTTCATGTCCTGCCGCGCCAAACCGTCCCGGCCCTGCTGCCTTCCCATCACCGCCAGGATCTCCTTCGAGTCCTCCGGGCTGATCAGGGTTCCGGCATCCAGCCTGGACAGGATCTCCACCATCTCCCTCGCCGTGCTGCGACCGATGCCATAGGTCGATCCGTCGGGCCTTTTGTTGTCCGGCATGTGAAAAGCCTTGCTTTCCCCGCCGGCGCCGATTTTCCGCATCGACCGGGTCACCTTGAAACCCCAATCCTCCAGATGGCCGTTCACCCTGTCGGTTCCCATCCGGTCAAGAATCATGTTGGTGGCCGTGTTGTCGCTCAGCACCATCATCAGCCGTGACGCATCCTTCAAGCTCAGCGCCAAGCCGTCGCCCAACTCGGGCAAGATTCCCGCGCCGCCCGTCCGCGACATCGGCCCAAGAACCAGCTTCTCATTCCAAGCCAGCCTTCCCGCCTTCACCTCCGCATGCACCGCCGCCAGAATCGGCAGCTTGATCGTGCTGGCCGTGCGGCATGGCGAATCTTCCCTGATGCCGTAACCTTTTTTGGTTTTGAGGTTTAAGGCATAAAGGTTCAGGGTTCCACCCACCTCCTTGGCGATCGCTTCCACCTTGGCGCTCATTTGCTCGGACTGATTCATGCACGAGATAAGGCAAATCCAACCGATGATCATGGGAATGGTCCTCTCGGGCGGGCGATGTTCCGTCTGGAACCGGGGTTAGCGCCTGTGGCATGATCCGGTCCGCGCGCGCGGAATGGAAGCCGAGGCCAGACGGGGTTGCCTGTGCCGTACAGGGTATTGATGGTGATTTCCGGCCTGTTGGTCGCCTTTCTGGGCGCGGAAAGCCTTAGGGTTTTCGCCGGGGGGAACTTCCACACCGTCTCGGAAAACCGCCTGTATCGGTGCTCCCAACCCGACTACTCAAGGCTCCAGAGCCTCGCCCGCGAATACGGCATTCGAACCGTGGTCAATCTGCGAGGCTGCTGCGATCCCACGCCCTGGTACCGGAACGAGGCCCGCTCTTGCCAGGAGATGGACATCAACTTGGAAGACTTGGCGTTCTCCGCCACCCGTCTCCCCTCCACCAAGGCCATACGCGAACTGCTCGACATCCTCGACAATGCCCAAGAACCCCTGCTGATCCACTGCCACCGGGGAATCGATCGCACCGGGTTGGCCTGCGCCCTGTGGAAACTGCTCAAAACCGACGAGGGCTTGGACTCGGCCTACTGGCAACTGGGGGCACGCTTCGGCCACTTCCGGTTCGGGCGCACCGCCCACATGGATGAAGCCCTCGACGCGTACGCCCAATGGCTGGCCGCCAGCCGCCAAAAACATGCACCGGACACGCTTCGCGACTACATCCGCAATCATTACTGTCCCGGCAACCTGCGCGCCGAACTCTCCTGGCCCGACCCGTGGCC
>CAWUNZ010000354.1:0-3600 GCA_963923445.1 uncultured bacterium
GAAGACAAGCAGGGGGTCGAGGATGCTGAGGAGTTGCTAAAATTAGAGGAAACCCGCCCGGCCTCCCCTGCCCCGCCAAAACCCTGATGATGGCCAAATGATGGCGACGATCCTATTGGCTGTTCATTTGGCTGACGGCCAATTATCGATAGTTCCGTTATGCTCGGCTTGGTTGGTTTGCTTGTTGGTTTTGATTGCCACCTGCTGGAAAATGTCGGAAGAGGAGGCGCCCATGGTGGCCCTCTTCTCGGGTGTTTTTTTCCTCGGTTCCCTTCTTTCGATTCCAGTTCCCGCTGGCCCCAAAACACATTTGCTTTTAACCGGCCTGGTTGGAATGATGCTGGGAACACGGGCATTTCCAGCTATTTTAGTGGGATGCGCGATGCAAGCCTTGTTGTTCGCCCATGGCGGGCCAAGTTCTATCGCCATCAACGCCTTGGTGATGGGCTTACCTGCGGTTTTGGTTGGGAGTATCGGCCGCGGAGTGGTCGCGCACGCTGGAAAACAAGGAAGGATCCAACTTGTGGGCTTTGCAACCGGGGCTATTGCGGCAATCCTGACGGTTCTGACGCATGCGGGTGTGCTGTTGCTCTGGGGGCAGGGATCGTGGGCAACGAGTGCGATTGCCGTTGTGGCGATTCACCTCCCACTTGTGTTGGTTGAAGGATTAGTGAGTGCGGCGGTGGTTGGCTTGGTGTGGCGCGCGCGCCCGGGAATGTTGGGGATTCGTGAATCCGTTTCTGTCCCGATCTGTTTGCTTGTATTGGCGGCTTCATCCCACGCGGCTTCCCTTTGGCATCGTCTTGAGGTGGAGGCCAGGAGGGATGGTAGCGGCGGCATTGAGGTGACCGCCCGTTTCGCCGCCGACCAGCCTGCGGGATCCGGAGAGGCGGTCCTTCAGGATCCCGATGGGAACGAGAGGTTTCGGATTGGCATGACTGGAGGCAAGGCATTTTTCCGGGATGTTGATACAGGTAATTGGCTGGTCCGTGTTTGGGCATCCGATCATTACGGGGAGACAGCTCTTAATTTAGGTCAAAATGTAACTACAAATGCCCAATTTGATTCAAGACTTAACTGGATGGCCGGTGCGGCCGGTCTAGCACTGTTTTTGTCGATTTTTTCCATTTTGAAATTGCGAAGCTTGGAACGCCGATTAGCTTTGCTGAGCATTCATGCCTCTGGGGAAAAACCAGTTGGGTAAAGATCCGACAGAGGTAAGGACCAGTCCCCAAGTCCCACATGAACCATGGCCTGACCGCGGGGCAGATCCAGTCGATTGATCATTCCTTTTTGGCCAAAGCTCGCCACCATGACCTCGTCCCCAGGGCGCAGGCGCTCGCGGGCGGCCTCCAGTTCGCGTCGTTTTGATTCCTTGCGATTCTCTGTTTCCGAGTTTCTGCGGGTATCCTCCCGGCGAATCGAAGCCTCAACCTCGATGGCTACCTCGGCCCTTCGCAAGTCTTCCGTTGCCAGTCGGTCGGCTTGCAGCTTGCGAAGCTCCCTTTGTTTGCTTGTCTTCTTGCGCAGGTAGGCCCTGGCTCTTTTGATCAGTCCATTTGGAAGATTCAGCCTGGAGGCGATTTTTAAGGCGTGACTATGGCCTGCCTCACCCAAAATAAGCCTGTATTCGGGGCGCAGTGTCCTCGAGTTGAATTCGACAGCGGCGTTCAAGGCCCTTGGGTTATGGAGCGCGTAGTGTTTCAGGTCTCCGAGGTGGGTGGTTACCAGTGCCAGACATCCCCGCCTGTCCAATTCATCCAGGATCGCCCTTCCCAGTGCTGCTCCCTCGGTCGGGTCGGTCCCTGCTCCCAACTCGTCGATCAGGGCCAAGCTTCGACTGGTTGTCTTGCTTAGGATCACGCTAACCCGTGCCATGTGCGCACTGAAGGTGCTTAAAGATTGTTCCAAGCTTTGCTCGTCACCAATATCGGCCACAATTTCATCAAAAAGGGGCAACACTGAACCGTGTTCACAAGGGACCGCCAATCCACATTGAGCCATGAGGGAAATCAATCCCACCGTTTTGAGCGCCGCGGTTTTGCCCCCTGTGTTAGGGCCAGTGATCACAAGTAAACTTTGGCCATCCCCAAGCCGGACCTCGATTGGAACAACCGTGCGCTCACCCTCGTGGGGATCGGTGTTTTTTTGCCTGAAGAGTTGTTCCAATAGCGGGTGGCGAGCCCCTTTGAGCCAGAGTCGAGCTCCCGATTCCAAATGCGGCACATTCCATTGGTATTCCACAGCCACTTGGGCCTTGGCCTGAAGTGAATCAAGGCGACCCAGCTTCTCAATCGCATGGTTCAACGGGCCGGCGACCTTGGCAACTTCTGCCGTGAGCCTGCGCAGCACACGGTTGATTTCCCGCTCCTCTTCCCCTTTGAGAATGGCCCGTTCCGCGCTCATACCGGCCACTTCGGCTGGCTCAACAAAAAGCGTTTCCCCACTTCCACTAGAGCGATGAATCACCCCGGGGAAACGCTGTCTGTGGTTGGCCGCGATCGGAAGCACATAGTGGTCACCAACCACAGTTGCGTTGGGGTATCGGAGGATTTTTCGTAGCTCAGGATCCCTGAGAAGGCGGTTGACTGTGTTTTTGACTCGTTCGTCCAAGTCTGACAATTGTTGTCGAACCTTTGCCAACTCGGGGCTGGCCAAATCAAGGACATGGCCACGGGAGTCCACGCAGGACTGAATTCCACGGGCCACCATTCCTAAATCCTGAATCGATGCGGCATAATCGATCAGAAGGGCATGCTTTTCATTAAGTTTGCTTCGCCAACGGTAAATCGATCCGGTTACGAGCAAAGTTTCGGATAAGTCCCTCAGGTCATCGACAGACAAAACCGAACCAATCACGGCCCGGCGAATCAGGAGGCGCACATCATGCAACCCAGCCAATGGTGGGCTCAATTCATCCAAAACCGCACGGATCATTTCACCCAGAAGGTCAAACTCGGCCCGAAGTAGCGGCAGACTGTCAGATGGCTCTACTTGAAGAAGTAAATCCTTGCCAAGACTGCTGATACAAGATTTGGCAATCCATTCGAGAACGCGGGGCAATTCCAGGATGGAACGGGTTTGGGCATCCATTCGCCGGGCAATCCTTCCTGATGCTCAACTTTTTGTTTGCCTGACAATCAGCTCGTTTCCGACATCTGTTTCTAAGGATACCATCACGGCATGGAATCCGGTGTCGATATCCTGATCATTGGCGGAGGTGTTCAAGGCCTGACATTGGCCTATTTTTTGGCCAAAGAAGGCAAACGCGTTCAAATTGTTGAGCGAGGGGCCTGTGGAAAAGAGGCTACCTGGGCTGGAGCCGGAATCATACCGCCTGGCATGGCTTCCACTGGAGCTCCGGTTGCAGACCGCCTGAGGACTTTAAGTTCCCAACGGTTTCCGAGTTTATCCGCAGAATTGCAAGCCCTTACTGGAATTAACAACGGATTCAATCGCTGCGGCTCCTGGCATGTTCCTGAAAAGAACGGGACATTGCGGGCGTTAAAGGATTTATGTCAGCGGGAGAAATTTCAATTGGAATTGCCGGGGAGGGATAGGCCTTGGACAGGAAATCCAGAGGTCGAACCGCTTTTTCTT
>CAWUNZ010000355.1:0-3587 GCA_963923445.1 uncultured bacterium
CCGTGGTTAACTATAAAAAACCGTCGTCATGGTTGTCTGTGCCACCCGGAGCCTAAGAGGCCAGGGGATGGCCCCTCTCGGCCAACGGCATGGCCACCTTCGACCCGGTGAGCGACGCGCGGTAGACAGCCATCACCATCTCCACCGCTCGCATGGCGTTTCGGCCCGAGCACTCGGGTTCGCGCTTGGAATCGGCAGCGGCGATGAGGTCATCGACGAGCCTGGCATTGGCCTGAAGGAATGAGCCGGCCGGCGCGGGTCCTGCAGGGCGTTTCCAAGCGATGCCGCTACCCTCGGCGTTCCAGGAGTTGAGCGGCCTGGTGAAGACCTGGGTGGGTATGTTGGTGGCGATACGGGCAGCGCCCTTGGTGCAAAGCAATTCAAGCCCCCATGGGCCCGCGGCCTCCCGAAGCCTGGCCCTGCTGGTGAAGGTGCCAATGACACCCTTGGCAAAGCCGAATTGGGCGTTGACCTCGTCGCCTGCCACGAGGCCCACATTGTCGCGGGGCATGCGGGCGTCGGCCTTGGTGATGTCGCGTCCAGCGAGGGTGACTCCCGCCCGGCACCAGAGCGCGTCCCCGCCGAACAGGCGCATGAGGTCGAAGAGGTGGCTTCCCAGGACGATCATGTCCTCGCCACCGGCGCGCGCGTTGTCCTGCTTGCCCCAGGCGCGGATTTCCAAGAGGTCGCCCATCGAGCCCGATGCAATGGCCTTTTTCAGATCAGTCACTGCTGGTTCCATGCGCATCTGGTGCGCCACGGCGATTCGCAAACCCTTGGCATCGGCGGCCTTGAGCAGGGCGTCGGCGTCCGACGGGGAAGGCATGAACGGCTTTTCCATGTAGATGTGGGCACCCGCTTCCACCGCCGCGAGGCCCATGGCCAGGTGCTGGTCGGAGTGCCGCGGGGCCACAACCACAAAGTCGGGCTTTTCCTTGGAGAGCATCTCGCGGAAATCGGCGTAGGATTTGGGCGCCTTCAATTTATCCGCCGCTTTTTTCAGGCCTGCCGGGGTGGCGTCGGCAACCGCCACCAACTCGATATCCGACCGATGGGAAAAGGCCGTGTCGAGGCCGTGCCCGTAATCCCCCCTGCCCGTGGCACCGATAACGCACAGCTTTCGCTTGGTCCCGGACAACGCGGTCTGAGTGGCCAGCGGTGCGGTCGCGACAACGGAATTGAAAATCCTGCGATCGGGTTCGGCGGTCATGATGCTTCTCCTTTGCCAGAACGACAGTATGGCAGGCAAGTTCCATCGCCGGCAATCGGCACGGGGCATAATCGAGGGGAACGAACACAATCCGCTTTGACACGGTGGCATCCTAGGGACAGAATTAATTTCCTGCCTTCCGGAATCATTCCGCCGGATTCATCCCCATGATCGAATCGGCCGCGATATTCTTGCTGTCCGCATGCGCCCTGCCGGGCCAGGCCTCATCTCCGCATTTTGAGAATGACATCCTTCCCCTTCTTGGTCGGCACGGTTGCAACGCCTCGGGTTGTCATGGAAAGGCGGAAGGCCAGGGTGGATTCAAACTTTCGGTATTGGGTTCAGACCCGGACGCGGACCGCGCGGCCATTGTGAAGGAGGGTCGCGGGCGACGGGTCTCGCCCTCTTCTCCCGACGAAAGCCTTCTGCTTCGCAAGGCAAGCGGCAGGGTGGCCCATGGCGGAGGGGTGAAGATTCCCTCTGGCAGCGAGGACTACCAAGCCATGAGGGCGTGGATCGCCATCGGGTCGCCCGCGGGATCGCCCGACGCGCCCACCCTTGCCTCCATAAGGGTGGAACCGGAAGCGGGTGTGATGGGCCCCGTATCCACCACCCGGTTGAGGGTGCTTGCCCGCTTCAGTGACGGCCGGGAAAAGGATGTCACGCGCCATGCCCGGTTCCAAACCAACGCCGAGTCGGTGGCCACCGTCGATTCCCGGGGTGAGGTTTCGACTCTGCGCACCCCTGGAGAGGCAGCGATCATGGCCGGCTACCTGGGCGAGGTGGCGGTTTTCCGCGCAGTGGTGCCTCGTTCAGGGCCCGTGGCCGGAAGCCGGGCACCCCGCCTGAACCGTGTCGATGAGCTTGTGGACGCCAAGCTCGCCCGGCTGAACATCGCGCCCTCGGGCCTGTGCAGCGACGCGGAATTCCTGCGGAGGGCGCACATCGACCTGTGCGGCGTGTTGCCGACACCCGGCGAGGCTCGCAAATTCCTCGCGGACAAGCGGCCTGATCGAAGGGCGATTTTGGTGGATGAACTCCTGCGCCGGCCCGAGCATGCCGACCTGTGGGCGATGCGCTGGGCCGACCTGCTGAGGGTGGACCGGGAGGCTCTGGGCCACCAGCAGGCGGCGCTTTACCACGACTGGATCCGTTCGGCGATCGCCGAAAACATGCCGCTGGACCGGTTCGCCCGGTCGCTGGTGGCCTCCGACGGCCCTCCGGCTGAAGTGGGCCCGGCGAATTTTCTCAAGGTTCTGTCCCGGCCGGGAGACGCGGCGAGCGCGGTCTCGCAGGTGTTCCTGGGAGTGCGCATCACCTGCGCGGAATGCCACCACCATCCTTTCGACCGCTGGCGGCAGTCCGACTACCACGGAATGGCCGCCTTCTTCTCAGCCAGTCCGGTGACCCATCCTCGGACCCGGCAGGTGGTTCATCCCCATGCCCTGGGAACGGAGACGCCCTCGGAGCGGCTGAAGGGTGAGCCGAGGACCGACCTTGCCGGCTGGATGACCCGACCCGGCAACCCGTTCTTCGCCCGAAACATGGCGAACCGTATCTGGGCGTGGATGACGGGCCGGGGGATCGTTGAACCGGTGGACGATGTCAGGGCCACCAACCCACCCGTGAACCCCGAACTGCTGGATCACCTCGCGGATCATCTCGAGCGCAGCGGGTATGACGCCCGGGCCCTGATCAGGCATATCAGCGCGTCGCGCGCCTATCAGTCATCGGCGAAGCCCGATGAAACGAACGGGCTCGACGAGAGGAATTTTTCCCGGGCCTACCTTCGCAGGCCGGAAGCCGAGGTCACCCTGGACATCATCTGCCAAGCCCTCGGAGTGCCGGAGAAATTCCAAGGATCGCCATTGGCGGAAAGGGCCACCCAACTTTGGGACAGCAAGGCCCGGCATGGGTTCCTGAAGAAGTTCGGCAGGCCGTCGCGGGTGACGGCCTGCGAGTGCGAGCGAACCAGGGAGCCATCCGTCGGCCAAGTGCTCAGCCTTCTGAATTCGAGCCTGGTCCACGACAAGCTGTCGCATGACGGCGGGACCGTGGCCAGGTTGACCGAGGATTTCCCCGACAACGGCCGGCTTGTGGAGGAACTGTACCTGGCGTTCCTTTCCCGGTTGCCGGAGGCATGGGAGATGGAGGCCGGGCAGGCGCACCTGTCGCGGGCCGGCAAGGCGAGAAGGCCCGCCGTCGAGGACCTGGCCTGGGCGCTGCTCAACAGCGGCGAATTCCTTTTCAATCACTGATCAGCCGCGAGGTCGTGACATGCGCTCATTCTGCGATGGAATTTCTCGCCGCGACGGCATCCGCGCCGGTGCCGCTTCGCTGTTCGGATCGACCCTGGGCCTTCCCGGACTCCTCAGGG
>CAWUNZ010000356.1:0-3580 GCA_963923445.1 uncultured bacterium
GCCCCGATCGACGCTGCTGTCGAATTTTTTGCCATTTTTCTGCAGCATTCCCGTGTAATGGGCCTTGATGGCACTGCCTTTCTTGGCCTCGGCACCCTCGCCTGCCTTCAGGTCGAGGTACTTGAGGCCGGAAGGAAGCGATTTCGCCTCGGCCGGCACCTGAATGGCATCGGTGTCGGCGCATGCCACCACCAAAAGCAAGGGCAGGCACAGAGTGGCGGTCAGCAGATGGCGCCGGTTGCTCATGATTTTGAATTTCCTTTCCGTCATGGTTTGGCCGTTTCCAAGCCGGGCAGGATGCCCGCCTGCCTCAGAAGATAATACGAAGTCTGGGCCAATCCAACGAAGATGATGAATCCGCGAAGAACCGGCTTGGGCAGGCGTTTGCCGAAGTTCGCCGCCAGAAAGGCGCCAACCACCGAAGCGCCCGCCATCCCGGGCACCAGCGACCAGACAATGCTCCCCTCCCAAGCGAACACGGCGACGGAAACCCCGTTGATACAGGCAGCCAACAGGTTCTTGAGGCCGTTGATCTGGTGCAGGTCGCCGGCGCCCCACAGGCCCAAGGTGGCGAGCATCAGTATGCCGATGCCCGCGCCAAAATACCCGCCGTAAACTGAAACCGCGAATTGGCAGGCCGAGGCGATCAACAGAAGGCCAAATCCCGATCCCTGCCCCGTTCGAGGCGCCGCCCTGCCCAGCCAAGGCTGGGCGATGAAAAGCACCGAGGCGAACAGGATCAGCCAGGGCACGATCAGCTTGAAGGATCCTCCCGGATCCAAGGCCAATAGCAGCGAACCGATCAACGATCCCACCAGCGAGGCCGGAAGCAAGCGAACAAACCAAGGCCTGAGCGACCCGATCTCCTGGCGGTAGGCCCACGCCCCGGTGACGGAACCGGGCAACAGGGCGATGGTGCTCGTCATGTTCGCCTGGGTGGGCGTCATGAGCGGCAGCAGGGCCGGGAATGTCAGGAGCGTGCCGCCGCCGGCCAGGGCGTTGATGCCCCCAGCCAGACCCGCGGTGAGATAGGCCAGCGCGGTCAGGTCCACGAAACCACCACGCCCAGGTAATTGTCCTTGTCCTTCAGCAGGCCCTCGTAGGCTTGGCCAATCCCCTCGGGACGAATCTTGTGGGTGACGAGGGAATCGAGGTTCAGCCTGCCGTTGGCCAGCGATGCCAATAGCCAATGCTGGGCCTTGTGAATGTCCCAAGCCCCGGCCAGGCGGGTGTGCGCCGGTTCAAACAGCATGTTGCCATGCGCGCCGGAGACCTCGATGTAGCGGCGGTGCAGGTCGTCGTAAAAGTTGACATCCTTGGCCAAGCCCCTCGGGCTGCCGACCACGATCACCTGCCCGCCATGGCAAGCCAGCCCCATGGCGACGGGAACAGCGTCCGGCACGCCGGTGCAGTCGGCGACGATCTCGGCGCCGGTGGTTCCCAGGTATTGGCGAAGGGCATCCTTGGCCTTGCCATCGGACGGGTCGATCACCAAGTCGGCACCCGCATTCATGGCCGCCTTGCGACGCATGGGGACCGCGTCGATGCCCACCACGGGGTGACAGCCCGCCGCGCGCAGGGCCCGAAGGGCAAACTGGCCGATAACACCCAAGCCCAGCACCGCCGCGCTTCGGCCCAAGGTGAGACCCGCCCGGATGGCGGCACCCATGCCGTAGCGGGCCACGCAGGCCACCGCCGCCTTTTCAAACGGCAAATTCTCGGGCATGCGCCAGACCCGGCAGCGTTCATGGCCAACGGTCAGCAGTTCGTGCGTGGCATGGTTTCCGGGGTAGCTGACCCGTTCTCCCGGCTGGAATCCCCCGGGAAAATCCTTGCCGACGGCCACCACCCGACCGGCGGCCGAGTAACCAGGCCGGAACGGGAATTTCCAATCCGGCATGGACGGGTCCTTCAACCATTGGTGGGTGCCGGTGTACACGGCCAATTCGGTACCCGCGCTGATGGCGGTGGCTTCCGCCGCCAACAAAATCTGGTTCGGCGCGGGATCGGGCAGGGTGACCTGGCGAATCTCAACCTTGAACGGTTCAACCAATGTCGCCTGCAGGGCCTGTACTGGCACGGGATGTCTCCTTCGGCTTGGGGGTCGGTCTGGCGGCGTGTCGGTGCCCGCCAAGCCAATACACTAGCACCACGGAACGACTTGGGGGAGTTGGCATGCTCTGGGATATCGAGATCCGGGCCCGTCTGGCGGAATTGGAAGTCGACAGGGTCCGTGGCGAATACCGCCTGTTGGCCCATGCGGAACCGCCCGCCGGCTTTATCACCGCCGCGTCTCGCGGCTACCTGGTCGAGGGCGAAATGGACCGGGAGCAGGCCCGGGAGCTGGCCTCCCAGGTGCTGGTGGACGAAGTCGCTGAAATCGGCGCCATCAGGGCTTGGGACGAACCCGCCGAGACGGAACCGGTGGCCACGGTGCTGCCCCGCCCGGGGGTGATGGATCCGGTGGCGTTGAGCGTGGCCGCCTTGGCCAGGGAGATCGGGTTGCCGGTGGATCAGGTTCGCACTTACCGCCGGTATTACGGCGGGCCCATGGCCGCGGATGTTCGCGAATTGCTGTTCAAGCGCATCCTGGCCAACGAGGCGGTCGAGCAGGTGGCCCCCGGCCTGCCGCGGATGGACCATCTCCGCCTGGGATCGGCCTACGCCTTCGCGCGCCACGACATAGCCATCCGCGACCTCGACGAGGCCGCCTTGGTGGCCCTGAGCAAGGGGATGGGGCTGGCCCTTTCGGGCGCGGAAATGCTGACCATCCAGAAGCATTATCGTTCGCTCGGCCGCGAACCGGCGGATGTGGAACTGGAGACCATCGCCCAAACCTGGTCCGAGCACTGCTCCCACAAGACACTCAAGGGGCGAATCGAGGCGCCGGGCAAGACCTACAAGAACATGCTCAAGGAAACGATCTTCGCCGGCACCGTGGAAGTGCGGAAGCGCCTGGGTCCGGATGATTGGTGCGTGAGCGTGTTCGAGGACAATGCCGGTGTGGTCCTGTTCGACGAGGAGAACCACCTCGTGTTCAAGGTGGAAACCCACAACCGCCCCAGCGCCATCGAACCCTACGGCGGCGCCAGCACCGGCATCGGCGGGGTGATCCGCGACGCCCTGGGAACAGGATTGGGAGCGCGCCCGGTCTGCGACACCGATGTCTTCTGCTTCGGTCCGCTCGACATTGCCGCCCGCGACCTGCCCGAGGGGGTTCTCCACCCGCGTAAAGTCATGCGCGGCGTGGTTTCGGGCGTTCGCGACTACGGCAACCGCATGGGTATCCCCACGGTCAACGGGGCCGTGCGCTTCGATCCGAATTACCTGGCCAACCCGCTGGTGTTCTGCGGCACCGTCGGATTGTTGCCGGTGAAATGCGCCAAGAAGGAAGTCCGCGACGGCGACCTCATCGTGGCCATGGGAGGGCGCACCGGCCGCGACGGCATCCACGGCGCGACCTTCTCATCGGAAGGCCTATCCAACACATCGGAAAAAACAGCCGGGGGCGCGGTGCAGATCGGTAACGCCATCGAGGAGAAAAAGGTTCTCGAGGCGGTGATGCGATGCCGCGACAAGG
>CAWUNZ010000357.1:0-3564 GCA_963923445.1 uncultured bacterium
TACGATTTGAACACCAAGTCCACCTGGCAGGCCACGGTCATCGAATACTTGTGATGACGGCTCATCGAGGCGACTGGCGGGAGGGTTTCCCATGCGCGTGACCGGCCTTCAAGGCACCAACCGGCGTCGTGGCGTCATCCTGCTTGTCGTGCTGGCCATGCTGACCCTGCTCACCGTGATTGGTGTCACTTTTGTCCTGTACTCCGACAGCGCCGAGTCCACCGCGCGAATCGGCATGGAAGGTGAGAAATCGGTCGCCCTCACCCAACCCGCCAACTGGGACACGGATGAACTCCTTGCCTACGGTTTTGGCCAGCTCATCTATGACTCTGTTGGTGATGTTGCAACTCCCGATGACGATCCCAGCCAACGCTCCGGCATGCGGGGGCATAGCCTGGCCCGTGACATGTATGGCTTTTACTACCCGCGTACCGGAGTCGCCACCGACCCGACGATCGACAATGACCGGCCGTTCCGAGGAACCGGTCGTTTTGAGGCGGAAAAAAACATCGTCAACTTCACCACTTTCAAGGCCAATAATACTGCAAACATTCGAGATCCCGAACGCTCAGGAACTCGGTCGGTTCCCACCATGCCGAACGGTTATTTTGGCGGCTTCAATCCACCCTACACCTATGCGGACCTGAACCATGTGTTCCTGGCCAAGACAGATACCGACCCGACGACTGGAAACCTCAGGGTGGTGGAACCAAGCTTTGTGCGTTTCGCCGCGATGCCGAACTCCAACCCGATGAATTCCCCCTTGGATCCGAGCAACACCTACTGGAATGACCCTGCCGGCGATCCCTCCGCGTCGATCCGTCCCCGACCCGCCAACCACAGCGGCCAGTTTCCTGCCCCGGCATCGTCCACGGGGGATGTCCGCAATCTTCCATGGGGAACCCAGAACGACAGCGTCTGGATCGACCTGGGCGTGTCGCCCAAGACAGCACCCAACGGCAAACGGTACAAACCGCTTTTCGCGTTTCTGGCGGTTGATCTCGACGGTCGTGCCAATGTGAACGCTCATGGCAATGTTCAGGGGCGTGATGGCAATGGCGGTTACGCCCAAAGGCACGCCAGCGGGCAGGGATGGGGACCTTGGGAAGTCAGCCTCGAGCGCGTCATGAATGGTGCCCAAGGCAAGGCCTTTGTACTGAACCGTCAACCGGGTTTGGCCACCTCCACCTCGCTGTTTGATATTCCCATGGGGGGAAGTCTTCCCCACACCTACTCACCCGTCAATTACAACGGTTCTGTTGAGCAGGGTTTGGGTGGCGGCCTTGACCAACCCATCTTGATGCCGGGAGTGATAAGCGCTTTTGCGCCCTTTGGTTATGGTGATCCCAAGGCTTATGGCCAGGGTCTGGCGTTTGAACGCTCTGGGTCGGGCTCGAATGCCTCATTCAACGGGCCTGATCGTGTCCATGGCGCCACCTGGCACTCCACCTGGAGTGTCACCGGGAACTCGCACATGAAGGCCGAGAACCTTGCTTGGACCATGGGTAGGTTCTTGCGCAGCCCTTCAAAGTACACCGACAGCGATATCTACAAGGTCGGAGGGTTTGCCAGCTCGCCTTTTTCTTCTTCTGGCAGGGATGTCCGGTTCGACAAGCTGACCACCATGAGTTGGGACCTCGACCGTCCCGGGTTTGTTCCCTATTTCACCGACGCCGCATCCCAAGGGGTGCAACTACCTCCCATGACACCCATGGGGATGGTGCCTTTCAATCAAAATTACCCCAAGGCCACTGTCGATCCCTCGTTCCCGAACGCGGCACCCGTCGCCCCCGCGGTGAGCGATTTTGATTCCCAAGGCAGGGCCAGTGCGGCGGTTGCCTTGGTCAAACGCCTGAACCTCAATCGCGGCTTAACCAATTACCCGGCCATTCAAGCCAATGGCATTTATCAGCCTGCCGACCTGCCACAACTTACCAAGGCGATTTCAGATCGGCAGGTCTTTGCCAAGGAAATCCTGTCCCACCTTGTGAAGGCTACCGGGGCGGCTGATCCGAATGATCCGAACTTGGCCGCGTCTGTTTTTGTTGCGGGCGGCGGCGGCGGTGGCACCGACCCGAGGTATCTGGCTTCGCGCTGGCTGGCTCAACTAGCCGTCAATATCGTCGACAACATCGATGTGGACGATGTGATGACCCCGTTCGTCTGGAACCCCAACGATCCTTCGAATGTTCTTTTTGGTCATGAGTTATCGAGGTTGGCGATCAACGAGGTTTACGCCCAGGTTGAAAATGAGCCGAACGATTTGGCGACGGGCGTCACCACCTCACCCACCAAGTTCAATGTCAAGGTTTATGCCGAGTTGATGAACCCGCTTCCTTCCGATCCTAACCAGGATCACCGGGCGATTCTCCAGCGCGGCACTCAGGTCGTTCACAAGCTGGAGCTTTTCCGGTCCACGGTTTTCGACAGGAACAATCCAGGTGCCACCGATCCTGCAAATTTGATGAAAACCAATGGGATCATCGGTCCCTTGGCTTCTCCTACCGACAGTCTCGCCGATCCTTTCGCTTCCACCAATTGGGGAGGTGATCTGGCTTTGAATCCTTCCGGCGCATTTTCAGCGGCACAAGGTCAGGGGATCAATTCCGGTTTTCTGATGGTCGGCGCCCAGCCTGACAACACCAACAACGCTTCCGGAATCACCAATAACCGGTGGACTAGCAGTGACCGGCTTGACACTTTCCATGCCGACTTGAAATACGCGATCCCCAAGGTTGCCGGCATGGGTGATGACAATGCGATTCAGTCTTTGACCAATCTTCAAAGGCCTCAATGCCCGACGCTTGTCCTTAGGCGGCTTGCCAACCCGGGTTTACCGTTGGACAACAACGCCCTGGTGGGCATGAGCACCACTCCGAATCCCAATTACAACCCGTATGTCACGATTGACTTCATGGAGTTCACCAAAGACATGCTTGCGGCGAATGATGCCCGCAAGAAGATTCAGGATCCTACCGATTCAACGAAAAACAAGGACAACAGCACCGACCTGAAATCAATCGATCAACGGGTGGCTTATGGGCGGCAGCAGCCTTTCCGTTATTTGCCGAAGGATTTTAATGGCCAGCCGTTTGGATCGTTGGCTGCCCAGAATCCTTCCGAAAACATGATGCCGACTGACCAGCCCAAAACCACCTTCTGGCGGCAGAACAGCAGCAACAATACCGCGCCGGCGGGATTTGTCGCTCCCGGTTCCGACACTCTTGAAACACCTTTTCCGCGGATTCACCTCGACCGAATCATCACCAGTCCCACTGAAATCATGACAACGCCGTTTTGCCGGCCTCATGAATACCTGCTGCTGAACGACTCGCAATTCTCATACTGCAAACCATGGTTTGACACCTCAACCCGCCTCTACCGCCTCCTCGAATTCATTCAGGCAGGGGAAACCCGAAGTTTGGCAGACGCATCTGGAAACATTTATCCCGTAGGCAACATGGGGGGACGGATTCCGGGCAAGATCAATTTGAATACGGTGAGCCGGGAAGTGTTTTTTGCCCTGTGTGATGCCCAGGCTGGCAACCGGTTCACGGATGCTCA
>CAWUNZ010000358.1:0-3550 GCA_963923445.1 uncultured bacterium
TCGGCGCGGGTGTAGCGGTTGTCGATCCAGATCGGCACGCCGCGGTCGGTGGTGCCCAGGTAATCGTGCTCCTCCTGAACCTTGCCGTGGTGGTTGAGGCAGCGGTAGTTGCGGGCGACCTCGGCGCCGACCAGTTCCTCGAGTTCGGCGCCCTCGTTGGGGCGGTGGAGGCCGGTGGCCACGAGAATGGTGATCTTGTCGCGGGGGATGCCCGCCTCCTCCAGGATTTTCAGCATGGGGGGCAGGATGACCGGATTGGGCACCGGGCGGGTGATGTCGCAGACCAAAATGCAGGCATCCTTGCGGCCCTTGGCCAGTTGCGCCAGGGGAGGGGTGCCGATGGGGTTGGCCAGGGCGCGGTTGAGGGCATCAACCGGGTCGGCCAGGGGCGCCGCGGGCTGAATGCTGAGGGGGCCGACAACCCGCTCCGCCGGAAGTTCGACATCGAGCCCAGTCTTGCCGTAATCGAGTGTGACGCGCATGGCCTGAATCCGCCCCGTGGGTGTCCGTTGCCAATTTCCACGCTTTCAGGTATACAGGAGGCTTGCATTGAGGATAACGCCAAGGGGTCAGGAACATGTCGATCGACAAGAGTCTCAAGCGCAAGGGTGGCCTGACAGGCTCCCGCAGCGTTCTCACCCGCGCCGAGCGGATCTTGGCGCTCAAGGCGGACGACAAATTCCCCGAGGGGCGCAGCCCGTACGGCCTTCCCAAGGTCCGCGTGATGAAGCTCGGCAAAAAGCCGAAGAAGACCCCGAAGGCTGAAGCCGCTGAAGACGACAAGAAGGGCGCCAAGAAGTAAACGCGTCGGAATTTGGTTATCTGGATGCGGCCCCTTTGCGGGGCCGCTTTTTTTATGTGCTGGTTGATCAGAACCGGCCGACGATTCCGATCAGCTGCAAAACCGAAACCGCCAGCGACCCCAGAATGAGGGTTCCCGCGGCGATGAAGTGGATCGCCCCGGGCAGCGGACTGCCACCATGTTCCGCGGAAAGAAGCGAGTCGAGTCGGGTCTCGATGCCGCGCCGCAATGCTTCCGGGGTGGTACCCCAGTGAATGACACAGACGCCCGCCGGCGCCTGGGTGTTCCAGGCGAGGTCGTGGTGAATGTCATTTCCTTGGGGGGTTGAAAGCGAAAGCCTCGCGCCACCCGGTCGGAACTCGGCTTGGCATTCCAGCCCTTCAACAGCCCGGGAAATGAGGTCTTGCAGGTGGCGGGGTTCCAGCATGTAAACGCAGGTGCTGGCCCGCCGGGCGAGGAATTCGACAGTTGCCAGCAGCACAACCACCACAAAATAAGCGCCAAAAACCGCCATCCAAAACCAGGGCTTTTCCACCAGCGCCGGGCTTTCCCCCGCCAGGGCGCCCAACCGCAACTTGTCGTGCCAACGGGACAACGAGGCCGGAATCACCCCCACCAGAAAGCCGCTGATTCCCAGAAGAAGCCAAGCGAAATCGGAGGTGGAGCGCTCCATGGTGGGCCGGTCGCGCAGAAGGGCATTGGCCAGCCTGAGGAGGTAAAGGCCCAAGGGCACGAACAGCATCACCGCGGTCACGATCGGCTGGCCCCATGCCTTGAGAGCTTCAACCCTTATAGTATCGAGGCAAGGCGATGGAACCAGCGGCCCGCGCCGCCGGCGGAAGGAAGGGAAACCCATGCGAGTGACGGAACTGGGACGAACCGGACTCAAGGTTCCGGCTGTTGGATTCGGCGGCGGACCGTTCGGCGGATTTTACGGAAGCTTCGACGAGGCCGAGGGGATCGCCGCGATCCACCTTGCCATCGACCGCGGCATGAACCTGATCGACACCAGCCCATACTACGGTGGCGGGCGCTCGGAGGAGGTCATCGGCAAGGGCCTGGCGGGAGGATGGCGAAAAAAGGCCATCCTCGCCACCAAGTGCGGTCGGATCGCCAAGGACAAGTTCGACTTCTCCGCCGCGGGCATCAAGGCAAGCTGCGAGACATCGCTCAGGCTGCTCCAGACCGACCATGTGGACATCCTGCAGGCGCACGACATCGAGTTCGAGAAGGACCTCGACCGGGTGTTCGACGAGACCTTCAAGGCCCTTGAGGACCTCAAGAGACAGGGCAAGTGCCGATTTATCGGCATGACGGGCTATCCCATCGGCATGCTGGCCCGGGCGATCGAGGCCTGCGCGCTGGATGTGGTGATCAGCTACTGCCACGCCACGCTACTGGACCGCACCATGCTCGACCGCCTGGTGCCGTTGGCCCAAAGGCGCGGCACGGGGATCATCAACGCCAGCCCGATGAGCATGGGGCTGCTCACCATGGCCGGGCCGCCGGAATGGCACCCGGCTCCCCAGGCGGTGAAGGACGCCTGCCGGCGCGCCGCGGCGGTGTGCGCGCGCCACGGGGCCGACCTCTCCGACCTGGCGTTGGCCTTCCCGCTGTCGAGGCCGGAAATCGCCACCACCCTGGTGGGGATCAAGGACCGGGCCGAGGTGGAACGCAACCTGGCCGCCGCGGCCAAGCCCCTCGACGCCGGCCTCTTTGCCGAGGTGATGGCCGAGTTGAAGGATGTGCAGGGGGTTTGCTGGGACAGCGGGCACTGGGCGGCTGGAAGCTGATCGTCAAATCTTGGTCAACTGGCTGGCGTCGCGCGCGATGGTGGCGCAAATCTGCTCAAGCGGCAGGTCGTTGGGCTCGAGGCCGAACGGATCCTCGATCTCAATGGCCGCCTCCTCGACCCCGAAGAACACCAAGGCCGCCAAGGCCGCCATGGCCGGCGCCGCCAGGCTGGCGGTGTGCACGAGCACCAGGGGCAGGGTGAAGACAAAAAGAGTGATGCTCACCTTGATGAGCGACGCGTAGACGAACGGCATCGGAGTCTTGTGGATTTTTTCACAGGCGCCCTGCTGGTCGACCAGGGTGTTGACCAGTTGCTGCATGACCATGGCGGTGCGGGTGTCGATCTTGCCGAGCACTTGCTTCTCGTGCACCCATTCCTCGATGAACCTGGACAGGCAGGTGGCTGGACTGCCGGCCTCGCGGACCCTGTCGTAAACGCTCCCGGGCAGGTAGTGCGTGAGTTCCTCGAGGTCGCGGTCGTCGCGGAGGGTCTGCTTGATCGCCAGCACATAGGCGGAGACCAGTCGGGCCAGGTCGTCGGCTGGGCCTGCCCACACCTGGCCGATGCGGACGAGGCTGCGGCAGGTGTTGGTCAGCATGCCCCAATGGCCGCGGCCTTCCCAGTACCGCGTGTTGGCGGCGTTGGAGCGGAACGCCATCAGCATGCCGAGGGCCAGGCCCAGCACGGTGTGGCCGATGGGTTCGAGCTTGGGCACGGAGAGTTCGAGGCTGTCGATCCAGCCGAAATCCTTGAGCGCGGGAATCATCGCCAGGGTTTCGGGTTCCGAGGCGATCTTGATGATGCTCAGGATCAGGGTGATCAACGCGACAAGGGCCACCCTGCTGGAGACGCGACGAAGAACGGTGCCCTGAAAGGCAAAGACCTGGCTCGTCCAATTGTGGCGATTGTAGGCGATCATGGAGCCATCTCAGGGGGCGGCGCGCCACCAGGGC
>CAWUNZ010000359.1:0-3541 GCA_963923445.1 uncultured bacterium
TGGTACAGAGTCACGACATCGGACCTGAGGCCGGTCCGTTCGAGCGACTCCTTTTCCATCTGGGCCATGACCGACCGCCGGGCAGCATTTTGGCTGGCAAGGTCTCCCTTGGATTTCACGGCCTCCTCCACGCGGGCCGTCACATCCTCGATCTCGGCGAGCACATTGAGTTCCAGATCCGGACAAGGGAGTTCCTCAGACGGCCCCTTGGCCAGAAAACCATCCTTCAACAGATCCCGGCTGGCCGTGCTGAGCTTGGCCAGCGTGTCGGCCCCAACATGGTGATTGGTGATGACAAGACCCTTGGCCGAGACGAACGCGCCGGATCCGCCGCTATTGAACCTAACCGAGGCGGATCGAGCCCGGTCAAGCCACTGCTTGGTCAGTTGGAAACCATGACGGGTCTTGAGCAAGGCCTCAGGTGGATCGTTGATAAGCCACATTCCTTCGTCAGACTGACTCATGGATGCGACTCCCAACCAAGCAAATAGAGAAAATAGGCAACACAGGAGGGGCCGCCACACGCCAGACATGCTCTTCCCCATCGATTGATTCAAGAAAATTGTACAAAACCAAAGCCGATGTCACCGGTCTGGCCTTGAGTTGAAACGCCATGGCAGGCATTGTACCGCCCCTGTCTCCAAATGGAGGAACATGCGTGCCACTGACGGGTTTGAAGCGGCTGAGGAGAACGGGAGGCGCAGTCCTGACTGTTCTTCTCATTTTTATCTTTGCAGGCGGTCTTTACGGCTATTACCGGAATGTTTGGGAACATGGCAAAAGGCTGCGGGAAGTCGTTCCTGGCAAACTGTACAGAAGCGGCCAACTCACCGTGGACGGATTCCGCGAAGCAGTCGAGCGCTACGGCATCAAGTCGGTTGTGAACCTTCAGGATGAGTTTCCCAACCCCCGCATAAGAAACAGCTACTTCGACAAGGAAACCACGGGCGAGCAGGAAATGTGCCGCCAATTGGGCGTCCGATATTTCCATGTGATGCCCGACCTCGTCTCCCCGGAAAAACCCAGGCCACACCGCCCTGGGGCGGTCGACGACATGCTCCACATTTACGATCAGGAAGACCTTTATCCAATGCTGGTCCATTGCAAGGCGGGACTGCACCGGACAGGTGTGCTTCTTGCCGTTTACCGGATGGAATACCAAAAGTGGCCTAGGGAAGAGGCCTACCGAGAACTCAAGGCCCACGGATTCGGCGACAGCGCCTGCACCGAGGCCAACCTTTATGTCAGCCAATATGTGCTTGATTACATCCCCGGCAAACGCCGCAAACCATCCAACTGATCCGGGCTGGGAGTCGTCGCCGTGCTCACGATCATCGACAGGCAAATGCTCGGGGCCTTCTTCAAGGCCTATGTCGTTTGTCTCGTCAGCATGCTTTCCCTTTATGTGGTTGTGGACCTGTTCACCAACCTTGATGACTTCACGGGAAAGAACAAATCCTGGCAACGCGTGGCAATCGACATCGGGGCGTTCTATGGCTACCGTCTATCGCAGATTTTCGACAGGTTGTGCGAAGCCATCGTCCTGTTGGCGGCCATGTTCACCATCGCGTGGACCCAGCGGAACAATGAACTTGTGCCTCTGCTCTCCTGCGGCGTCTCGGTGCACAGGGTGGTCGCACCAGTCCTTGGCGGCGCCTTCGCGCTGCTGGGGCTTGCCGTGTTCAATCAGGAGGTCATCGTTCCCGCCATCAGCGACAAGCTCATGAGCGAAAAGGACGATCCGCATGCTGCCAACATGGTGCAGGTACGCAGTGGTTATGAGCCAAACGGGATGCACTTTGAAGGTGACAAGGCCGATCGATCGGCCCGCTCCGTTCAAAACCTAAGGGTCACGGTCCCGGAATCATTGGCTGGAAACCTGATCCATATCACAGCTAAAACAGCCATCTTTCATCCGGACCCAGAGGGTGGCCGGGGAGGCAAATGGGAACTGCTGCAAACAACCCCCCGGGAAGTTGAAGGTTGGGATCGGGAAACCCAGTTGTTGGAATCTGTCGACACCGGCCGTTACCTGCTTCATGTCCGCGAGATGGGTTTCGAAGCCATCACCCGGAACCCCAACTGGTTCGGGTTTGCCAGCACCTTGCGCATTTACCAGGAAATGCAACGGCCCGATGCCAGCCGCGCGCCCGGTCTGGCGGTGCTTTTTCACGCCCGGTTGGTCAGGCCTTTGGTTGGAATGGTTCTGGTAATGCTGGGCCTTTCAGTCATTCTTCGTGACCAGAATCGCAACATTTTCATTTCAGCGGGGATGTGCCTGGTCCTTTGCTGTCTCTTTTTTGGAGCCGCTTACACCGCCAAAATGCTGGGAGACAACGACATGGTTCCTCCCGCGCTTGCGGCGTGGTTACCGTTGATGGTGTTCGGTCCCTACGCACTCGTCCTTTTTGACGCCGCCCACACATAGTGCCGAAGGTGCCATTTTCGTCACTCGAAACATCCCAAGAGCGCCGTTTCCCTCCTCAAGGAGGAATTCCCAGCGTTCGAACCCCGCCAGCATGGACATGGCTGCGTAACCAGGAGCGCTTTCCGGGAAATCGCTGGTCCATATGTGTTCTTTGAGGCCTGCCAATTCAGCGGCCTGGTAATGGTCCTTCCCTTCCTTCTCCATCAGGTCCCAAAGTCGCGCAAGCCATTGCTCGCGCGAGTCGCCATGCTGGCGAATCCCGTCAATCACCCACAAGGCACCACCAGGCTTGAGAATCCGACAAATGTCGTTAAACACCCTTTGCTTGGAACCCGAATCCAGATGATGGATGGAGTAGGAGATGACAACACCATCGAAACCCGGGTCGGCGGAACATTCAGAAACGAATTTTTGGAAATCCATTTCCACCAAATGGGAACTGATTTTCGCTTTGGCCAAATGCCCAGCGGCAAGTTCCAACGCCGGAGCAGCCAGATCAACCCCGGTGTAGAGGGTTCCTCGAGGAAGGACAGGGACTATGCTTGAGGCATCGCCGCAGGCCAAGTCCAGAATCCTTCCACCCCCCGGCATACGGGTCTGGAATTCCTGTTCAAGAACAGCAAAGAAGTCCCTGTGCCTGAGCATGTTGATCTTGAGGCATTTTTGATAAACAGCCCAGGCCTTTGCGAAAAAGGCACCGACATCCTCAGCTTGGCGGGGAACCGCCATTTCAGTCACCATGGTGGAATCCCCTTGAACTCCAAGCGAATGGGAGCCTTTCGCATACTCGCCAAGGCCCTGTAGGAAAGGGTGGCATCGGCCGGCAACGCGGCGGGAAGATGATAAGTCACCTCGGCAAATGTGGAGTCCTGCCCCTCGATGGAATACCCAAACGGTTCCCGTGACAGATCCCCAACCTTGGATTGCAATCGGTTGAAAACAACCCAGGATTGGTAGCTTTCCAAATCCACCCCATGGGAATCGATCTCAACTCGAATCCTGATGGAAGTGCGATTTCCGCGCCGCTCCATTTTGCCAATCAGGCAACGAAATTGCCCCTGCTTTGCCGCTTCAATCGGCCCTTGCTTCAAGCGCTCCATCAACTCGCCAACC
>CAWUNZ010000360.1:0-3530 GCA_963923445.1 uncultured bacterium
CCGAAGCATCCGCCATCAGCCGACCATCCGCCGGAAAGCTCAGCATCAGTTCCTGCAAGGCAACGGCGTCTGTGATGGGGAACGGCATGGTGCCGCCGCCCTTGCGGTGCCTGGCCAAGGCCAGATGCGACGACTCCACGATCCGCCAACCCGCGGGGACGGAGCGGCGCGCCGCCAGCAGCACCGCCTCCGCACCGGCATGGTCATTGAGGGCCGACATGGCGGTGGCCAGGTGGGCCATCACCCGGGGATGATCGGGATGCCGCGCATTCGCCCCGCGCAGGATGGCCAAGGCTTGCTCCGGCCTTCCAAGGCGAAGCAGAAGGCCCCCCCGGTTGGCTTCATCGTCCGCACTGGAAGACGCTGCTTTTTCGAGGCGCGCCAAAGCCCTCAAGTAGGCGGGCCGAAGGCCGCTTTCTCCCGAAGCCGAATTGCCAGCCAGTCGAAGCGCCTGAAGATCAAGCATCACCCCCCGCCACGAGGCAGGTAACGGTTCCAAAACCTCCATGGGCAGATGAAGGGCGGCGGGTGCCGGCAGGGCCAACAACAACAGGGCGGCGGTCACCAAAGGTCGCATGAAATCAGAATAACCGGCACAAACCCCATGCAAGGCGACCCGAAACTGTCCTGACAATGAAAACAGACTCAACTTTGGCTGGCACAGCTTTTTCAGAAACCCCAAAATGCTCACATTAGCCAAATTATTCATGGTGGCTGATGGAAGATCAGGCCCTTTACGACGAATTTCGCACCGAGGCCAGGGATCATCTGGCCCGGGTGAGCGAAGGTTTGGTCCGGCTGGAAAGGCTGGAAGGCAACGCCCGCGTCGAGGAAGTCAACCGCCTGTTCCGCGCCCTGCACTCCATCAAGGGCGGAGCCGGGTTCCTCGGCCTCAAGGCGTTGGAAAGCGTCTCCCATGGCGCCGAGACCGTGCTCGACCGGATCCGCCAAGGAACCTTGGCTGTCACCCCCAGCCTGATCGACCTGCTGTTGGAAGTGAACGATCGCCTTAGCCGCTTGGTCGAGCAGGTGGAGACCAGCGACACCGAAGATGTGGGCCCTCTGGTGGATCGCCTGGCCAAGGCGGCGGCGGGTGAAACCGCTCCGGCGACCATGGTTGCCGAGGCGACCCTCCAACCACCCAAGCCTCCCGACTCGGGAACCATGGAACAAGCGCCCCAGGATCCTGAACGGGGTCGCACCATCCGCATCCCCGTGGAAGTGGCCGATAGGCTCATGAACCTGGCAAGCGAACTCGTCCTCATCCGCAACCAGGCACTCAAGAAATTCGAGCCTCGCAACGCCTTCGAGCGCGAGTTGGTCCAAAGACTCAACGCGGTCACCAGCGAGATCCAGCGGTCGGTGACCAGCACGCGCATGCAACCGGTGGGCGCGTTGTTCCAGCGGTTCCCCCGCGTGGCGCGCGACATCGCCCGGCAGTTGGGCAAGGCGATCGACATGGTGGTCTCCGGCACGGAGGTGGAACTGGACAAGGGAGTGATCGAGCGGCTGGCCGATCCGCTGACACACCTGATCCGCAATGCCTGCGACCACGGCATCGAGCCGCCGGCTGAGCGGCTGAAGGCCGGCAAGCCGGCCAACGGCACCATCCGCCTCGAGGCCCATCACGAGGGCAGCCAGATCCATGTGGTGGTGCGGGACGACGGCCGGGGAATCGATCCGGAACGCGTGGCCCGCAAGGCGATGGAACGAGGCCTGGCCACCAGGGATGAGCTCGGCGCCATGAGCACGAGCCAGCTTCAGTTGCTGGTGCTCAAGCCTGGCTTTTCCACCGCCGAGAAGGTCACCGACCTTTCCGGCAGGGGGGTGGGCCTCGATGTGGTGCAGGCGAACCTCGCAGCCATCGGCGGCAACCTCCAAATCGTCTCCACCCCGGGCCAGGGGACCGAATTCCACCTCAGGCTTCCGCTCACGCTGGCCATCATCCCCTGCCTGGTGGTGGAGGCCGGGGGAAGCCGGCTATGCATTCCCCAGAGGGATCTGGAGGAATTGGTGTTGCTCGACGAGGGCGGCCGCTGCCGGGTGGAAACCTCGCACGACCGGCAAGTGTTCCGATTCAGAGATCAACTGATACCCGCTTTATCGCTCGCTCACTTGCTCGGTGAACCGGCGGGAGACGGCGACGGCGACCGGTTCCTGGCGGTGGTTCGCGCCGGCGCCGGAAGGCTGGGCCTGGTGCTCGATTCGATCAAGAACCCCGAGGAAATCGTCGTCAAGCCGCTTCACCCCGCCTTGGAGGGACTGGGTGTTTTCGCCGGTGCCACGGTTCTGGGCGACGGCGTGGTTTCGCTGATCCTCGACATGGAGGGCATCTCCCGCAAGGCCGGCGCCACGCAGGTGGTGCAGGCTACCCCGACCATCGCGCCCCCCAAGGCTGCCGAGGGCGGACTGGTCCTGGTGTTTGAGGACACCGCAGGTGGCCGTTATGGCGCTCCCTTGGAGACCATCCAGAGGGTGGCGCGCTTCGAGGCCGGGCAGGTCCAGCAGGTGGGGGGAAGGTCGTCACTGGTGCTGCCCGACGGCATCCGCGCCATGCTGGGACTTGGCGAGTTCCTCCCCGGGGTGCCGGGCTCCACCAATCAGGAGTCTGGCTATCTGTTGGTGCCCAAGGATGCCATCGGCGCGCGCGCCGGCCTTGTGGTCGCTGACATTGTGGACACCGCCCGCGCCCCCGCAGCACTGCAACCCGCTCCCCTGTCAGCCCCAGGCGTGCTGGGTGCTGCGGAACTTATGGACAGGCTCACCCTGGTGGTGGACCCGGTCGCGTTGGCCGCGGCCTGGGAGGGTGGATCATGATCACCCACCCTCGCAAGGCATGCACATTCCGGCTGGATGGCCGGCTTTATGGTTTCGAAATCGGCACGGTGCGCGAGGTGCACCCCATGGCACCCTGGGTCAAGGTCCCCCTCGCCCCGGCGGGCTTTCACGGCTTGGTGAACCTGAGGGGCCGCATTCACCTGATTCTGGATATCCGCCATTTGCTCGGCCTGCCAGCCAAGGCCCCGGCCGACACCGACCTGCTGATTCTGTTCAACGACGCCGCCGGGCCGTCCTTCGGCGTGGCCGCGGATGAAATCGGCGAGATTGTGTCGCTCGTCGGCGCTTCGCTGGAAGATGCCGGCCCGCTGGTTGAGGGAGCGGTGGCGGTGGGTGGCGAGATGCTGACCTTGGTGCGCGCGGAGGCCCTCCTCGGGGCTGCTGAAAACAACGGAACTCATCGTGGAGATATGAAATGAAGAACCTGAAAATGGCCCAAAAGCTTGCCCTGCTCGTCACCTTGCTGCTGGTGATCACCGTGGTGGTGGCGGGTGTCGGCATCTACCAGCTTTCCGAGTTCAACTCACGCATGCAGCAGGTCGTCAATGTGACGGCAAAGGCCCTGGAGAACGCCTTCAAGGTGCGCAACCGCATCCTGCAGGTGATCCGGCATGAGAAGTCATCCGTGCTGAGCACTGAGGATAACGAGTCGATCCGCTTCGCCGAACTGGCCAAGGGACAGATCAAGGAAG
>CAWUNZ010000361.1:0-3527 GCA_963923445.1 uncultured bacterium
CGGATGATCGCACGCTCGCGGGGTTCCAACTGGTCGAGCAAACCGTGCACGCTTTCCTTCGCGCGCTCCTGCTGGGCCAGCAGGTCGGCCTCGTTGGTGCGCATGTCGGCGCGCAGGTCGAAGACCTCCTCCTGGCCGGTGAGGAACCGGTCGCGGCGAGCCTTCTCGTCCGGCAGGCTGCGGGAGAAGTTCTTCATGATCGCCCAGGAGGCGTAGGTGGAGAACTTGAACCCGCGACCGTAGTCGAACTTCTCGACGGCCTTCATCAGCGAGACATTGCCGTCGCTGATCACCTCGAACAGGCTGTCGCCCGGGGCGGTGTGCTTCTTGGCGATGTTCACCACGAGGCGCATGTTGGCGTTGATGAGCAAGTCGCGGACCTTGGTGGCGCGCTTGAGCAGATCGTCGATGGCGTCGAGCGTGGTGATCTTCACCTTGGCGGGATCCACCACCCGGGCGCCGTCCTCGTCGATGACGCAGAAGCTGTCGCGCAGGCGCGCCGCCTGGCACTTGAGGAAGTTCATCTGCCGGAACAGGTGCTGCTCCTGGTCCTTGTCGAGCAGGGGAACAAGGTAAAGGGAGGCCAGTTCCGGCGGGACATCCCGCGGGGCCTTCATGGCCGTGCGCCGGGCCTCGTAGTCGCCCTCGTTGGGCATGGGCCCGAGGATGACCGGCTCCATGGCCGCCTCGTCGAACGCCGGACTGCCGATGAAGTCGATTGGCAACTCGGCCAGTCGCTGGGCGCGCACCTCATGGATGACGCGGTAAACGGAATTGCGAGACCGCTGATGAGCCTTGGCGATGTGTTCCACGGAATGGCCCCTCCTGTAACTGGAGTAAATGTCCCATTTCGTCAGACGGTCGAATGGACCGGTCCGGGCTGGATAGAGGGCCGCGCGCGGGCAGGTTCGGTCGTGGCTCTTCACCAGCGCCCGCACCGTTTCCACCGCCCTGCCGAACTCCCGGGCCACCCGCCTGCTGGCGTGAAGCAACCCGGTTCCCTGTCCGGCGAGGGCGCGCATCCGCGCCAGGATTCCGTCCCGCTCCGAGGTTTCCATCCGTTCGAACCGCGCACCCCGCTCCACGCGGGCGGCATTGCGCGCCACGAACCGTTCGACCTCGCTCCAGCGGAACAGCAACCGGCGCTTTCCCTCCACCACGGCCGGGGTTCCCATCAATCCCAACGCCTGCCAGCGGCGCAAGGTTCGCGTGGAAACTCCAAGCCTTTTTCCCAATTCGCCAAGCGTCAGCACTTCTTCAGGCAGTTCGCCAGGAATTTCCGGCAAACTCGAACAAAGCAGGCGCTCGAGGTAGGCGAGGTCGGAGGCCAGGTCCGCGCCGGACAGCACCAGCCTGGGCCGGTCCTCCGGTCGGTATCCCGTGATCCGCCACACCACGAACTGGTACGGATAAACCCGTTCGGGATTCATATCCTGCCGCAAGGCTGCAACTTTCGCCGCTTGCTCGGCTTGCCGGGCAGACGGGGCGAACCGCGTGAGCTGGTCCGCCAGGTCGCGCATCACATCCAGGCGAAATCCCGTCATGGGTCTCGTCCTTCCCGGGCCATGCCACCGCGCGAATCACGCGTCTTGCTTGGTACGCTCGGCTTGGCTTTTTGGCCCACTCCTGCGCCAGGGACCGCCCCCGGCGCCGCCCCGCATTCCGTTTCGGGCGGCTATTCCGGATGATCCGATTGGCTGGGTTCTGCTTGTCCACCAGAACCCTAGCTCACGAATCTCCCGAAGGAAACCGCCCGACACTTAAACGCCGGGCACGATCCTAATTGCAAGAGCCGGGCCAATTCCTTGCAATTCGATGTGAAAAAATGTTCAGTATTCTTAAGTTATTATTCCGTAAAGCTTTATGATTTTTTAAGCCATTTTCGCGAAGCCTCGGGCTTTCGGCATCACCGCGAAAAAACTTGAGGTAAACTTTCCTGATTCGTTGAGGAATTTTTTCCATGCGATGCCCGGACATTCTGGTTTTCTGTCTTTCCTCACTGGTTTCAGGCCTTCAGCCGGCACCCGAAAGCGTGAAGTTGCTGGAGACTCCCGGCACCTCGGGCGCCTGGCGGGTGGATACCCGTTCCGAGATCGCTGGTTCCCTAACACTTCCCGGTGCCAACGGCCAGGGGAAGGTGTTGGCCGTGCGCGGCACCTCGGCCATCGGCTACGAGGAACGCAATCTCGCGCTCGACACCAAGGGTGGCGTGGAACGGGCCGTCCGGGTTTATCGCAAGGCGGAAATCAAGCGCACCCTGGGCGACCAGGCTCAGGAAAGCGGCTTTCGTCCCGAGGCGCGCAGGGTGGTCCTTTTACGCCGCGACACTCAGGAGGTGCCTTTCTCGCCCGACTCACCCCTGACACGAAGCGAGATCGAACTGGTGAGAACCGATGTCTTCACCTCGGCTTTGGCCGGGTTGCTCCCCGGCCGGGAGGTGGGCATCGGTGTGTCCTGGGCGGCGGAAACCCCCGCGGTTCGCGAACTCACCGACATGGTGGCCATCCGCGAGGGGGGCCTCGCGTGCAAGCTGGCCGAGGTGCAAGCAATCGACGGCCGCAAGGTGGCGCGCGTCACCTTTCAGGGAGTGGTCAACGGTTCCAACGAGGACGGCCCCTGCAAGCAGGAACTCGAGGGTTTCCTGTACTTCGATATCGCGCGCGCGGCGATCGCTTATATCTCGCTCCGTGGCAAGCACATGCTCTCCGGCCCCAACGGCCAAGATGGCGGCACCCTCGACGGCCGGTTCGTGCTGACCCGGACGCCGATCGACGCGCCTGACAACCTGACCGACGCGGGGTTGGCCAACGCGCGCCTGGTGCCCGATGACGACAACACCCTCATGCTCGAGGAACTGGGCCCCCTCAGGCTGGAATATCCCCGCCGGTGGAGGATCGGCCAGGCCCGCCAGGAGCAGGTGGTTCTCGACGGGGCCGATGGCAGCGGCGTGCTGGTGACGCTCACCCCCGCGGGCAAGGGACCCACGCCGGCGGCTTACCTTGACGAAACCAAGGCTTGGCTGGCCAAAAGCGCGGCCAACACAGGTCGCGTTGACGGTCCCAGGGAGATGGAACCGGGGTTGTCCACCTTTTCGCTGGATGCCACCCTCAAGGGCAAGCCTGTACGCATGGAATACTTCGTGCGCACCTCCGCCGAGGGCTGCATCCTGATCGCCGGCAGGCTCAACCCGGGTGACGCGGGCGCCCAGGCCGACTTGGCACGCCTGGCACGCCGCAGCAAACTCGTCCGCGCCGTGCCCGTTCCTTGAGTGGCAGGATAAGATAAGGTTCATTCCAAGGGGAACCATCACCCATGGCCACCATCACCCCTCCGCAACCTCCCGCGCCGCCGTGGACTCCCGGAACCGTCGCGGAACTTCTCGACCACCTGGGGGTTCCCGCCAGCCGGGTGAGGCTTCACCCGCCCATCGGGACCGCCACCGAACGCGACGCCACCGAAAGCAAGCACCTTCACGGCACCCTGTGCGAACTCGTGGACGGAACCCTGGTGGAGAAGGCCATGGGATA
>CAWUNZ010000362.1:0-3512 GCA_963923445.1 uncultured bacterium
CGCTTGAAATCGTGTTCGCCAGGCTCCGGGAGTTCGCCAGCATGTTGTTGTAAGTGGTCAGCGACAGGGTGCCCCCTACCGAGACCACGGCCAGGCTGAGAATCGCCGTGATGATTGTCCGAAAGCTGGGCTGCGGCGGCATAAATGAATCCGTTCGACCCGTTTTGGTTTCAATCGTTGAAGGCCGAGGAACCCCTTTGACACCAGTTTACCCTTCCGGATGCTCCCGGGGGCGAGCCAAGTTCGGCGAAACCAAGACGGGAAATCTTTCCCGGGGAAACGCCACGGAAGGCGGCAGGTCGTTCATCATCAATCCGGCGTGACGCAACCTGGGCCAGTCCGCCGCGGCGAATTCGGCCAGGCCATCGGCCCCCAAGCTGTTTCTGGACATTTCCAGCCATGCCAGCGAAACACGCGCGGCACTGGTCGCCAGATGGGCACCTGTATCGGCGCCCAGCAGGTTGCCCTCCAGTCCGAGCGCCCGCAACCGGTCTCCAAGGGCCTTGCCGACATGCCCGGCGCCCTCGTCGCGCAACTGGTTGTCAGACAGGTCGAGTTCCGCAAGCTTGGCCATCCACCGACAGCGGGAAAGGGCCTTGGCACCTTCCGGTCCCAGATGGTTCGAGCCAAGGTGGATCGCCCTGAGGCTGGGAACCTGCCATGCGGCCAGGGCCTCGGTCCCTTGGGTGGAGAGGCTATTGCCCATCCAGTCGACCCGTTCAACGGTGTCCAGAAAGGAGGCGCCCGCCACTGCCCTGGTGCCTCGGGCCTCGACATGATTGCCGGCGAATCGCAGGATCCGCAATTTTCGGGGGCCCGCATCTTGAAGGAATCCGGCACCCCAGCCGATACTGTTCCGGGAAAGATCGAGTTCTCGGACCGAGGTTTTGGCGAGCAATTCCCAAACCAACGCCGCGCCCTTGGGATACAACCAGTTGGCCGGCGCGATGAATGATCGAAGGTTGGGCCAGGGGCGGTCAAGTATCGCCTTGAGTTCGCCTTCAGGCTCATGATTCAGGGCCCCATCGGTCAGGCCGAATCGTTCCACTCCCGATGGAATGATTCCTGAATCAAGCAGTCGGGCAACATGGCCTCTCCACCCTTGGCCCGACAAAACCACTTCCCAAGCTCCGGAAAGCATTTTCGGACTGATTTGCGGCAAAGGCTGGCCCGCGGCGGCCCAAAGGTGCCATGACCGGACAAGCGACAACTCTCCTCCCGCGTTGCGCGGCCAAGACCGCGCCAAACCCTCGAACCGCCAGGGAAGGCCGGCCCGAAACACCAGTCCCCTACCGACTGCGCGTGGAAAAGTGGCGCGCCATTCGCGGCGATGCCTGGCCCACAAGGAACGAAGTTTTCGATGTCCCCGGGCGATGCCATGGCGCCAGCCTTCCAGTGGCATCACCGTCGCCTCGGCCGGACGCGCCAAAGGCAAAAGCAATCCCGGCACGGAATCCTCGATGGCCGCATGCAGTCGAATGGCCAACGCCCTGGCGTTGTCGCCCCGCTTTTCCAGAAAATCCGCGAACACAAGGCGGTGGAAGATGTCCAAACGAAAGCGCGCCGCCTCGTCGGCGGCGCGGATCGTGTCGCACAGGAGATCGGCTAGATCACCCATGGGAACTCATGGTGAGGTCAGGCGCTTTCGCCGACCTTGAACCGCACGAAGGACTTGGCCTTGAGGCCGGCGGCCTTGAGCAACTGCCCGACGGTCTTGCTCTCGTCCTTGACGAAGGTCTGCTCCTCGAGGCAGCTTTCCTTCAGCCATGTGTTCACCCGGTTCTCGGCGATTTTCTCGACGATGTTCGCCGGCTTTCCAGCCGAGGATGCCTCGGCCTGGCTCTTGGCGATCTCCTTTTCCTTGGCGATCAGTTCCGCGGGGATCTCGTCTCGGGTCACGGCGACGGGAAGCTTGGCGGTGATGTGCATGGCGATGTCGCGGAGCAGGGTGGCGTCGGGCTTGCCCTCGCCCTCGGCCACGACCAGCACGCCGATGGAACCGTCGTGGTGGACATAACCGCCCACCGCCGCTCCCTCGAGTCGCTTCATGCGGGTCACCTTCATGTTTTCACGGAGAAGGCCGACGGCCTCGCCGACGCGCTCGTTGACGGTGCGGCCCGATCCTGAGTGGTGCGGTTGGGCCAGAAGGTCTTCGGCCGAGGCCGGAGCGCCCTTGGCGGCGATATGGTGCGCCAGGTCGTTGGCCAGGGAGACGAAGTGCTCGTTTTTGGCCACGGGCGCCGACTCGCAGCGGAGCTCAATCAATCCGCCATGCTTTCCATCGGGGGAAATGAAAATGCCAATACGGCCTTCACCAGCCTCGCGGCCGGAAGTCTTGGCCTGGATGGCGGCATTCTTCCTCCTGAGCACCTCGATCGCCTTTTCGAGGTCGCCATTGGCTTCATCGAGCGCCTTCTTGCAGTCGCCGAACGGGGCGTTGGTGCGGTCGCGGAGTTGCTTGACAAGTTGTGCCGGAATGTCTGCCATGATTCGTCCTCGGGAAAGGAAATGAAGGCGGGCCCACTATGAGGTAGACCGGAGCCGGACGGGGCTTTTGGCCCGACACCGGGGGCAGGCCCGGCTTGATGAAGCCGTAGTCCACCCCGAAGAAAGATTCAAATCGTATTTCAGAGGTAAAATCAGTCGCGATCCCGGTCGCCCAACTGGCGCTGGGGGCGGGCCCTTGGTTCGTTGCTTTCCTTGGCCACCACCGCGGCGCGCCCCTCGACAACCGCGTCGGCCAACTTGGCCAGCACGAGTTCGATGGAGCGGATGCTGTCGTCGTTGCCGGGGATCGGAAGGTCGATCAGGTCGGGGTCGCTGTCCGTGTCAATCAGCGAAACCACGGCGATGCCCATGCGCTGGGCTTCCTTCACGGCGATGTGCTCGCGCTTGGGATCGACCACGACCAGGGCGTTGGGCAGCTTGGTCATGTCGCGGATGCCTGAAAGGTTCCGCTGGATCTTCATCAACTCGCGGCTGAGGGTGGACACCATCTTCTTGCTGAAGGTGCGGATGTGGGCGCTTTCAGGAGCCTTGGCGAGATCGAGGCGACCCGTCTCGTTCAGCATGCCCTTCATGTAGGCATTCAGATCGATATTCTTCGGGTTTTCAAACGCCGGCAACCACATCGATTCAAGTTCGGTGAGGCGCTTGAGGCGGTCGCGGATGGTGCGGTAGTTCGTGAGGGTTCCACCCAGCCAGCGCTCGGTCACATAGGGCATGCCGCAGCGGCGCGCTTCACGCTCGATGGCTTCCTTGGCCTGACGCTTGGTGCCGACGAACAGCACGAGACCGCCACCGGCGGCCGAAGTGATGTTGTTCAGGTACTTGTGGGCGCGCAGCAGACCGCGCACGGTTTCGCGCAGGTCGATGATGTGAATGAGATTGCGCTTGCCGTAAATATAGGGGCGCATCTTGGGGTTCCACCGGCTTGCCCGGTGTCCGAAATGCACGCCAGCCTCGATGAGATCCTCAACGCGAACGATCGACACGCCATCACCTCATGAAAT
>CAWUNZ010000363.1:0-3494 GCA_963923445.1 uncultured bacterium
ACACCTAAGCCTTCGTCGGCAGCGTCAGATGTGTATAAGAGACAGGGCGAGCAGGTCCGCCAATTGGCATGGGTCGTGGACGAGCGGAATATCCCAGTCATGTGTTACGGTCTGCGCACCGATTTTCGCGGCGAATTGTTTGGCGGCAGTGCGGCGCTGCTGGCTTGGGCCGATGCGCTGGTGGAGCAGAAAACCATCTGCCATTGCGGCCGCAAGGCAACGATGGTGGTGCGGGTTGGCTTGGGGGGACGAGTGGAAAAGGAAGGCGATCAGGTCGAAATCGGGGGCAATGATCGTTATGTGTCTTTGTGCCGCAAGCATTTCTCCCGGGCGCAAGCCAGCGGCATTTGTGAGGGCTGGACGCCTCAACCCGCGGATCTTTCTCCTTCCTCCGATTCCACCAGCGGGGCTGTGAGGTAGGTTCCGTTGTAGTCCTGCCATCTATGCTTGGCGTAATCGTAAAGCCGGCAGGTCCTGAGGGTTTTCATGAACATGCCCGGCGACCACATCACCCGAACCATTTCCCGTCGATAGGTCTTTTCAAGCTCAGCCTGGGCCTCTGTCAGTTTGTAAAGAGGAATCGAGGTGTCGGTGTGGTGGGCGGTGTGTTCCATCACATGTCGCATCAGGAAGCGAAAGGGGGCGGGAAACACCAAGTGGGGTGTCGCCTTGACTTGGGCTTGGAAAAAAGTCGGCTCTGGGCTGTCCGCCTCGGAATACCAAGGAACTCTCGGGTGGGTGTGCTGTTGCAGGATGATGAACCCGATCAGCCAATTCCACACCAATTGGGGCAGGGCGAATCCAGCCACGATGTTGAACAGGATTGAGCCGTTCGTGATTGCCGCGCCCCAAGCGAGCGCGCCGATCCAGCATGCCATGAATAAAACAACTAATAGGCGATCCAAATTATATTTCAAAGTTTTCCGCGGTGCCCTTTCCCTGCTGGGAAGCATTTCCCATTTGATCCACATTTCGCAGAAATATAAGAGGCCCAGCCCATACCAAGTGCGGTATTGCCGGTGAAGAAATCGGTTCCAGGCGGGGAGACGCTGGTATTCAGCCAGGCTTAACGGGGGAAACCCCGGGTCTTTTTCCTTGATGTTGGTGAATCCATGATGCAGTCCGTTGTGGTTGTGGGTCCATGCCGTGTAAGGGTGCAATGAGGGCAAAAGGGAAACGCGGCCCGCAAAACGATTCATCCAGCGCCTGGGGAACAGGGCGCCATGACAGGCGTCGTGTCCGACGATAAACATGACTCCGATGGCGATGCCGTTCAGGAATCCCAAGGGAATCTTGGCCCACCATGGCGCGAAGATCACCGCGACCACCAGACCCGACCATGCGAGCAATGGGAAGACGAATGAGGCCAAGCCTGGCCAAAGGGATCTCACCCTTTGGCGGTCATGGATTTTTTCACGCACAGCATTGGCGCTGGGGTAAGAAATAGGCCCCGGGGTGGTCATATGCGCAGTTACCTGAAATCAGCCGCCAAGCCCGCAGGACTTTACCAACGGATTATAACAGGAATCCTGTTCCCTTGGTGGGGTTGGCGGGGGCACCTGTATTAGCTCAAGACAGAATGCCCAACCATGACAACAGTTGCGTCGTTGTGGAATTCTCATTAATCTCGATTGCCGGTTTTCCAGGGGAATCCCATGCTTCATTTGGCTTCCGTTGATCGTCGCCGGATATTGTCCGCCGGAAGCGGTTTGCTGGGATTGAGCCTACCTAAGGCGATGCAATTGACGGCTTCCGAAGCTGCTGCCGGCACGGCTGATGCGGTGATCTTTGTTTTTCTGTTCGGGGGACCCAGCCAGCTCGAAACCTTCGACATGAAACCCAATGCACCCGACAAGATCCGTGGACCATTTCGACCCATACCATCCAGGACTCCGGGGCTTCTTGTCTGCGAGCATTTGCCGAGGCTGGCCAATATTTCAGATCGTTACTCCGTGCTGCGAACCCTGGGCCATTCCTTCAATGACCATTCCGGCGGAGGTCATTACCTTCAGACTGGCAAGCGTTGGCATGTGCCCATCGGGGGTGGTTTCAATCCGACGCCACGGGATTGGCCTTCCATTGGCTCAGGCATTGATCATGCCGAATCGAGAAAAACGGGATCCTCGCGCCGCGCCAGCCGTTATTTTGTGATTCCGAACAGCCTTGGCCGGCTTCAGGAGGCCGGCCAATACCGGAGGCCAGGCGAGTATGCCGGATGGTTGGGGAAAACCCACAATCCGGTCACCACTATTGTGGATAAAAAAGATGTGAAGGATAATCCCTACTGGAGGAATTGCGTCGATTCGGAGCTGACATTCCAGCTTGACGGCATGGCCTCCCCCGAGGGCCTCGCGGGGGATAGGCTTTCAGGCCGGGTGTCGGTGTTGGAGAAGATCGACGCCGCCAGGAAATCGTTTGACGAGCGACCGGCCGGTGACCTTTCACGGTTTAGGGAGAAGGCTCTGGGGTTGATGACCTCCAGCGGAATACGCGCCGCGTTCGACATTCGGCGGGAAAGCGACAAGATCCGCGACCGTTATGGCAGGCACTTGCTGGGGCAGTCGTGTCTGGCGGCCCGGCGATTGGTGGAGGCAGGGGCCAAGTTCGTGACGGTCCATTACGACTGCGTGGACGGGTATTCCTGGGATTCCCATGTCCATTCCAAGGATGTTCACCAACATCTTCTCCCGACGCTGGACCAGGCGCTTTCAGCGTTGATCGAGGATTTGGATTCCAGGGGAATGCTTGGCAGAACAATGGTGACGGCCTTGGGCGAAATGGGCCGTACTCCCAAGGCCAATGCCGCCTGGGGCAGGGATCATTGGAGTTTTCTGTTTCCGGCTTTAGTGGCAGGTGGCGGTGCGGCGCGCGGGGCGGTTTTAGGGCAATCCGACCGTGATGCGGCCCATGCGCTTTCCCTTCCTCTTTCACCGGAGGATTTTGCCGCCACCCTGTACCATGCCATGGGTGTGGACCCGGAATCACGGATCACGGATTATCTTGGCCGCGAAGTTTCCCTGGTGGAAGGTGGAAGAGTGATCCGCCAATTGTTCACCTGACCATCACCCGGTGTTCTTCAATCCGGAAGCGATCCCGTTGATGCTTTCCAGCACCGCCTCGAGCAAAGCGACCTTGTCTCCGCCATCCTCGCGAATCCTCCTCAGCAGCACGAGTTGAATCAAGCTCAAGGGATCGACATAGGGATTCCTGCGGCCGATTGAGTCACGCAGGATAGGCATGTTGTCGAGCAGTGCCGATTGACCAGTGATGGTGCAAAGTCCGGAAACGGTCCGATGGTACTCCGCCTCGATGGCGCTGAAGATCCTTCGGGACAACTCGGAGTCGGGGACCAGTTCCGCATACAGGCGAGCGATGTTCATGTCCGCCTTGGCCAAGATCATCTGCGCGTTGTCAATCAACGCGTGGAAGAAAGGCCATTCGGAGTACATGCGCTTGAGAATGGGGAGATTTTCAGTGGAATTTCCGATGGCTTC
>CAWUNZ010000364.1:0-3486 GCA_963923445.1 uncultured bacterium
GTCAGATGTGTATAAGAGACAGCAAGGTGAGGAAACCGGCCATCGGCCCCGACATCCTCAAATCTCACCTTGGCCCCTAAAAGTTCCGGATCAAGTTCCATCAGCCAAAGCACGCCGGCATCGCCCATAAAAGTGTTGGCAACCCAACCGATCTGGCCTTCCAAGCACAGATGCACAAAGCCTTCAACTTTCAGGCTTTCGGGCGAAAATTCACGGCCGGCCTTCAACTCAATCGGCTGCCTGATCAGGTGATAAAGTCGTTCCATCAATCCGGCCTCGGTTGTGAAACACCTTGGGATTTCAACCTCTCAACCGCAGCCTTCAGTTCTGGCTGGTCTGGTCGCGCCGCCAAAGCTCTTTCATATAGGGAAAGGGCTCGATCGGGACGGCTAAGCCTTTCATACACCTGGCCCAAGCTGGAGAGCGCCAGCACTTCGCGCGGATTGCTTGCCAACGATTCCTGAAACCGCGCCTGGGCCTTGGGCAAGTCACCGTCCACCAATGCCAGATACCCATCCTCGGCCAGGGCCTCGGAACTTGTGGGATGGCTGGCCAGCCAAGCCGAAACCGTTTGATGCGCCTCGGCGCGCCTTTGGTCTGTGACCAACAGTCCGACAAGTGCATGTCGCGCTGGAATATGGTTTGGGTCGATCTCAAGGGTGGCCTTGTAGGCAGCCTCGGCGCGGGCATGGTTGCCAAGCTTTTCCTGACAACGACCCGTTTGGAAATAAAGCTCAGGATCACGCGGAGACAGCTTCATGGCCGCCTCATAAGTCTCAATGGCACCCTTGTAGTCGTTTCGGCTGACAAGCTGGGCGGCGTCGGCGCGGTATTCTCGCACCCGGTCATGCTCCACAGAGGCGCAACCGATAAGGCCAGCCGCCAATAGGACGATCCTTATAAATCTCAGCACGGCAATCCTCCATCCGCGCACTACACCCAAGTTTGGCACAGGATCAAGTCCGGTTGCAAAGCGGCTAAACTGATTTAACGAAAGAAAGGGGATTGGCATGATATTCCAGCTGGCTACCCTTCTTCTGGTACCTTCCGCCGAAGCCGAAATCCAAGTTCGCCGCGACATCCCATACTGGAAGGGTGACGAAAAACACCCCACCAAGAACAAGCTCGACCTCTACCTTCCCGCCAAGGCCCGCGGTTTCCCCGTGCTCTTTTTTGTTCACGGTGGCGCCTGGATGCACGGTGACAAGAATTTTCTTGGTGTTTACTCATCGCTGGGCAAGTCATTCGCTTCACAAGGGGTGGGTGTCGTGGTCACCAACTACCGCCTGTCGCCCGCCGTGCGCCATCCGGAACATTCACTCGATGTCGGTCGCGCCCTGGCTTGGACCCAAAACAACATCGCCTCAATGGGCGGTGACCCAGCCGCCATCACTCTGTGCGGTCATTCCGCGGGCGGGCACCTCGTTTCCCTGATCGCCTGCTCGGGCGAATTGCAGAAGCAGTGCGGCGTCGATCCCGCAAAAATCCGCGCCGTGGCTCCCATTTCGGGCGTTTACGATATCCCTCGGGGATTCCTGCCCGGGGTGTTCGGCGCCGCGACGGGCGACACCGCCTCCCCCTCCCGATTGGCTAAACCCGGCTTACCCCCTTTCCTCGTTATTTTTGGGGAAAAAGACCTGAAATACTGCGGCAGGGAGCCTTCCCAAACCTTTTGCCGATGCCTGGCGGAAAAAGGGAATAAGGCACTCGATTTGGAGTTGCCCGGGGCGGACCACATGTTTGCCCTTCTTCAGTCTTTTCAGACCGAAAAGCCAGCGATGAAGGCTATTCTTCACTTGGCTCGAACTGGCAGCCTGCCTGGGGAAAAGCCCGTTCCATGAACCAACCCGCCGGCCGGTTGGCCCCCTCGCCCACCGGCGGGCTGCATCCCGGACATGCGCGCACATTCCTGCTCGCCTGGGTTTCCGCCAGACAGCGAGGCGCAAACCTTTGGCTGCGCATCGAGGATATCGACACCACCCGGTGTCGCCCCGATTTCATTCCCGGAATCATGGAAGACCTGGCCTGGCTGGGCCTCGACCACGATGGCGACCCGTTGATTCAAACCTCCAGGTTCGAGGCCCATCTTGCCGCGCTTGAACTGCTTCAATCCAAGGGCATGGCCTACCCTTGCACTTGTTCGCGGGCCGATATCGCTCGTTCCGCGAGCGCGCCCCATGCCCTTGATTCACTCGTTTCCTATCCGGGTACTTGTTCTGGCCGAACCCACACCGATGCGAAAAGGTTGGACAAACCGTTCTGCTGGCGGTTTCGCATGCCGAATGTCATGCCGGAACATCAAGAGCTTGTCAGGCAACCCACCTCTGCCATTTCCCACCCCGGCGACCCGATTATTTGGCGGGCCGATCGCCCTGGCCAACCGGGTGGCCCCGCCTACCATCTGGCGGTGGTGGTGGATGACGCGTTTCAACGGGTGGGTGAAGTCGTTCGCGGAGCCGATCTCCTCGCCGCCACTCCCATTCACCGGGCACTTCAGGATGCCTTGAGATTACCCTCACCAAGGTACGCGCATGTTCCGCTCATGACCGACCACCTTGGCCGCAGGTTGGCGAAGCGTGATGGGGCCGTGAGATTGTCGACGATCCGCGCCTCGGGCATGCGCCCTGAAATCCTCATCGGCCAACTTGCCGCCAGCGCGGGCCTTGTGGCTCAACCAGAACCGATTCGCCCCGCGGACTTGGTGGGAAAGCTCGATTGGTCGATGTTATGATCCACCCGCATCGCCATGGGAGACAAGCATGACCGTTTTGGAACAGGCCCTTGAGCTTTTGCGTTCAGGCAAGGCGTCTCAGGCCAAGGCCATACTCGAGGCGATCCATCAACCTTCCCCTGCGGAAACCATCGCCTTGGCCCGCTCCATGGCCTTCCTCGGTTCGTTGAGTTCGATTCGGGAACTCCTGCTACCCCTGCTTTCCGATTCTGGCAGGCTTTCAGTAGATGAAAAAATCGCCTCGGCGGCCTATGTCGCTTTCGCTGATCGGCGCCTTGCCCCATCCGCCGCGCGGGACATGATTGCCACGGTGAAGCCGCTGGTCGAGGATTGCGCCAACCTTTTCGCGCGGGCCGATTGGGGATTTGTCGCGGGTTTGCTGGAAATGGATGGCGGCAACGCGCTGGCGGCGGAACGACTCCTTCACTCTTCCTTGAAGGGTTTCAAAGATTGCGACGAGGAACTCGGGGTTTCTTGGGTCTGCAACGCACTGGGCCACCTGCTGCTGCAAACCGGCCATGTGGACGACGCCCGGGCTTTCATTCTCAAAAGTCTATCCATCAAGGAGAAACACCAGGACATCCGCGGTCAGGCCATCAGTCATGGCGCCCTGGGTCGCTGCAGCTATGTGCAGGACGATCTCGACGAGGCGTCGCGTGAGTACCATCAGGACTTGACCCTTTCGAGATCGATCGGCGATATCGACGGGGAAGCGCAGATGCTCTGCAGCCTTGGCGAATTGTCGCTGGAAAAAA
>CAWUNZ010000365.1:0-3485 GCA_963923445.1 uncultured bacterium
CCTGAAACAGCAGCTCAACGCGCTCCTGAATGATGCCAATGTTCGTGAGGACAAGCGCCGTCAGCTCAGCAACCAGATTGAATCGAGGTTGCGGGAACTCGACAAGCGCGGGCAGACCGCCGAGCGCGAGGAGCGAGAACGGCAGATCGCCCAGATCGCCTTGGAGGAAAGACGCAAGGAGGAACGCAGCCTGGCGGCCCAGCAGGACCGCGTGAAGGAGCGCCTGCGCCAGTTCCACGCGCTCATGAATCAGGCCCGCGAGGAACTCGCCCAGCAGCAGGCTCAAAAAATCCGCGAGGACCTGGTGAACCAGGGCCTCGAGGTGCCCCCCGCGGTCACGGCCTCCTACACGATAGCCCAACGGGGTTATTATTTGAGAAACCTTCAGGATATGGTGCGCGTTCGCGAGGATAAGTGGTTGGCCGTTCTCTACGAGGTCGAGCGCAGCCATGTGCCTTTCCCCGACGAACCTCCCATCACCTTCCCGGATACCACCAGCCCGGTGATCAAGGGCCGTTACAAGGACTGGGCTGACTTGTCCAAGAAGCGCATCGACAAGTACGACACCCAAGGCTTCGGATCGAACACCCCCGAGGCCACCATGAAGCTGCGCGACACGATGAGCCGCGTGGTGGATTATCCGGGGCTTGATGTGGCGACTGCCAAGGTCAGTGAGGAACTCGACCGGTTGGCCAAGGAGCACGGGATTAGCTTCGAGTTCAACGAGGCTGCCTTCCGCGCCGCCGGTATCGAGAAGGTGCGCGATTCTGAAATTGGCGACCCGATTCCACGGATGCGCGCCACCTTGGGCACCATCGTGCGCAAGCTGATTGCCCGTATTAAAAACAACTCCCCCGAGGGCGCGGCGACCTATGTGATTCGTCGCGACAATATTGAGATCACCACGAGCCAGTTCCAGGTGCTCGACAAGGTGGCGCGCGCCTATCCAGTTGCGGACATCGTCTATGGAGCGCCGAATTCCTTCGCCCAAAGCTCCGTGGTTCAGCAATCCACCCTGTTTGGCTTTGGTGGCAGCTATGGCTTTGCCGGCCAGGCGGCGCAGAACTCGTTCAACGGCATCGGCGCCTTGAACGGCCTTGGCCAGGTGGGTGCCGCTGGCGCGGCGATGCTCGGCGTGATTGGCGGTGCCGGCCAAGCCGGTGCTATCGGTGGCGCACTTGGTCAGAACCAGATCGGCGGCCAGCTTGGCCTTGGCGCGGTCGGCAACGCCGGTATGCAGGGTCAGGTCGGCCAGTTTGGCCAGAATGGCGGAACATCGGCCCTCGGCCAGTTTGGCAACGTTGGTGGCCAATTCGGCCTCCAAGGGGGCAACTATGCCGATGTGCTCGTCACCACCATCCGCGAGTTGGTCGGTCGCAAGTCCGACTGGGCGGCACCGATTGTGCTTCCCGGCCAGCAGGCTGCCGACCCCTTGCAGCAAACCGACCCTAACGCCGGCGACCAGCAGGAACGCAACCAGATCGGTTACTTCCAGCCAGCCAACGCCTTGGTGATCAAGGGCACTTCCTATATCCACACGGAGCTTTACAGCAACTTCGTGGCTCCCGTGGGTGGCGCCGCCCCGGGTGGCATGGGTGCCCTACCCGTGAAGCGGCCTGGAGCGCTGGCCGCGGGCAACAAGCCCGGCGAAATGAAAAAGGACATGGATCCCCGCAAGGTCTGGCAGGATGCGCTTGCCCGAGGTGTGGATGATCCCGGACTCATTGTTGCTGTCGCCGACTTCCTGGCCATGAACCAGATGTGGGACCATGCCACGGAGTTCCTGAAGGCGAACCTCCGCAAGGGGATCGTGGTGAAGCCTTGGGTGTATGAATCGCTGGCAGTCGCCTTGCGCGAGAGCGGCGCGGCGCCCGCCGAGATCGAGCGCGCCGAACTGGCCTTGGCCGACCTCGAACCTCGCGATTCCGAAGGCTATCTGAAGGCTTCCCGCGGCATGGCCAACCTCAAGAGGTTCGACCGCGCCGTGGCCCTGTGCCGCCAGGCTTCTCTGGTGGACCCTGCGAACAGCCGTGCCCTCGAACAGGGATTGCGGTTCGCGGAGATCGCCAGCGATGCCGACGGCATGGCATGGGCCGCAGGCGGTCTGCTCAAGCAGGAATGGCCCGAGCGCAACAATGAGCTTCAAGGGTTGGCCAAGCGTTCCCTCGAAGCCATGGCCCATCGGCTTGGTCAGCAGAATCGCCCTGAAGACCGCAAGCGCCTTCTCGCCGGCGCGTCTGAACAGGGTCGTCGAGACCTTGTGGTTCACCTGAACTGGATCGGAGATGCTGATCTCGACCTGGAGGTGAAGGAACCCACTGGCAGCGTCTGCTCCACCTTGACCCGCCGGACTCCCAACGGTGGAACCTTCGTGGGTGACATGCCTGGTGAGGGACCGACGGAGCGTTATGTCGCAGCCGAGGCCTTCTCCGGCTCCTATGAAATCCGTGTTCGCACCGTTTGGGGATCGCCGACTGGCGGCAAGGCCCAGGTCCGGGTGATCCGTCATCAGGGCACGGATAAGGAAACGCAGGAAGTGATGCAGTTGGATGTTGCCTCCGGCAAGGCCGTGCGGGTTGAACTGGCCGATGGTCGCCGCGCGGAAATGGCCGCCGTGGTTCCTCCCCGTCCCCGTGAGGAGGTCGCTGCCAACGCGGATCGCCGCGACGACGCTTTCCATTCGCTGCGCCGCATGACCGAACCATACATCCCCGCGGCGGCGGGCATTCGCGGTGGCGCGGGCAACGCCGCCCAAGTGATGGCGCAAGTTGAAGTTCCGGCTTCGAAAAAGAACGCCGGCAGCGACCGGGTCTACCAGAACAGGGTGGCAGCCTTCATGCGCAACAGCATGGATGTCGCCTCCCAGATCGAGCTTGAGTCGCAGAGGCGCACCGTCCGCTCGACTGGCACGAACCTGATCGACCGACAGGGAAAATGACGCCCTGCTCCGTTGACATTTCCCGACCCGGGCCGTTCAAGCGGTCCGGGTCGATCTCGTGAAGGCCGCGAAGCGAGGACACACATGCCTCCCCCGCCTCCTCCTCCTCACTCCCGCCCCGCTGACCTCGGCACGCTCGTGATGATTCAGGGCGGGCCTGTCGGTTTCCGTATACCGCTGCGTTCCCAGAAGATCATCTTGGGCAGGTCACCCGCGGCCACCATCAGGGTGCCGGACCCCTCGATCAGCAGGTCGCATTGCAGTTTGGTGTTCAACGGCAGTCACTGGGTGATCGCGGACTTGGGCAGCAGCAACGGAACATTCGTCGATGGCCACCAGATTCTCCAACCCTCGCTGGTGATGCCCGGTTCCGTGATCGGCATTGCCAGGGTCGAATTCCGGATCGAATATGTCCCTTTAGGGCTCGCCGCCGTTGCCCCCGGCGGAAATGACATCGAGGCGGAACTGGTCGAGGATGACCTCATCGTGGGCGAGGTGGCCCTGGGCTTGCCCGATGCTCCCGGCGACATGAAGAGCATACCGGTCG
>CAWUNZ010000366.1:0-3478 GCA_963923445.1 uncultured bacterium
ACCTAGGATAGCCGTGCCTTCGGGCGTTACCCGGTAGTGTAACGGTAGCACAAGAGTTTTTGGCACTCTTTGTCTAGGTTCGAATCCTAGCCGGGTAGTTCGCAAAGCCCCTCATCCCAACCATCCGGGCCCCCTTGGGCCCGGATTTTTTTGTGCCCGGCTTCAATCCCAACCTCATGCGCGCCGGGAAATCGTGTGTTACCATGCCTGCCTTGACGGGACTTCACCCGCGTGGTTGGTCCCTCTCCCGCATCCCATTTCCGCGAGGATCCGCGCATGAGCGTTCTGGCCAAGTTCAAGCTGCTGCCCGAAGTGACCGCGTTTTTGAAGGGTAGTCCGTTTCCCGGGTTCGTGGGCGGCAAGGATTTTCCCGGCACGGGAACCGCGCTCATCGCCACCCATGATCCGGGTTCTGGCGAGAAGATCGCCGACATTCACGACATGACCGCGCCGGATGTCGACCGCGCGGTGGACGCCGCCAACAAGGCCTTCCCGCACTGGGCGGCGCTGTCGCAGAAGGACCGCGGCGCCATTCTTTCGCGCCTGGCCGACCTGGTGCAGGCGCGCAAGAACATCATCGCCCAGATCGAGGCGCTGGAAGCCGGCAAGATTGAAGCCCAGGCCCAGGGCGATGTGCAGAACTTCGTCGACACCATGCGCTACTTCGTGAAGCTGGCCGAAGGGGTGCAGGTGCGCACCAAGCTTGATGTGCCGGGCCATGAGGCCCACACCTGCAAGCAGCCATGGGGCGCCTGCGGCTTCATTTTCCCGTGGAACTTCCCGTTCCTGCTCATTGGCTGGGGCATCTCTCCCGCCTTGGCGGCGGGCAACACGGTGGTGATCAAGCCGGCGGAGGACACCTCGCTTTCGGCCATTTACCTGGCGCGCCTGGCCATGGAGGCGGGCGTTCCCGCGGGCGTGATCAATGTGGTGACCGGGCGCGGCCAGGTGGCCGGCGCGGCGCTGTCGGCCAACCCGAACATCAAGCGGATGTCGTTCACCGGGTCACCCGAGGTGGGCCGCCTGGTGGCCGAGGCGTGCGGGCGCAACCTGGTGCCGGTGAAGCTGGAATTGGGCGGCAAGGGCGCCGCGGTGGTGTTCGACGATGTCGATGTCGATGCCGTGGCCGACAAGCTGGTGGGCGCCATCACCTTCCACACGGGCCAGGTCTGCTGCGACGCGACCCGTTGGCTGGTGCATTCGAAGATCCACGACAGGTTTGTGGAACGCTGCAAGGAAAAGCTGGCCCAGGTGCGCATCGGCCACCCGCTCGACCCGAACACCCAGATGGGGCCCGTGGTGAACCCCAGGCAGAAGGCCCGCGTGCTCGGCTACCAGGAACGAGGACAATCCACCGGGGCCAAGTGCGTGTTTGGCGGCGGCGCGGCCAGCGTGGACGGCCTTGGGGGCAACTATGTGAAGCCCGCGCTGCTCACGGGTTCACTCGACAATGTCGCCGCGCGCGAGGAGATCTTCGGCCCGGTGGCCTACATCGCCAAGTTCGACAGCGAGGAGCAGGCCGTGGCGATGGCCAACGACACCGATTACGGCCTGGCCAACAGCGTCTGGACGGGCGACAGCGCCCGCGCCGCGCGCGTGGCCGAGGCCATGGTGGCGGGCAACAGTTGGATCAACGCCCACAATGTGTTCCCGCACGGGGTGCCGTACGGCGGCGTGAAGAAAAGCGGCCTGGGCGGTGGGGTGTTGTCGCCCGAGGTGCTGATGGATTACTACCGCAGCGTGTCGGTGGTGCGGCCGTTGGCCTGAGTGTTGAATGATCTGGCCGGCTGAAGCGAGGAAGGCGCCAAGCCTTCCTCCTTCAGCCAAATTCAATCATTTTTCAATAATTCTTCACCTGAAAAACACCCCAGGGGCGTTCGCTCCTGATTGAATTGTGTTTTCCATGTGGTAGCGTGCCTGTCGGGATTCGTCAGGAAGACGCGTTCCCCGACCTCAGTGGTCCGGCCTGGAGGGGCCCCGATGCTGAGCATACGCAAGATTTTGTTGGCCACCGATTTTTCTTCGGCCTGCACCCAGGCGTATTTCCACGCCCTGAACATGGCCCGTTTGCATGGGGCGCAGTTGGTGATTTCCCATGTCTGGCGGCCCCAGACGGGTGACAGGCGCGATGCCGCCTATTGGCTCGACTTGTTGGAGCAGATTCGTCCGGTGGATGAGTCGATTCCCGTCACGCATGCCCTGCTGCGGGGCGAACCTGCCGCGGAGTTGGTCGCCTACGCCGGGGCGCACGACATCGACCTGATCGTGCTGGGCCGGCAGGGACGGCACGACGCTGGCCAGGACCTGCTGGGGAGCGTGACCGAGGAAGTGCTGCGCGACGCCCCATGCACCGTGCTGGTGGCGCGGGTGCCGCGTTGCCGGAGCGCGGAACCGGCGGCTGACGCCGCCCGGCTTCTGGCCTGACGAAACGGTTCGCGCGCGAATGTCACGCCAACGGCGGCACCACCCAGACGGGCTTGTCGTCTTCCGATGGCGAGGGGCCGGCGATATACGGGTTGCGGATGCCGGGCAGAACCCGCACATCGAACACCTCCTCCACCCCCGAGGCGAATTCGAGGTGGGCCTCGTGCCGGCCGGTGCGCAGGTCGACAATGCCCACGCCGCACTTGAGTTCCTCGCGGCGCTCGGCGATGGGAATGCCGCCGAAGACGGAGGTTTCGCGGATGCGGCTCAGCCCCACCAGCGCATAGGGGCCCGCGAACGCCAGCCCGCGCGTGTAGCCAGGGAAACGCGCCACTTCCTTCCATTGCCCCGTGGGAATGTCCACAACCGCGAGCGACCCGCGCCCCGAGTCGAGCACCCAGAGGTTGCCGGCGTGCAGCCTTGGCGAATGCGGCATGGCGAACCCCTCGGCCACCATGCGGCCGGAAGGCACCTCGAGCACGCAGCCGGTGGTCGCCTTGTCGGGCCGCCAGCCGCCGGGCGTGTCGGTGCGACCCATCACGGTGACGAAACGGGGCGCGCCGTCGTCCATGGCCATGCCGTTGAGGTGGCAGCGGTCTTCCGCGGCCAGGGCGGAAATAAATGGAGGCTTCCACTTGGGCACGAAGTTGAACTCCTCGCTGACCAGCGACAGGCAACTGAACAGGGTGGTGACCTGCCAGAGGCCCTGCGGGCCGAAGGCCAGCTCATGCCCGTGCACCTCGCCGGTGTGCCGGCACGAGCGGGGCAGGAAGCAGGCGTCGTGCTCGCCGGGTTCGCCCACGCGCGCGGCCAGGTCGGGCACATTGAGCAGCATCCAGACCTGGCGCTTGCTGCCGATGGCCAGCCGGTTGGGCGCCACCGCCACGCCCATGGCCTGCTCGAACTGGTTGATGGAAAAGCGGATCTTGCCGGCATGGCTGCCGATGGCGACAAGCTGCCCGGCCTGGTAGGTGCTGACGAGGATCGAGCAGTTGAGCGATTCAAGCAGCCCGGGCAGGTTGCCCGAGTGGCTGAAGCGCGCCTCGGTATGGCG
>CAWUNZ010000367.1:0-3449 GCA_963923445.1 uncultured bacterium
TTCCAAAACATTGCCTATGTCGCTGATGACATCGGAACGATCACCGCATGGGGTATCGAAACCAATGGACAGGCCTGGAGAGCCAATGTCGGAGGGCCGGTCAATCGGCAGATGATGGTGACGGAATCGGAAGTCTTTGCCACCGGAGAACGGGTTGGTCTTTGGCGCCTGGACCGGGCGACTGGTTCAGCCACTTGGAATATCCAACATGGCCGCGGTTCCATCGGATACATTCCGGATGCCACGCGAGTCTTGGCGGTCGGACCTCGTGTGGTTTACGCGACCGACCTTGCCAATCGTCTTCTGCTGCTCGATCGCCAAACAGGCTTGCGTTTGGGTTTGCTTGAAACCTCCGCTTGGGTTGTCCCGGTTTTGAACAACCAAAATGACAGGCTTTACTTGGCAGCCAACGATGGCAGCCTCGTTTGCCTCAGGGACCGAGACATGAAGACCGCTTTCCGTCATAACCCGGACGACCGAAAGCTTGAAATCAAGAGCCGCACACTGCGCAAATTGTTGGCGGAACTGCGTGAAAAATTCGGGCGAACCTTGTCTGTGAGCCCCAAGGCTTTCCAGAGCGTTGGCATGGAAGTGCCTTACGACAAGGAGATTCAAGCCGAAGACATGGCTGGAATGGATATCAGCGGCCAGGTTCGCCAATTGCTCCGCAAGATCGGGTGCCGAATTGAAGCCGTGGGTGGCGAGGAATTTGTGCTGCCTTCAAGATCAATACCCGTGGAGGCACCACCCATGGAGGAGAAGGCGGCACCGAAGGAAAATGCCGAGAAGGCTAAACCACCCGAGGAAAAACAGTAGGTCACTTCTGCCAGAACATCACCTGGTCGAGCCAGTGGCGGGTGCCTAATGTTGGATGCTTGGCCAGATAATCGGTCCACTCCCCGGCATCCTTGGGGCCACGATGCCCGGTGATCTTCTCCAGCGAATGCCGTGTTTTGTCCAGAAGCGCGATATCCTTTTCTTTTCGAAGGATTTCCACAAGCGCCGAGGCCACTCGGGCCTCAGGGTAACTGGCCAGCCCCCTGACGGCGGCCATCCGTTCATCGACCTTCATTTGCCTGTCTTGTTCGGCACCCACGGCGACAGGTTCCAGGGCCACCTTCAGCAAAAGTTCCAACCCCTCAGGCCTTCCACCAAATCCCAAGGCTTCAAGAGCCTGAATCCTGACCACGGATGCCATGTCAGGGTTGAATGAACCAGCGCGATAATAGGCTTCCTTGATTCCTTCCACCGCGCGCGGATCATGGAAACTACGCAACGATTCCAATGCCCGAATGCGACATAAAGCCTGCCTTTCGCTTGTCGCTGAATCCACCAACACTTTCACAACAGTGTCCTGTTCGGCTTGGGTGCCACCGTGCCGCATTGGTTCCTTCAGCCGGGCCAACGCCTTGGCCCGTTTGTCGCCGTCTTGGGAGGTTTCCAACACCTGAAGGGGTGGGGCGGCGGGTTGAAACATTTCGTTGAACTTGAATTCGCGGCTCGTGACATCATCCCAGAATGTGGCGCAACCTGAACTACCGAGTAGTCCTACGGCAAGGACAGCCTCGGCCAGACCTCGGATTCGCATCCGATTCATCGATCCTGCGGCTGATCGTGACATCGATCCCTACTCCAGCGAACGGAATCCAAGAACAGATCGCCCATAGTCACATACCTCGATGCCGATCAAGGTCAGAAATGAAACCTCGAGCGAGTTTGCACCCATTTGATAAAAAAGCTAGAGAGCTATAGACTTCAGTCGTCGCCTTCATCAGGGTTCTGCTCATGTCCACCGTCACGGCCCAATCCATTGCCCACACGATCGCCAAACACCAATTAGCCAAGCAGGATATTGTTCAGGCCGCGTTTGCCCGGCACCCGGACAGTACCGGCAAGGCCATCAACAACCTCGTCAAGAGTGGAACCATCACTCCTTGGCAGGCAACCCGCCTTTTGTCGGGTGAGACCCAAGGCTATCGCTTTGGAAACCATGTGCTGGAAGATCGCGCCGGATCAACCCCGCTCGCGCGCATTTACAAGGCCAAGGACACCCAAACCGGCGCGGATGCCCGGATCATCGCGTTCCGTCGAAGACATACGGCAGACATTCGACAAGTGGAATCGCTTCGTTCCGCCATCGAACCCTTGGTTGGTTGGGACCACCCCAACACGGTTTCCATCCTGAAACTGGGTTACGAACCGCACGAGGGGCAGCATTACCTTGTCACGGCGATTCCGCCGGAGGTCACTCTCAGGCAACACTTGGAAAGCCATGGCAAGCTCGATCCCGCCGATGCCCTGATTTTTCTGGAACAAGCCGCCGGTGCCCTGGTCGCGGCACTGGGCCGAAAAGGCACCCATCAGGACTTGGGACTCGACACCATCCTGGTGCAGTCCTCCGATTGCATCAAACTTGACCATTGGGGCTGGCCTGCCTGCTTCCCAATCACCACAACCTCGGAAACCACCGACAGGCGAAGGCTTTACATGGCTTTGGCGGAATCATCAAAAACCCAGCAAGCGGACACCCGAAATGACATCTTCTTTCTGGGCTGCGCCATTCATCAAGCGTTGACAGGAATAGACCCTTTGGGGGGAACAGGCGCTCCTCCCGCCGACAAACTGGATTCCATGATTCCGCTAGGGCCTGACCTCCTACCCGGCCATCCCCGGCTTGTCAGGCTGATCCAATCCATGGAAAGCAGGGCGGTCGATACCCGTTGCCCGTCGCCGATCGCCCTTTTGGACGAGGTCCGTCAAATCCGAAGAGCCATGATGGCGCCCGCCACCAGCGCGGCCACAGGAACAACGGTCTTTGTCGTTGAGGATCAAGTCGAGCTTCAAGATGTCATCAGGGAACGGTTCAAGGAATACGGCTACCGGGTTTTCATCGCGGCCGACCCGATGCGAGCCTTGGAACGCTACGCCTCAACCCCGTTCGATGCGGCCATTTTTGATGTGGGCCATCTGGGGGTCGGGGTGTTAGACAAGGTGGATGAGTTACGATCCGCGGCCAAAAGGGCCGAGCAGCGTTTGAAGATTGTGATTCTTCTGGACACGAAGCAAAGCCATCTTGAAAGGGAATACCGCGCTGACCCGGATGTGAAAGCGTTGGTGAGACCGTTTTCGGTGGGCCGGATTCACCGAACCCTGCAAGCCATGGGCTAAAGCGATTTCAACAGAATTTATAACTCCACCAATAGATTCAATGGACTCGAATTAATCACCCGATTCACACTTTTCTTAAGAGTCCTGAACGAAGTGCGGGGCATTAATCAGGTGCCCTGATCAGAATCCTTTAACGAAATTGCGCCCTGAATCCCCATGTAAAATGACATGAAGTCTTTAGACACATCAGAACCACAACAGCGCTTTTTCAATCAGTCCATGGAATAAGGCCTGCATCAAAAGGAGTGCCCCGCCTGGAGAACCAGGCGGGGCACGGGACC
>CAWUNZ010000368.1:0-3432 GCA_963923445.1 uncultured bacterium
CTCGGCGCTCCCGCCATCGGCCAGTACAACCTCGGCAACAACACCGCCACCGTCTGACTTTTTCCAAACCCGTGGGCGGACCGCTCGGATAGCCTCGCGCTGTCATCGGTCCGCCCCATTTTCTCTTCCGACCATCGTGCCGGAGACCAGCTATGCCCGATGCCGCGGAACTGTTTCACAAGGGACGGCTTGCGGAGGCCATCGAGGCCCAGTTGGCCGTGGTCCGGTCCAAGCCGACCGACCAACCCTCCCGCCTTTTCCTGTTCGAGCTTCTGGGATTTGCAGGCGAGCTTGAGCGCGCCTCACGGCAGGTCGATTCGCTCACGCTTGATGACCCCGATCTGCATCTCGCCGCTGGCAATTATCGCAATTGTCTTAAGTCGGAAGAGGCAAGGCGGAAGGTGCTTGAGGGGGGCAAGCCCCGCTTCTTCATGGATCCGGGTCCTTCCACGGTCTCCCGCCTCGAGGCTTTCGAGGCCCTCTCCCGAGGTGATCACGACTCCTTCCGGTCCAAGCTTGAGGAAGCCAATTCCACCGACCCGGTGCTCAAGGGGTCCATCAATGGCAAGCCATTCGAGCTGATCCGCGACGCCGATGACCTTTTCGCCGGTGTTCTCGAGGTTTTCGCCCAAGGCAACTATTACTGGATCCCTTTGGATCAGATCGCCTCCATGGCGACCAACCCGGTGAAGTCGCCGCGCGACCTGCTCTGGATGCCCGCCAATCTAGCCATGGTGGATGGCGCCACCGGACCCGTCTTCCTTCCCGCGCTTTACCTTGGATCGCACTCCCACGGTTTGGAAACCGTGAAACTGGGCCGGGAACGCGACTGGATGCCCGTCGTCCAGGAAGCCGCGGCCCTGTTGCGCGGGTACGGCCCCAAGGTGTTCCTGGCCGGCGATGACGAGGTCAATTTGACCGATATCAGGGAGTTGACCATCACGGCATGAATCAGGACCGGGGCGGCGACCATCTCTCCCGCGCCTCCATGAAAACTGTTTCCGGGCGGCTGGACCACTGATGGAAACGAACGACCTGCGCAAGATCGGGTTGATGCCCTCGATTCTCGACCGGCTGATCAGCCCCGATTCCCTCGGCACCAAGGCGGCCCCGGGTTTTCCCCTTGCCAAGCTCATCGCCTCGGTTCGCCGCGATGTCGAGGACCTTCTCAATACCCGCCAGAACCTCGATCGCGAAATCGACAATTATCCGCTCCTGGCCGAATCTGTCTTCCGCTTCGGCATGCCCGAGGTGGTGAGCTTTTACGCCAGTTCCGCCGAGGACCGGCAGAAAATCGCCCGCATCCTTGAGAAGGTGATCTCCCGCCACGAGCCTCGCCTGGGTTCCGTTCGCGCCCGCCTCATGGCCGACGACAAGGCGACCCGCCACAGCAGCCTCAACTACCGCATCGAGGCCCGTGTGAGGCTCGATCCCGCTCCCGAGGTGGTCTTTGAAACACTGCTCGAGATGGTGACCGGCCAAACCAAGGTGGAAGAGGCCAAGGGCGTATGAGCCGGGAGCTTTATCCCTTTTATGAAAGGGAACTGGCTTTCCTCCGCCAGATGACCCGGGAATTCGCCACGCGGTATCCCTCCACCGCGGGAAGGCTGCTGCTCGAGGCCAACGCGTCCTCCGATCCCCATGTCGAGAGGATGCTCGAGGGCTTCGCGCTCATCGGTGCCAGAATCCAGCACCGACTCGATGACGAGTTTCCCGAGTTGACGGACGGGATACTGCACCAGCTTTATCCCCACTTCATCGCCCCCGTGCCCTCTGTCGCCATTCTCCAGCTTGACCACGACCATGCCCGCGCCACCCAGGGCGGCGTTTTCAGGCTTCAGCGCGGAACCATGCTTCGCACCCAGCCCGTCGGGGGTATGGCCTGTCGGTTCCAGACCTGCTTTCATGTCGACCTTCTTCCCCTGAAAATCACCGAGGCGCAGTGCCTGGTGCCTCCCTTCGCCCAGAATATTCAGGCACCAAGGGGCACCGCCGCCGTCATCAGGTTCCGGATCGAGGCGGCCGGCGCCCTCAGGCTCTCCGCCATCCCCGCCGACTCGCTGCGGATCTTCATCAATTCCGATAGCCAACTGGCGCCCATGCTTTACCAGGCGCTCCTGAACGACGCCCGGGCCGTCGCGGTGGTTCCCGCAGGATCGGGCAAGGCCCCGCCCTCGTTCGTTCCCGGCGCCATGCCCCTCGAACCCGCCGGCCTGGATCCGGATGAGGCGCTTTTTCCCTTCCCGCCAACCTCGCCCCAGGGGCTCAGGCTTCTCACCGAATTCTTCGCCTGCCCCTCCAAGTTTCACTTTTTCCGTCTGACAAGGCTCAAGGAACTCTTCGCCAACTCGGACCGTTCCGCCGATGTGTTCGTCTACCTCAACCGGACCGGCACGCTGCTGGAGCAGGGTATCGACGCCTCCACCTTCCGCCTGGGTTGCACTCCGGTGGTCAACCTGTTTCCCAAGACCGCGGAACCCGTGGCCGTCGAGAGAACCAAGTCCGAATACCTCGTGGTTCCGGATGTCGCCCATCCCGAGGGCATGGAGGTCTGGTCCGTGGAATCGGTCGATGGAACCGAGTCCAGGGCAGGGGCGGGTGAGGCTTATCACCCCTTCTATTCATTCCGCAAGGGCGTCGGCGAACCCGACCGGAAGGCGCTCTGGCACATCGTCCGCAAGAACTCGCCCAAGATCGACGACTCCGGCACCGATGTGCACCTTCGCCTGGTCGATCTCGACTTCCGCGCCGCGGTCTCCGATGACAAGGTTCTCGTGGTCAAGACCCTCTGCACCAACAGGCAATTGCCCGAGCAGTTGCGCAAGTTGGGCGAACGGATTCGGTTCGACCTGGAGGCTTCCGCCCCCGTTTCAAGAATTAGCGTCCTTCGTCCCCCGTCGCTGCCTTTGCGCAGGGCGCTCCGCCGCGACGCCTACTGGCGGCTTGTATCCCATCTCAACCTGAACTTGTCCTCCATGACGGATCCGCAGCGTGGCGCCGAGGTCCTCAGGGAGGTCATCTCGCTCTACGACCCCACCAGGCAGGCCGGCGGCGCCGAGGGATCGCTCGCCAATCGCATGGTTTGCGAGGGAATCGAGGGCCTCTCCACGCGCACGGTCACCGTCCGGCTGGGCGGGCCTTTCGCCGGGTCGCCCGTCCGCGGCACCGAGGTCACCTTGGTCCTCGATCCTGAGAAGTTCAACGGCATCGGCACCTTCGCGTTCGCGACTGTGCTTGAGCGTTTCCTCTCCCAGTATTGTTCGGTCAACAGCTTCACCAGGCTGGTGTTGCGCGAGTTGAGGGGAGACGCTCCCGTTTGCTCCTGGGGTCCCCGTTCCGGGGAGGTGCCCCTGCTGTGAGCCGTGTTCCCGAGAGCGTCGCCCCCAGGCCCGACCTGCTGCCGAGGCAGAAGCCCGGCCTCGATCGCAACCA
>CAWUNZ010000369.1:0-3428 GCA_963923445.1 uncultured bacterium
GATGTCGAGAGCCACCTTGTGGTCTCCCGCGCCGCCGACATCACCCGGGCGCAGGAGACCGAAATCACCTCGGAGCGGCTCCGCAAGCTGGCCGATGTGTGCCATCCGATCGCCAATGTCGCGGCGCCCCTGGCCAGCGGATCGTTCCGCACCATCGGCATGGTGATCATCCCATGCTCGATGAAGACCCTCGCCGAGGTGGCCACGGGCCTGGGCGACTCCCTCATCTCGCGCGCCGCCGATGTCACCTTGAAGGAGCGCCGCAGGCTGGTTTTGGTGGCCCGCGAGACCCCGCTCAGCCTGGTCCACCTGCGCAACATGACCGCCGCGACCGAGGCGGGAGCCATCGTCTTCCCCCCGGTGCCGGCGTTTTACACCGTGCCCGCGAGCATCGACGACATGATCACCCAGACCGTCGGCCGCATCCTCGACCTGTTTGACATCAGCGTTCCCGGCATGCGCCGCTGGGGCGAGGAGATTCCCGCGCCCGGGCATCACGACTGATTGGGAGCGCCCGGTGGCGGCGCCGTCCATTCCAGCAGGCTCACCGGCAGGCCATCGGGATCCGTGAGGGTGAGCAGCCTCGCGCCCCATGATGTCGGCGCCGGTTCGGGCAACCCCAGCGCGACCGAACGCACCGAAAGGTCGGTCACCTCGATCACCAGATGGATCCCTTGTTTCGTTGTTTCCAAGACGGGTTGCCGGCGTTCCCGGGTGGAGTCGATCAATTCCACCCGCAAGCCTCCCAGGTTGAGCAGCATTCCCCGGGCGCCGGGCCTTTCCCATTCCCGCTCGACCCGGCCACCAATCCGGTCACGGTAAAAGGACACCATCTCGGCATAACGCGCCGTCATCAGGCTGACAAATCCCATCGCCACCCCCCGATTCATGGTAATCGCATGGGACTGGAGCGTGGGGCGGGGGACGGTAGAATCAACTTTTCGTCCATACCCTCCCAGAGAACCCCTCCGATGCGCTCAAGCGGAATGCTCCCGGCAGCCCTGATCCTTTTCGCCTCCCTGGCCAACGCCCAGGAATACAAGAGCGGCATCAACTGGCCCGAACCCAAGGTGATCACCCCCGGAACCAATGGCGGCGCGCCTTCCGACGCCATCGTGCTGTTCGACGGCAAGGACCTGTCCGCCTGGAAAAACGGCGACAAGTGGATCGTCGCCGACGGTGTGGCCACCGCCGCCAAGGGAGGCATCAGCACCAAGGAGGCGTTCGGAGACTGCCAGCTTCACATCGAATGGGCCACGCCCGCCAAAATCGAAGGCAAGGGCCAAGGCCGGGGCAACAGCGGCGTCTACTTCATGGGCCGCTATGAGCTTCAGGTGCTCGACTCCTTCGAGAACCCCACTTATTTCGACGGTCAAGCCGGGTCCATCTACAAGCAGTTCCCACCGATGGTGAACGCCAGCCGCAAGCCCGGCGAATGGCAGGCCTACGATGTCATCTTCACCGCGCCCCGGTTCGACTCCGCCGGCAAGCTCACCAGCCCGGCCTACATCACCGCGCTTCACAACGGCGTGCTCATCCAGAACCATTCCGAACTCAAGGGCGGCACCTTCTTCGACCGCCCGCCCAGCTACTCCGCCCACCCGCCCAAGGGATCGATCGACCTCCAGTACCATGGCAACCCGATGCGCTTCCGCAACATCTGGGTCCGGGAGATCAAGCCCATCACCCCTGTCCCCGGCTCAACCGCCAAGTGATTCCCATGGCAGAACCGAACACCCCTTCGCGGCCCAGACCCAACGACGATGCCTGGGCCTTGGCCCTTGGCCTGTTGGTGGTGGGGATTTCGCTCTTCGGCCTCGCCGGATACCAGCCCATCGGCTGGGCGGCGAAGTTCGAGGAGTGGGTCTTCATCTCCAAAGCCGTCAAGCCGGTGGCCTGGAACATACCGGCATGGCTGTCGCTCGCGGCAACCGTTGCCGCCGTTTCGGGTATTCTCACCGCGCGCCTGATCGCCATCGGCCGGGCGCCCCTGGCCGCGGCGGGCGCCTCGATCGCGGTGGTGTTCCTCGGGCTGGGTTCCTACCTGCTGGGCCATCAGGCCTGCGTCGCGGCGACCGACTCCACCAAGTTCATCCTGCCTTTCAGTCTGGGTCTCACCGGCGAGGCCGGTTACCTGGTGGCGCTGGCCACCGGGTTGGCGCTGGGAAACCTTTTTCCCCAGGCGGCGCGCGTGCTGGCAGGGGCCGCGCGCACCGAGTTGTTCATCAAGACCGCCATCGTGCTGGTCGGAGTCAGCCTGGCCGCCAAAACCTTGGGCCAGCAGGGAGCGGCCAGTCGCGTGCTCCTGCGCGGCATCGCGGCGATCGCCGAGGCCTATCTGCTTTATTGGGGATTGGTTTACCTGCTGGCGCGCACCGTTTTCCGCTTTCCCCGGGAGTGGTCGGCGCCCTTGGCCTCGGGCATCAGCATCTGCGGCGTGTCCGCGGCCATGGCCACCGGCGCCGCCATCCGGGCGCGATCCGGCGTGGCGGTTCTTGTCTCCTCGCTCGTGGTCGTCTTTTCCACCATCGAACTGGTCTGCTTGCCATTCCTGGCCCGCTGGCTGCTGCCGGACCATCCCATGGTCGCCGCCGCCTGGATGGGCCTGGCGGTGAAGACCGACGGCGCCGCCGTCGCCGCCGGGGCCGTCACCGAGGCCCTCTACAAGCCGGGCGATGGCAACCTCATGGTGGCGACCACCACCCTCATCAAGGTTTTCATCGACCTGTTCATCGGGGTCTGGTGCTTCCTGTTGGCCATTGTCTGGCAGCGCTGGTTCCGGGCTGAAAAGGGCGACAGGGTGAGATTCGCCGAAATCATCGAGCGAATGCCCCTGTTCCTGATCGGGTATTTCCTCGCGTTCCTGGGATTGCTGGCCTTGGGCCGCTGCCTGCCGGAGACCATGCCTGGAATCAAGCTGGTCGAAGGGCAGACCGAGGCGTTCCGTAAGCCTCTTTTCGCTCTCGCGTTTTTCTCCATTGGCATGGCCACCGACCTGCGCAGGCTGGCCTCACCGGGAATGGGCAGGCTGCTGCTCGTTTATCTGGTGGCCATCTTCGGTTTTATCATCTGGATGGCCTTGGCCATCTCCTGGATCTTCTTCCACGACATCCCGGCGATTCCCGCCACGGTGACCCCATGAGCGACAACCAGCATGAACTGTTGGAGGAGTTGGAAAACAACCCGCCCGAACCCCTGGCCCGCGAGGAGATCTTCCTGGTGGGTGGTTGCCTTGCCGCCGGCACGGCGCTGCTTGTGGCCTTGGCCCTGCTGATGTGAGCAACGCGAACCGAATGGCATAGGCCCATTCCATCGCGCCAGCGGAAATGGAATGGGGTTTTTCAAGCATCGGTTGCCGCCCCAATCCTCGGACTCGCGTTCGAGGCTGTTAAATGTGATTCTACAGATATAAATTAAGTATATCGAAC
>CAWUNZ010000370.1:0-3387 GCA_963923445.1 uncultured bacterium
GCCAAGGGACCGATTTTCGAGAAGCTTTCCGAGGCTTTCAGCGCCGAGGTGGCGATCACCTCGGCAACGATCGCGATGGAAAGATACAACCAAACCATCAACCCGTCTCCAGAACCGTTCCACCCGCACACGGGCATTGAAACATAATCCCATGCCGGAGAACGACAGGTGTCAGGATGTTTCCGCAGGTCGATCCCCTGATGGGAATATGGCGAATTTCCGGATGATGCCGGCCGTGCGGCCCCGTGCAGGAAAATGCCCATGCCCTTTGCCTTCTAGTGCGCCAGGGGCAAGGATCATAGGCGAGTTGGAGGGATGGCACAGAATAGTCTGGGAACAGATGCCCACCCAATGGCAGGATAGCATAACGAACAGGTGATCCAATAATTATTTAATAAAAGGATCTTGAATGACAAGAAAAAGAAAACCTGTCGATGCCGAAAGGCAGAACGGTACTGCAGGAGCAGAAATTCACGCGGCCAAGCTGCTTTCGGGAGGCAATCCGCAGATTGCGAAGGGTGATGGCGATGGCCCGGTGCAGGCCTACATCGAGGCCATGCCGGGATGGAAGCAGGATATGGGCAGGCGCCTCGATGCGCTGATCGTTCGCGCCGTTCCCGGCGTTCAGAAGGCCATCAAGTGGAATTCACCGTTTTATGGTATCGAGGGAAACGGTTGGTTCCTTGGCATTCACTGCTTCACGAAATACATCAAGATGACCTTTTTTCAAGGCATTTCCCTGGTGCCGGTTCCCCCGGGTGGCACCGTACGCAGCAAGGACGCCCGGTGGATCGACATTCGCGAGAATGATCCCATCGATGAGGAACTCCTGTCGGAATGGGTGAGGCAGGCGGCAGGACTGCCGGGGTGGTCGCCAGGTCAGAGATGAATCCAAACCTGCCCGCGGGAGATTCATACCGGTGTCGGCCAGGATTTGAATTTGATCCCTGAAAAACACCTTACATGGAACATGACACGGCAACGAATCGGCTCTTTTTGAAAGGACAAGTGGAATGGGAACGGCGAAAGTCGAGGCGGAATCAACCGTGCCGCCAATGGACCTGGCCGTGTGGGGCGAACTGATAACCCGCGAACGCGCCATCGAGGTTGGGCGGATCGTTCTGGCGGGGGCCATCGTCTTGCTGTTCTGGCTGAATCAGCTTCCGCTTTGGTGTTTGTGGGCCGCGGTGGCCATCGGCCTGTACCCATTGGCCACGGCCAGCCTTCGAGACTTGGTTCACGAGCGCAAGGTCGGCACCGAGATGTTTGTGACATTCGCCACGCTGATCGCGGTGCTGGGCGGTGAAGCCATCGCGGGCGCCGTGTTGATGGTGATCATCCTGATGGCCGAGTTCATCGCGGAGTTGAATACCGACCGGGCACGCGCTTCGATCCGGTCTTTGATCGGTTCCGTGCCGCAAGGGGCGATCGTGCGAACCGACGGAACCGAGCGCGAAGTGCCCATCGACCAACTCCGTATCGGGGATGTGGTGCTTGTTCGCGCGGGCGACAAGGTGCCCGTGGACGGCAGAATCGTTGCCGGTGACGGTTCCCTCAACGAGGCGCCGATCACCGGGGAAAGCGTTCCCAGGGACAAGGCCGCGGGTGACGAGGTGTTCGCCGGGAGCGTGCTCGAATCCGGGGCGCTGGATGTGCGGATGGAAAAAGCGGGGGAGGACACCACATTCGCCCGGATCGTGAAGCTTGTCGAGCAGGCGGAGGAATCGCAGGCACCGGTGCAAAAGCTGGCCGACCGCGTGGCGGCCTGGCTGATCCCGTTCATGCTCATTTTTCTAGTCGTTGTCTATCTGCTGACTCTCGATGTGCGCAAGGTGGTCACCCTGATGGTCTTCACATCGCCCGCGGAGCTTGGCCTCGCGACACCGATGGTGATGATCGCCGCGATCGCAAGGGCCGCCCGGGGCGGCATTTTGATCAAGGGGGGAGCGCACCTGGAGGCGCTCGCGAAGATCGATGCCGTGGTGTTCGACAAAACAGGCACCCTGACCATCGGCAAGCCGGCGGTTCAACGGGTCGAGTCGCTTGGCGAGGCAATGACCGAGGATGAAATGCTGCGATTGGCCTCGGCGGCCGACCGGCGCTCGGCGCATCCCCTGGCGAAGGCCGTCGTCGAGCATGCCTCCGGCAAGGGCATCCATTACCCCGAGCCGCAGGCGTTCGAGTCAATCCGCGGGCGGGGAGTGAAGGCGACAGTGGAAGGCCGGGCCGTGCTGGTTGGGAACTCCGCGCTTCTGCAGGACCATGGGATCGAACCGCCCACAGGCATGGCCCGACAAGGAATGACAACCCTGTTTGTCGTGGTGGACAGCCGCCCGGTGGGATTGATCCATATCGCGGACCAGGTGAGGCCCGGCGCGAAAGAGACCGTCGCCAAGCTGCGCGCCAGCGGGGTGAAGCACATCGCGATGCTCACGGGTGACAACCGGACGGCGGCCGAGGCGATCGCCGCGCAGGTCGGCCTGGATGAGGTGTTCCCCGACCTGCTGCCGGAACAGAAGGTACGGGTGGTGGAGGCGCTGCAGGCGCATCCACACCGCGTGGCCATGATCGGCGACGGTGTCAACGACGCCCCGGCCCTCGCCAAGGCGGACATCGGGATCGCCATGGGTGCCGGAGGCACGCGTGTGGCGTTGGAAGCGGCGGATATCGCGCTGATGACCGACGACCTGTCGAAGATCGCGCTGGGACGCGCCATCGCCCTAAGGGCCTACCGAACGATCCAGGAAAATCTCATTTTTGGTGTCGGTGTTGTCCATGTTCTGGGGATCATCGCGGCGCTCATGGGCTGGATCGGTCCGATCCAAGCCGCTTTCCTGCACCTCGGCCCCGACCTGCTGGTATTCCTGAATTCCGTCAAGCTGCTCCATGTGAGGATCGACGCCTGACCAGTAGCGCCTCAGGAACCGTGGTAGTCGATCTCCTCCATCTGCAGGGCGTGCTTGTTGATGAAATCGCGGCGAGGCTCGACCTTCTCGCCCATCAGCGTGCGGAACATCTCGTCGGCTGCGGAGGCGTCCTCAAGCTTCACCTGCATCAGCGTGCGGTTGGATGGGTCGAGGGTGGTCTCCCACAGTTCCTCGGGATCCATCTCACCCAATCCCTTGAAGCGGGTGATGGTCATGCCGCGCTCGCCCACCCGGCGGAGTTCGGACACCAGGTCGCGCAGGGTGACCAGCGGCTTGCGCGAGTCGCCGCACTCCAGGACCAGCCTTGGCACCGGTTCACGGCCGGCGATGCTCGCGGGTGGAACCAGGTCCGAGGGAAGGAGGCCATGCTCGCCGAACGTGGCCAGCACTCCGTTGATGTCGTGGACCTCGTGCAGTTCCTGGAAGAAAAAGGCGTCCTGACCGGGAGCGGCTTCACCCG
>CAWUNZ010000371.1:0-3383 GCA_963923445.1 uncultured bacterium
GGCTTTCGGTCCGGTGCATCCGACGACTTCGAGAAATATGTTCGCCCGCTTCTGGTGGAGAAGTGCCAGTCGTGCCACGGCGCCTCGATGCAGAAGGCCGGCCTCAGGCTCGATTCCAAGGCGGCGCTCCTCAAGGGTGGTGAAAGTGGCCCCGCCATCGTGCCCGGGAAACCTGCCGAAAGCCTTCTGATCAGGGCGATAGGCTACGCGGGTGAATTGAAGATGCCGCCGAAAGGCAGGTTGTCGGGCGCTGAAATCACCGTTCTTTCCCGCTGGATCGAGTCGGGAGCGGTCTGGCCCGATTCGGGAATCGCAACGCCGGCGAAAGCGGATTCCCAGGTCACGGACAAGCAGCGGAATTGGTGGGCCTTCCAACCGGTGAAGCGGGCCGAGGTGCCCGAGGTCTTGCCTCGGCCCGTGAACCCGATCGACGCGTTCGTTCGGGCGAAGCTGGACGCGGCCGGTTTGAAGCCCGCACCCCCGGCCGACAAGCGCGCGCTTCTGCGGCGGGTGACATTCGACCTGACCGGGTTGCCCCCCACGCCGGAGGAGGTCGATGCCTTCCTGAAGGACGGCTCACCGGAGGCGTTCGCGAAGGTCGTTGATCGCCTGCTCGCGTCGCCCACCCACGGACAGCGGTGGGCGCGGCACTGGCTCGACCTCGTTCGCTACGCCGACTACCACGATGGGAATCCCAAGGCCCGAAACCCGGTGTGCGAACCGCTGGAGGCCTGGCGCTACCGTGACTGGGTCGTGGAAAGCTTCAATCGAGATCTGCCTTTCAACCAGTTCGTCATCCACCAGATCGCGGGCGACCTGCTCCCGCCGGCGGATGGCAAGCCACCCTATGCCGACGGCCTTGTCGCCACGGGGTTCCTCGTGAACGGCGCCTGGGACCGCGGTGACGCCGACAAGGAGAAAATGGTCAGCGACATGGTCGACGACCAGATCGACACGATCGGCAAGGCGTTCATGGGCATGACGATCGGCTGCTCCCGCTGCCATGATCACAAGTTCGACCCGATCAGCATCCGCGACTACTACGCCCTGGCCGGCATCTTCTACAGCACGCGCATGCTCAAGGAACTGGGAGCCAAGGGGGGCGAGATCACGCTGCAGCGCAGGCCGCTTGTTCCGGACGATGTCGTGCAAAGGCGCGAGCGGCAACTGAAGCAGATTGCCGGATTGAACGGCATCCTCGCCGAGATGGACAAGAAGAATCCCAAGGTTCCGGCGAACGATCCCACTCGCCAGATCCTGATGGAGACCCGTGACCGCGTCCAGAAGGAACTGCCTCCGGAACCACCGGTGGCCCTCGCGGTGAGCGAGGGTGGCGTGCCGGGAGGGCTGTTTCCTGGAATTCAGGATGTGCCGATTCACATGCGCGGCAGTTACACCCGTCTGGGCCCGGTCGTGCCGCGAGGGTTGCCGACATTCCTCGCGGGGGAGAGGCAACCGAGGATGACGACCGGCAGCGGGCGCATGGAGTTGGCGCGCTGGGTGGCCTCGGCGGAGAACCCGCTCACTGCCCGCGTGATCGTCAACCGCGTCTGGCAGTGGCATTTCGGCGCCGGACTGGTTCGCACGCCCAACAACTTCGGGATGCTCTCCGAACCGCCGTCGCACCCCGAACTCGTTGACTGGTTGGCGTCAACATTCGTGGCTGACGGTTGGTCGCTTAAAAAGTTGCACCGGCGGATCGTGCTGTCCGAGGCGTATCAGCAATCGAGCGACGCCTCCCCCGAGACCCTGACCCGCGACCCTGAAAATCGATGGCTTGGCCGCTTCAGCCCGCGGCGGTTGGAAGCCGAGGCGATTCGCGACGCCATGTTGGCGGTCACGGGCCGGCTCGACCTGAAACCGCTCGGGCCGGCGACACACGACCTGAGCGTGCCGACCCGATCGCTTTATGTCCAAACGGCGCGATGGGACCGAGGCAACTTCGCCATCCTGTTCGATGCCGCCAATCCCGACGCGACCGTCGAGAAACGCGATATCAGCACAGTAGCCCCGCAGGCTCTGTTCCTGCTCAACCACAACTTCCTGCTGGCTCAGGCCCAGCATCTCGCGGACCGGGCGACACGCGATGAGCCGACAAACGAGGAAGCCCGCATCCAGCGGCTTTTCCGGCTGACCTTCATGCGCGCCGCCAAGGCGGACGAGGCGAAGATCGCCCGGGAACTCCTCTCCTCCCGCCGGAAAGGAAATTCGGACCCGGGATGGCGAGACCTTGCCCAAGCGCTGCTTTTGAGCAATGAGTTCATCTACCTGGACTGAGGGCTTTCAGCATGCCATCAGCATTGATTCCCACGCGGCGGGACCTGCTGGCCAGCGCCGGCACCGGATTCGGGTTGCTCGCGCTCGCGGACCTGCTCGCCGCCGGGGAGAAAAAGGCGCCGGAAGCCGACCGGACCGTCAACCCGTTCGCGGTGCGCCATCCGCATCATGCGGCGAAGGCCAAGCGTGTCATCTTCCTCTACATGCCGGGCGGGCCGAGTCATGTCGACCTGTTCGACCCGAAGCCGCGACTGGTTACTGACAACGGCAAGCCGCTGCCTTTTGAGAAGCCCAAGCTGGAGCGCACCAAGACGGGCAACCTGCTGGCCTCACCGTGGAAGTTTGCCCGGCATGGCAAGTCCGGCGTCGCGGTCAGCGAACTGCTACCGCGGGTCGCCTCATGCGTTGACGACATCTGCGTCATCCGCTCGATGCGCGCGGACAACATCAACCATACCGGTGCGGCGCTGCAGATGTGCACCGGCGAGCAGGCGTTCTCGCGGCCAAGCATGGGATCGTGGCTGGTTTACGGCCTGGGCGCGGAGAACCAGAACCTGCCGGCGTTCGTCGTGGTCAGCCCCGCGGATGTGTTCCAAGGGGCGCAACTGTGGGCGTCGAGTTTCCTGCCCAGCGCGTATCAAGGCACGCTTGTCCGCGACATGAAAAATCCGATAGCCAACTTGCGCACCGGCTCAGGCGAGATGGAGCAGCGGGATATGCTCGATGCTTTAAAGCGGTTGAACGAACTGCACAAGCGCGCCCGGCCCGTGAACACGCAACTCGACGCCCGCATCGCCTCCTTCGAGTTGGCGTTTCGCATGCAAAGGGAGGCTCCGGAGGCGTTCGACCTTGCGCGCGAGACGGACAAGGTGCAGGCGATGTACGGCATCGGTTCGCCCGCGACCGACCTGTTCGGTCGCCAGTGCCTGATGGGCAGGCGGTTGCTTGAACGCGGAGTCCGGTTTGTGCAACTCTTCGACGCGCCGGCCAACAACGCCTGGGACCACCACAGCGGCCTTCGCGAGAACCTGCCCAAACGATGCCAGGCGGTGGATCAACCGATAGCGGCCCTGCTCACCGACCTGAAAGTTCGCGGCCTGCTCGAG
>CAWUNZ010000372.1:0-3380 GCA_963923445.1 uncultured bacterium
GCGCGTTGGGATTGGCCGGTTGGAAGTGGCTGTTCCTGCTCGAGGGACTGCCCTCTTTGTTGCTTGGCCTGGTTGTCCTTCGCCTGCTTCCGGACCGTCCACGCGACGCCTCGTGGCTGACGGAGGCAGAAAAGGAATGGCTGGAGGGCGAGGTGGAGCGCGAGGCCGGCCGAAGAACCCTTGCCGGCGGGAAGGATCAATTGGCCGCGTTGGCGGACCCTCGGGTGTGGCTGCTGATCGGGCTTTATTTCAGCGTGGCCGTGGGGACGAACGCCACGGGCGCCTACCTTCCCAAGCTGGTGAAAGGACATTTTGAACCCCTGCTGCTGGAACAGGCGGGGACAACCGACCCCGTGGAGGCGGGGTTGCTATGGAAGGTGGGAGTTCTTTCGGCGTTGCCGCATCTGGCGTCCGTCGCGGCGATGGTCCTGGTCAGCCGATTATCCGACCGGTGGCGGCAGCGTGGACTGTTGGTGGCGGTGTCATTGGCGGTGGGGGGCGCGGGTTGGTTGATGGCGTGGCAATTGGCCGACCCATGGCTGGCATTGGCGGGCTTGTGTTTGGCGCAGGCGGGGATGATGGCCGTTTTGCCTGTATTCTGGGCGTTGCCCTCGCTGTTCCTGGGTGGCGCCGCCGCGGCGGCGGGAATCGCGCTGATCAACTCCGTCGCCAACATCGGCGGGATCTTCGCTCCGCGGGTGATCGGCGCCTATGGGTTGGCGCCCATGGTTGCCGTGATGGCATGGGGCATGGTGTTGGCCGTTGCTTCCATCGCCTTGGTGGAGAGGCCGAGCAACGAAGCGGGCGCAAAGGGAAAGCACGGAAATGACTAGCGAGTTGTTCAACCTCAAGGGAAAGATCGCCGTGGTCTCGGGCGCCGCCAGCGGTTTGGGGAAGGCCAGCGCCATGGCGCTGGCGGCCCATGGAGCCACGGTGGTTCTTCTGGACAGGAATGAATCCGGCATGGAGGAAACCAGGGCGAGGATTGCGGCCGAGGGCGGAGTCGCGTACGCCCGGGTTCACGATGTCTCCAGCGTTGAGGCAGCGACCTCTCTCTTTGAATGGATCGACGCCTCGTTGGGTCGTGTGGATTTCCTTGCCAATGTGGCGGGCGAGGGAATTTTGGCGGATCCGCTGGAGGTGACCGCCAGCCAGATTCGGTCGGTGATGGAGAACCTTGTGGTGGGTCGGTATGCGCTTTGCCAGCAAGCTGGGCGGCGGATGTTGGCGCGGGGAACGGGTTCCATCGTGAATATCAGCAGCCTGGCCGGGGTCACGGCCCTCGGCAGGGGCCACATCGCCTACAGCATGGCCATGGGTGCCGTGGCGCAGATGACCCGCGAACTCAGCACCGAATGGGCCGGCCGCGGCGTGCGGGTCAACGCGATTCTACCCGCCCAGGTAATCAACCCCTCGCTGGAGCAGCGCATGCTGGCTCATCCGGGGATGGAGAAGGTTTGGCTTTCGGGGATACCTGCGGGACGGTTGGGCCGGCCCACGGACATCCAGGGGCTGATGGTCTTGTTGGCTTCCGATGCCAGTTCCTGGATCACGGGCGCCCTGATCCCGATGGACGGCGGAAACCTGGCGATGAACGCGGGCGGCAGCATCGGTTGATGGTTTAATTTCGGAGTCTGTTTGTGGCAACCAACAACATTGAGCGGGACCGGCTGCTCGCCATGTACCGCGCCATGCTGGTGATAAGGCACACGGAGGAGGAACTGGCCCGCTGCCATCAGCAGGGCCTCATTCATGGCGCCTGCCACACCTATGTGGGGCAGGAGGCGGTTGCCGCGGGAGTTTGTTCCCACCTGAATGCCCGGGATGTGGTGTTCAGCACCCACCGGGGCCATGGGCACGCGCTGGCCAAGGGGATGCCGCCGGGTGATTTGATGGCTGAACTGTTCGGCAAGGCCTCGGGTTGCTCGCGTGGCCGGGGTGGGAGCATGCACCTGTTCGCCCCCGAGATCGGCATGATGGGCACCAGCGGCATCGTGGGGCCATGCATCCTGCAGGCCACCGGTGGCGGATACGCGTTCAAGCTTGCCGGGAACGGGCAAGTGGCGGTGGCGTTCTTTGGCGATGGCGCCGTCAACAACGGGGCCTTCCATGAGGGCCTGAACATGGCGGCCATCTGGAAGTTGCCGGTGCTGTTTGTCTGCGAGAACAACCAGTTCGCCACGGAGGTGCCCTTCGCCTACTCCAGCGGCATACCGGATGTCGGCCGGCGCGCTGCCAATTACGGGCTTGCCGGCGAGGAGGTGGATGGCAACGACCTTCTGGCGGTGCATGCCGCCGCCGGACGGGCGGTGGCGCGGGCGAGGGCAGGTGAGGGAGCCACGCTTATCGAGTGCAAGACATACCGCACCAGGGCGCATGCCGAGGGCATGGGAGACTTCACCTATCGCACCCGGGAAGATGTGGAGTCCTGGAAGGGCCGCTGCCCGATCGCGTTGTTCCGCAAGGTGTTGAGCGAGGATCATAGGATTCCTTCAGCGGACCTCGACCGGCTTGAGGCCGAAGTCCGCGACGAGGTGGCCGCAGCGAGGGTTCGCGCCGAGGGAGCGCCTCCGCCCGCACCCGCCGACGCCCTGACGCATGTCCATGCCTCGCCGGCGCGGGAAGTGGTTGAACCGGCGGAATCGGCGGCGGCCCGCCAGCTTACCTTCAGCCAGGCGACGCTCGAGGCGTTGACCGAGGAGATGGGGGTGAACCCCTCCATTTTCGTGATGGGCGAGGGGATCGGTGTCCGAGGCGGGAACTTCCGCACCACCGCCGGCCTCCACGCCCGTTTTGGCGGCGAGCGACTGTGCGACACGCCCATCTGCGAGCGGGGATTCGTGGGGCTGGCGTGCGGCGCTGCCATGGCCGGGGCCAGACCCGTGATCGATTTCATGTTCGCCGATTTCGTGCTCGACGCGTGGGGGGAAATCGTCAACCAGATCGCCAAGATCCAGTACATGTCGTGCGGCAGGCTGCGGATGCCGGTGCTCCTGCGAGGTTGCATCGGCATCGGCCACTCGGCGGCGACGCACCATTCGGGCAGCTATTACGGCATGCTCGCGCAGGTTCCCGGCTTGTGGATCGCGGTGCCATCGACTCCACGCGACGCCAAGGGCCTGCTGAAGCACGCGCTGCGGTGCCATAATCCGGTGCTGTTCCTGGAGCATCGTGAAATCCTGCAGGCCAAGGGACCTGTGGAGGAGGGCGAACTCGAGATTCCGTTCGGCAGGGCGCGGGTCTCGCGCGCGGGAACCGATGCCACGGTGGTGGCGTTGGGGCGGATGAACCACCTCTGCCTGGCGGCGGCGGAGCAGTTGTCCAAGGAAGGGATTCAGGTCGAGGTGATCGACCCCAGGACGGTGGTGCCCCTCGATTCC
>CAWUNZ010000373.1:0-3363 GCA_963923445.1 uncultured bacterium
GCCGACCTGTTCTTCGACCTCAGGCGCGAGCATGCGAACCTGGTTGGCTTCAAGGAATTTGGCGGCGCGAAATCGTTGACCTATGCCGCCGAACACATCACCAGCGGGGATCCGTCGCTTTCATTGATGGTGGGCGTGGACACGCAGGTTTTTCATGGGTTCGTTCACTGCGGAGCCGTCGGCGCCATCACGGGTGTGGGCAACGCCCTGCCAAAACCCGTGCTGAGGTTGATCGAACTCTGCAATCAGGCGGCGCGGGGCGATGTCATGGCTCGCCGTCTTGCCGGGGAACTTGATGCCGCATTGCGAGTCCTCTCGACCTTCGATGAAGGTCCGGACCTCGTTCTTTACTACAAGCACCTGATGGTGCTCGAAGGGCATCAGGAATACGCGCACCACTTCAATGAGTACGACCGTCTCAGCACCAGCCAGCGGGATTTTCTCGAAAGCCAGTGGCGGCAGTTCAAGCAATGGTGGAGCCAATGGCCGGGTGCTTCATCCAAGTAAGGCGGCTTGGTCTTCATTTCAGTACCCGCTCCGATACCGCACGGCGCGCGTTCGTTCAACGCTGAGGCATGTGATTCATGAGCCGTTTTGCCCCGTTTGTTCCGCGTTGTTCGAGCGGTTGGCATCTCGCAGCGACCACGCTGATGGCCATGGTTTTTGTTCATGCCTTGCCGGGTCAAACGCCCGACGGCGTGAACTGGCAAGGGAAAGCGGTTGAACGGCTGAAGGCGATTTACGAACGAGGTGAGTTCCGCGCCAAGAACTACCGGCCCACCTGGCTGAGCGACAGTTCCGGCTTTGTCACCCAGGAGCAGGAAAAGAACGCGAAGGAGCCAACTCGTTGGTTTTATGAGGCGAAGTCTGGCGAGCGACGCGCCTGGAAACCTGATGAGAAATTGCCTGGCTCCGATGACAGGGGACTCTCTCCCCAAGGGACGCATCGACTGGTTACCCGCGGCGCCAAACTTCTGGCAATCAACCTCAAGAACCGAAATGAGATCCTGCTGGTTTCGAGTTCCCCGGATCGGAATGTGGATTATCGCAATGCTGCCTGGAGTCCGGATGGCACACGAGTGGTGTTTGTCGAAGCCGACTTCACCGCCGTGCGACAGCGGTCGGTGCTGGTGCCCGGCGATCCTTCCTACCCGGGTGTTCAGCAAAACCGATTCGCCCGCGTGGGCGGGGACATTGAAAAACTGAGAATCGGCGTGGTGAACTCGGATGGAACGGGATTGAGTTGGCTGCCGGTCGAATGCCCCAAGGAAGGAATCTATCTGGGCCAGGTGGAGTGGGCAGGCAACTCCCATGAAATCCTGATTGAGAAGTTCAGCCGCTTTCGGGACAAACGGGAGTTCCTGCTTGCCACCGCAACCGGTTCGATCAAAACGATCTTCTCGGAAACGAACGACGCATGGGTCGAGTCGAGCCAAGGAAAGAATTCGGGCCTTGTGTGGATTCAAGGGGGCAAGGGGTTTGTCGTCATCAGTGAAAAGGATGGGTGGCGACATGCCTTTCGCTACTCGCGCGACGGCAAGGAAGTGGCGCGGTTGACCAACGAGGATCATGACATCATTGAACGCGGGGTCATCGATGAGGAGCGCGGCTGGTATTACTACTATGCCTCTCCGGATGATGCGACCCAGAAGTACCTGTATCGAACCGCTCTGGATGGTTCCGGAAAAAGTCGCCGGGTCACGCCCGCGAACCAGGTCGGCACGCACGGTTATCTCTTCTCGCCCGACGCGAAGCGGGCCATTCATTCTTACTCGACCCTCGATTCGCCGCCGGTGCACGAGTTGGTCGAGATTGAGGGGCACCGAGTGCTGACGACCCTTGAGGACAATCGCGACATCCGAGAAAAGATGAGGTCGATCGGCGCCCGAGCGACTGAATTCCTGAAACTCGACATTGGCAAGGGCCTTGAATTCGACGCCTGGATGCTCAAGCCAAGGGATTTTGACGCATCGAGGAAGTACCCGCTTTTCATCTATGTTTACGGCGAACCCCATGCCCAGACGGTCTTGAACGAATGGGGCGCCGCTCAGATCGACTTCCACCGACTGGTCGCCGAGATGGGATATGTCGTCGTGTCAATCGACAACCGTGGGACTCCCGCCCCCAAGGGCGCCGCGTGGCGGCGGGCGATTTTTGGCAGCCTGGGGCCTCTCTCCACGGAAGAGCAGGAGGCGGGGCTGAAGGCTCTTTTGAAGAAGTGCCCGTTCATCGACGCGACCCGTGTTGGAATCTGGGGCTGGAGCGGAGGCGGTTCGAACACGCTCAACGCCCTGTTTCGCAAGCCGGATTCGTACCATGTGGGAATCGCTGTCGTCCCCAAGCCGCAGCCACACCTCTACAACGCATGGTTCCAAGAGATCTTCATGCGAACACGGGAAGTCAACGCCGACGGCTATGAGAAGGCAGCGGCCATCAATTACGCCGATGGCCTCAAGGGTAAGTTGCTCATCATGACCGGCTCAGGGGAGACCAACACCCACATCCAGATCATCGAGGGATTGGTGGACAAGCTGATCGCGTTGGGTAAACCGTTCGACTACATGGTCTATCCTAATCGGGATCATGGTTTGCGCGAGGGGGACGGCACGCTGGTGCATGTGAGAATGCATATTCTGAGATATCTCATGCAAAACCTGCCGGCGGGCGCGCGGTCGGAAAAATCAAGCTGAGGATTCCGCCCATGAATGATGGAGCATCGGCGAGTCTCACGCGGATCGTCCGGTTGTTTTTCGCCCTGATTTTTTCGATGTTCATCGCGGCGCAAGCTCGCGCGGCGGAGAAGCCGAACATCGTGATGATCCTCGCCGACGACCTCGGGTATGGAGACCTCGGTTGCTACAACAGCGATTCGAAGATACCGACGCCTTATCTCGACCAACTTGCGCGCGATGGCGTGCGCTTCACCGATGCCCATTCGCCCTCGTCGGTTTGCTCGCCCACCCGGTACGCCCTGCTCACGGGCCGTTACGCTTGGCGGACGCGATTGCAACGCAATGTGCTCGGCCCCTGGGACAGGCCGCTCATTCCGCCGGAGCGACTCACCGTTGGCAAATTGCTCCAGCGGCACGGTTACTCGACCGCGTGCATTGGCAAATGGCACCTTGGCCTGACATATGCCACCACCGACGGGCAACCGCCTATGGGTCGCGGCAACCCGATGACCAATGTGGACTTCACCAAGCCGATTGCCGATGGCCCGACGACGCGGGGGTTCGACCACTATTTCGGAACCCTGGTGCCGAATTATCCACCGTATTGTTTTGTCGAGAACGACCGCACCGTCGGCCTTCCCACCGAGCGGGCCACCGGTGGCCTGTTCAATATTCCCGGGCCCATGGTGCC
>CAWUNZ010000374.1:0-3355 GCA_963923445.1 uncultured bacterium
GCCCCAAGAAGATTGAACTCAACAACGCCATCGCCTATTTGACCAAGAACAAGGTCATTCCCCAGGCGCAGGCGATTGCCGTGGCCCTCCTGGCGGGCACGGTGAAGGGGTCGCTCGACCGCAACGCCGAGGAGATCTTTGTTGTTTACAGCATGAGCATGGTGGCCTCGGGCGAATTTCTCCCGTTGGTGGTTGTTCCCACCAAGGATGCCGAGCAGCAGGAAAAGCTCGAGGAAATGCTCAAGAAAATTCCATCCGCCAGCGATATTCTGAAGACCAAAAGGCTGGACAATGCCTTGCTGGCCGGTTCACCCGGTGCGCTGGAGCGGGCAGCACGCCAGTTGGGCAAGCCAAGGCCGGACATCGGCGACGCCAAGGTGGTCTGGGGTGACCACGCCGTTCAGGTAGCCTTGGTCCCCACCGCCGATCAGAAGCGCAGCATGAAGGAACTGCTGCCTCCCCTTGAGAAACCCCTCGACAAGCACTCCAGCCAGGAGTTGGCATCGGGCATCTCGTGGATGTCGTTCAGCATGGATCCGTTTCCCCCGCGCATGAAGGCGGTGATCCGTGGCGTGGACGCGCCCGCGGTTGATAAAGGCATGGCTTTCCTCAAGGACGCCCTCAAGTTGGCCCCGTTGGCCCTGTCGGATGCTGATCAGAATTTGGCCGAACCTGCTGGCAAGCTCATGCAAATGATCGGCACCGGGCTCAAGAAGGAAGGCAACGACATTATCCTTGAGCTTAATGACCCTCAACCTATTCTCGACCTGTTCGCCGCGGCGGCGGCCAAGGCCCGTGGCGCGGCGCAATCCATGCAATCCACCAACAACATGAAGCAACTCATGCTGGCGATGCACATGCACCACGACGCCAAGAACAGCTTTCCTGCCCCGGCGATTGTTTCAAACGATGGCAAGCCCCTTCTGAGCTGGCGCGTGGCGATGCTCCCCTACATCGAGCAGGAGGCCCTTTACAGGAAGTTCAAGCTCGACGAACCCTGGGACAGCGACAATAACAAGAAACTGATCCAGATGATGCCGAGGACTTTCGCACCCGAAGGCGAAAACCTTCAGCCCGGCCATACCCCCTATGTGGTGCCTGTGGGCAAGCAGACCATGTTTTTCGGACCCAAGGGCGGCAAATTGGGCGAAGTGACCGACGGCACCACCAACACCGTCGCGTTGATCCAGTTGCCAGCCAACCGGGCGGTTATCTGGACCAAGCCGGATGATCTCGACGCTGAATTGCCTTTCGACGCGCTGACCAAGGGTTTTGGCGACCGCGTCAACTTGGGCTTTGGCGACGGTACCGTCCGCCGGGTCAAGTTTCCCCTCAAGGAGGAGGTTTTCCGCAACCTCCTCAACAAGGCGGACGGTAACCCGATCCCGCAAATCGACTGAGGCTGAAACTGTTTCAAGAACGCAAGGCACCGGGCAAACGCCCGGTGCCTTTTTGTTTGCTGGAAGACTTTTTTCAGCTACTGGAGGGAGGTTCCTTCAACAAAAGCGAATTCTTCGGCAAGTCGTATCCATTCAATTCAGGTCAGACTTGGCTTATCGCGGTATGGACCCAAGCACCCGTTCCACAGGCCCGGCGGGAATCCAGACTCCCCCCTTGCGAATGGCAGGCATGGTGAACGCGCACCTTTTGAGTGCTGGTATTTGTCCCGCGATGGCTTCGGCCCTCAGGTTCCAAGTCTCGTTGTCACCCGGTTTCCAAGCCACCGACGCCTTTCCCGCGGCAGCCGAATCGGCCGGGATTTCCGCGGTTCCCGCCTTTGGGTTGTCGCCCAATTGGCGTAGTCCGTATTCCAGTGCACCGCGTGCCAGCCATTCGGCGCGCAGTTCGGATTCGCGCTTGCTTGCCAGTTCCCGGCTTTTGAGAATCTCGGACGCCACCAAGGCCGAAACCGAAGTGATCAGGACAATCATCACCAGAAGCCAGACGGAAGCAACCCCGCGGCGCCGGCGGATGGCTTTCCTCATGGCTGGCCTCCCTCAGCGGGAAGCGCCATGCCGATCGCCGCGAGCGCCTCGCAACGCGGGACCATGCGGTCGCGGATTTTGTCCTCGAGCAAAATCGCCATCAGCTTGCCCCTTCTTTCGAAACGGGCGGTCGATCCGGTTGCCGGCAAAGGATAACGCTCCTGCCTCGGACCCGGCCCGGTGGTGGTTCGTTCCACCCATTCCGGGCCGACCGTGTAAACGATGATCGAGGCCCCTGATTGAAGAATGAGCCTGTCGGGCCCGGCTTTTTTGCCGTCGTGCTCGCCGGGCATCGCCGTGGCGGCATGAACATCGTCACGCCATTGGGAAAGCAATCGGGGTATCAGCATGTTCGCCGTCATGGACCGGCTGGTCATTCCTTCCAGGCGCATCAAACCGGCCAGGAACACCACCCCCGCAACCATCAAAACGCCAAGAATGGCCATCACGACCAGCATTTCCACCAAGGTGAAGCCTTCCCGCGGCTTTCTCATGGCTTGGCCTCCCCGCGCGCGGCGACCAGGGTGCCCATGGTGATGGTTCGCGGATGGCCACCATAGGCCGTGCGGAGTTCAAGGGTGGCCTTAACGCGCTTGATGAGGTGGTCTACCGGATCGGTTTCCACCGTGACCTTGATGGAGGATCCGGGTATTTGGCTGGAAAGCGATTCCGGCAACGCGCGGGACGATGCCCAGGCGTCATTCAGTCCGGCGAATCCCGTGGCGCGCGCCTCCTCGAGAATGTTGGCCACGGCTTCGGCCGCTGCGATCCTCAGCGTGACCTGCCTGCCTTCGCGAACGCTCCATGCCGCCAACGAACCCGCCATGCCAACCAAACCGGTCATGATGCCCACCACCATGACGCATTCCAGAAGCGAGTAGGCTCGCCTTTGAAGTTTGTTCCTCATGGCGTCAACCATCCGATCAGGTCGATCAGCGGGATGAAAATGGCGAGCACCGTGGTTCCAACCACCAACCCCACCGCCACGGTTCCAATCGTGCCCGTGAGAATAACCCTGCGTTCAAGCCGGCGGATGGCGAGGGTTTGAAGGCTCTGCCCTAGTTCGACCAACGCCACTGGAAAGCGCCCGCTGGCGACCGTGGTGGCAAGCCATGCGGCTTCCGGCGTGTTCACAAGCCCGGCTTGCGCCATCGCCTTGGCCGGTTCCAGGCCCTTGGCCACGGCGAGTGCCAACCGGTTCAGCATGCGCCGGCCTGTTCCGTCGGTGGCGTTTCCCTCGAGAAGCCAATGAATCGCCTCCTCCAGCGGCATGCTCCTGGCGGTCAGGTCGCCCAAGGCGGCGAGGATCATCCCCCTGCCGTGGGGCGCGAAAATGCCACGCAGTCCGGGCATCCACCAGCGCAACGGCG
>CAWUNZ010000375.1:0-3347 GCA_963923445.1 uncultured bacterium
GTGAGTTTGTTGACCAGGTCGGCCGGCATGGCGGAGGGACCGCGGTCGTGCTCGTCGATGTCGGCGGCGGGGATGGACATCTCCACACCCTCGGCGGTGACGAGTGTCATTTTGCCTCCGGCGGACGAGCGCAGCACGCCCGTGACCGTCTTACCGCTTTTCAGGGAGATCACCACGGTCTCGTAGCCTTGCGCGATCATCTTGTTGGGTTCGGTGATCGACTCAAGGAGGTATTGGCGGTCCTTGCGAATGCCCAAGGTGTCGAGCGCCGGGCCCACGATTCCGCCGGAACCCTTGATGGCGTGGCAGCGGACGCAACTGACCTCGGCCTTGTGCAGGTAAACGCGCCTGCCAGCCTCGGCATCGCCACCCGTGAGGCAGTCTCGGTGCTTGTTGTTTTTCTCGAGCGATTCGATGGCGCCACGGGCGGACGCGTCGGGAGCATGGGCGCGGCCAGCCTCGGCCACTTCCAGTTCCAAGCCCGGTTCAACTCCCCCCTTTTTCAGGGATTCGACAAGGGGCTTGATCAGGTTCCGGGCCGCGTCCGACTTGTCGGAACCCAACGCGGTAACTGCCGCCTGCTTTTCGAGCAGCGTGCCGCTGGCGAGCGCCTTCTCGAGCAGCGGAAGCGTCTTTTGGGCATCGCGGCGTGCCGCCAGGCCCAGCGCCTTGGCCCGAACCTTCGCTTCGCTGTCGGCCAAGGCCTTTTCTCGAACGGTTTCAAAGCGGTTGGCGTCGAGCGAGAACAATGCCTCCAGGGCCTCGACCCGCGCCGTGGCCCCCAGAGACTTCTCCAGCGCCAATTCCACCAGGGCTGGTGCCAAATCCTTGATTCCCAGGCTTGTCGCGGCCTGAACCGCGGCGCTGCGCACCGTGGCGGGCGAGGCGAGCAAAGCCCCCAGATGGGTGCGGATGGCGACCCGTGCCGGTTCGGCATCGCGCGCGGGCAGGGGACGCCAGAGTCCCACCACCGGATCGCGACCCGACGGCTTGGCCCAGTGGTTCAGATATTCAAGCGCCTCGACGCGGAGGCTGTCGGCAACTCCCGCGCGCCCTGCAAGGGAAGCCAACGCCAAGGCATCCTCGGGGCGGCCCAACCGGTAACGCGAAGCCAACGCCCGGCGCAGAAGGGGGTCGGGGGCACCGGCCTTTTCCGTCAATTTGCCCAAGGCCTCGCGCGCGCCTTCAACCGGCAGGTCGTGGACAAGGCGGGCGGCCTCGGTCGCCACCGCGGGGTCGATGTCGTTCACAAGAACGGTTGCCACCTCGGCCGGTGGCGTCTCGACCCTCCGCATGGCCAGCACGGTGCCCAGGCGTACCGCGGCGCTCGAATCCTTGGCCGATTTCATCAACCCGGCGGTATCGGCGGAGCGGGCGAGCAGAATCGCCGCCGCGTGACGCGCCACCGGATCGGCGTTATCGTTTTTCCGGAGGGCTTCCACGGCCTCCGCTGTCGCGGAGGGGGCCTTGTGCCGGGCCAGGGCCAAGGCGGCGCGAGCGGATACACGGGCATCGGAATCGGCCACCAAGCCCTTCAAAACCTTGCCCGATTCGGCGCCTTCCACCTCGCCAAGGGCCCGTGCCGCCTGTGAGCGAATCTCGGCGTCCTTGTCGCCGGCGGCGGTAATGAGGGCCGTGGCGGCGGCCTGCCTCGACTTGGCATCCAACCGATGAACCACGGACAGGCCCCACAGGGCATGAACCCGTTCCAGGAGCGAGCCTTGTGCGGCAAGCACCTGTGTCAATGTCGCGGTGTCGCCTCGGCGGGCGAGTTCCAGATGCGCCTCCTGACGGACCCGCCGATCGGCGTGACCCAGGCACTTTGCCAACAGTTTGGTCTCGGCCTTGGTCCAGTCACCTTGAAGGAGCTTTTGGGTTTCCTTGACGATGGGCTTGGCAAACTCGGCTTCGTTGCGCGTCGCGTAAATGCGCCCCTTCATCGGTTGGTCCCAGCCTTCGGTCCAGTCGCTCACATAAACCTGGCCGTCCACGCCGAATTCGACATCGGTGACCAGCAGCGACCAGATGAAGTCCTCACGGCGGATGAACTCGAAGGTAGCCCCTTTGGGCTTGTGCCAGATGGCGTGGACACCGCTGCCACCCGAACCTCCCCGGAAGTCGCACATCATGAACGCGCCGTTGTATTTCTCGGGCAGTCCCGTGCCGGGGTACGCGGCCAGTCCTGAAGGGCCGGCGCCGACATTGGCCAGGGGCGGGATCAGGTAGGCGGGTTGTGCCGGGTGGCGGGGTTTCCACATGCCCTCAAGGTTCCAAGCCCCCCGCGCGGTGGGTTTCTGGAGAAACTGGTAACCGATGCGCCACCCGGAATCTCCCTGGTCCACCAAGTGGGTCCAGCGGGCTTGGTCGCCGCCGTCGGAGTTGTTGTCGCCTGTGAACAGTTCACCGAGGTCGTCGAATGCCAGTTCCTGCGGGTTGCGAAGGCCGAAGGCGAACACCTCGAGATTGGAACCATCCGGTTCGCAGCGGAGCACGGCACCCGTGTCGGCAAGCATGGCCGGGGCCTTGAGGCCGGGGACATTGAGGCCGCGGTCGCCGATGGAAAAGTAGATGCGGCCATCCGGGCCCATGACGAGGCCATGCAGGTCGTGGCCCAGGAAGCCGACATGAACGCCATAGCCGGTTGAAAGCGATTTGCGGCTGGCGGCTTTGGTTCCCTCACGGTTGGATTCGAGCAACCACAGGTCGGGAATGCAGGTGAACCACACCTTGTCGCCGCGGGCAAGCAGGCCGGCACCGATGCCGTCGACCCGGTTCTTGAATCCGTCGGCGAAAACCTCGGCCTTGTCCGCCACGCCGTCGCCGTCGGAATCGAACAGCACGCGGACGCGGTCGTGGCTTTCGCCATAAGTCGCCGCCTTGTCGCCCAGCTTTTTCTGATACATCCGGTCGCGGTCGGCAACAGTGCGGCAGGCGAGGTCGTCATCGAGCCAGTCCATGTGCTTGCGAATGTCGGTGACCCCGGCATGCAGCCGGAAGGTTTCGGCCACATAGCAGCGCAGGCGGTTGTCGAGTGTGAAGGCGACAGGGTTCGCCAAAAGCGGTTCGGCGGCGAACAGGCGGGTTGAGAAGCCGGAAGGCACCTTGATGCGCTTGAGCGTGGCAGCGGGTTCCGCGGAAGGCCCCTTCACCTTGGGGTTGAACTCGTGCTGGGCCATGGCCGCGGTCGTGACGAACAAACCCAGAACTGCCGTGATCATCTGGCGCATGGAATGCCCTTTGAAATGACGCATCAGGTAACGAACGGTTTCAAACAGTGAGACACTCACCTGTTTTACACCATCTAGGCATGGGTCGGACTACCGTGCTGGTGAAAAGTGGGCCATGTG
>CAWUNZ010000376.1:0-3318 GCA_963923445.1 uncultured bacterium
GCTGGCGGCCTCGGCGGACACCGCCTTGCAAACGAAGCTGTCCGGAAGCCATGAAATCAATCCCACGCTCGTCGCCCGATGGCGGGACTTCCTTGCCAAACAGCCTGACACGGACTCCCTGTGGTCTGTTTGGAAATCCTTGGTGTCCGCACCCGCGGCTGGCTGGAAAGCCGCGATCGCCCGCGAACAGGAAAAGAATTCCTCCGGCCCGGCCTGGATGCGATCCCTTCTCCATCCCGCCCCCGGCGACTCCATGGACCTGGCCCGCCGCGTGGCGACACTGCTGGATCGCGCCGCCAAGGGAGACCGGGAACTGGCCGCTTACCGTTCCGTTTTGGCGGGCCCGGGAGGTCCGCTGGATCTTCCACCGGAACAAACCGGGAAATTGCTGGGCCGCGCCGACCGCGACATCCAACGCGACCTTCAGCGGCAGGCCGACGAATGGCGTGCCGTCACTCCCCCCGCCTTGGCCCGCGCCATGGTTCTCGAGGATATTCCCGATCCGCCGCGCGCGCGGGTCTTCAAGCGTGGCAACCCGCTCAGGCCCGGTGAGGAGATACCCAAGCAATTTGTCGAATGCCTGGTGACAGGCTCGCCCATTTCGCTGGAAAAAGGCTCGGGCCGGCTTGAACTCGCGCGCGCCCTCACGCGCGCCGACCATCCTCTTCTGGCCCGGGTGATTGTCAACAGGGTCTGGATGCACCACTTCGGGGAAGGCCTGATCCGCACTCCAGGCGACCTAGGCAGCAGGGGCGAGTCGCCCACCCATCCTGCCCTGCTCGACTGGCTGGCCCGCGACTTCATCAACAATGGCTGGTCGCTCAAGCACCTGCACCGGACGATCCTGACCTCCGCCACCTGGAGGCAATCGAGCGCGCGCAGGCAGGATTTGGATGAACGCGACCCGGAAAATCGCCTCTTGGCCCGACAGAATATCCGCCGGATCGACTGGGAAACACTGCGCGACAAGCTGCTGCTGGCATCGGGGGCACTGGATGCGACCCGTGGCGGACCGCCTGAACCGGTGCTCTCCTGGCCCTGGTCTCGGCGGAGGACCATCTACACCTATGTGGAAAGGCAAAACGCCCCCGGCGCCCCGCGAACCTTCGACGCCGCCAGTCCCGACACCAGCACACCCCGCCGGCTTGAGACCCTCACGGCAGCGCAGGGGCTTTTCCTGCTCAACAGCCCGTTCGTGATCGAGCAGGCGGTCGCCATGGCCGCCCATGCCAAATCCACGGAAGATCCCGTGGCATCGCTGTTTCGCCGGGCTTGGGGCCGGAATCCGACCCAGCGGGAAAAGGAGGATGCCGAGTCGTTTTTGAGGCAACCTGCCCCGCTTGCTTCGCCCGTTCTTTCGCCTTGGTCCTTCGGGCAGGGCCGCATGAAGGATGAAGCCCTGACGGGATACACCTTGCTTTCCCACTTCACCGGATCCGCCTGGCAAGCCACGCCGCATTTGCCGGCACCGGCGTCGGGCAAGATGCATTTGACATCCACGGGAGGCCACCCGCCCAGCGATCATCCGCTGGTGGTTGTCAGGCGCTTCACCGCACCCGCCGACATGACGATCTCCATCAAGGGAACCCTGGAACATCCTGATTACCGCGGCGATGGCGTGCGCGCCTGGCTTGTGGGACCGCAGGGACGGGCCATCGCCTCATGGAAGGTGGTTCATGGCGAGGTGATCACCTCCGCCGGGCCGATATTCCTCAAGGCCGGACAAACCCTCGATTTTGTCGTCGGTCCGGGTGAAAACCCCGGATATGACTCGTTCCTTTGGGCGCCGGTGGTGACGGATGCCGCCACCGGTCAAGCCTTCGATGCCGCCCGGGGATTTTCAGGCCCGCCCGTGGCGGTTTCGACCCCATTGTCGCAACTGGCCCAGACGCTGTTCCTTGGGCATCCGTTTCACTTCGTGGAATAGGGATCTTCATGGCTCCTGCCCTCGACCGCCGTCACATGCTGCGCCAATCCGGCCTCGGGCTGGGGACCTTGGCATTGGCGATGATGAGCGGGGAAAAGGCTCGATCAGCCGACCCGTTGTCTCCCAAGATTCCCGGTGGTCGTCCACGCGCCAAGCGCCTCATCCACCTGTTCATGAACGGAGGTCCCTCCCACCTCGACTCCTTCGACCCCAAGCCCGAACTGGCCAGGTTCGCCGGCAAACCCCTTCCCGGCCCCGTGCCCACCACGGAACGCGCCACCGGCGCGGCCATGCCCTCGCCCTTCAGGTTCCAAAAATGGGGGCAATCCGGACTCGAAATAAGCGACATGTTTCCGCTCCTGGCCCGCCACTGCGCCGACGAGTTGTGCGTGGTCCGCTCGATGAAGACCGACAGTCCCAACCATGAGCCCGCGCTCATGATGATGAACTGCGGCGACCAGCGCCTGGTCCGCCCCAGCCTTGGCAGTTGGCTGGTGCACGGCCTGGGCAACGAGGCGCGCGAACTGCCGGGCTTCGTGGTCCTGTGCCCGGACGGCATGCCGGTTCAGGAGGGGCAGAACTGGCAAAGCGCCTTCCTTCCGGCCGTGTGCCAAGGCCTGCCCTTGGACACAGGCAGGCCCGACACCCAATCGTTGGTGGAGAACCTGCATCATCCGTCATTGGCCCCCTCGGCACAGCGCCGCCAGCTTGATCTGCTTCGGCGCCTGAACCCGCCCGCAGGGCCGTTGGCCGATCCGAGGCTTGAGGCCCGCATCGCCTCCATGGAACTGGCGTTCCGCATGCAGGTCGAGGGATCCGACGCCTTCGACCTCGACCGCGAGACGACTGCCACGAGGAACCTGTACGGCGAGGGTACCCAAGGTCGGCAGTTGCTGCTGGCGCGTCGCCTGGTGGAGCGCGGCGTGCGGGTGGTGCAGGTGTGGACCGGCGCGGGGCAGCCATGGGACAGCCACGACGACCTGGAGGCCAACCACCGTCGGCTGGCACGCGATTGCGACCAGGCCATCGCCGCGCTGCTGGTAGACCTTCGGCGCCGGGGGTTGCTCGACGACACGCTCGTGTTGTGGGGCGGGGAATTCGGCCGCACGCCCACGGTTGAGCTACCCACGCCGGGGTCCAACCTCGGCAAGCTCAACGGCAGGGATCATAACCCGTTCGGCTTCTCGGTCTGGCTGGCCGGCGGCGGGGTGCGCGCCGGCACCGCCGTGGGCGCGACCGACCCCTTCGGCTTTCATGCCGTGGAGAACCCGGTGCATGTTCACGACCTGCACGCGACCATGCTGCACCTGATGGGCTTCGACCACGAAAAACTCACCTTCCACCACGCCGGCCGCGACTTCCGCCTCACCGATGTGCATGGCAAGGTCGTG
>CAWUNZ010000377.1:0-3301 GCA_963923445.1 uncultured bacterium
GTCCATCTGTTTATCCGCCCCAGCCCGCCGGGTTGTGGCAGGCCGCGTTCAACGGTGAGCGCACTTATCCCACCAGCACCGGGGAAGACCGTTATCGCCGGGGCATTTACAGTTTCTGGCGCCGAACAGTGCCGCCCCCCGGCATGCAGGCGTTCGACGCCCCCAGCAGGGAAAGCTGCACGGTCAGGCGCGTGGGCAGCAACACGCCGCTTCAGGCTTTCGTCACCTTGAACGACCCGGTGTTCGTGGAATGCGCCCAGGCGCTGGCCCGGCGGATGATCCGGGAAGGGGGCGAAAGTTGGGCCTCGCGCATGGAACGCGGCTGGGTTCTGTGCCTCGGGCGGGCACCCACACCCGATGAAAAGGCGCGGCTGGTGGGACTGGTGGAAGCCGAACGACAGTCGTTCGCCTCGCGCGCCGCCGAGGCCGCCAAGCTGGCCGGCGCCGGGGAGATGCCCAAGGGGGCCAACGCCGCGGATGTGGCCGCCGCCACCGTTGCCGCCAATGTGCTTTTGAATCTTGATGCCTTTTTGACCCGAAATTGAGGCAAAAGGGAGGAACGATCATGATGGACCGCGAATCGATCGCCCTGACAGGCACGCGCCGGCACTTCTTCGAGCGCTGTGGTGTCGGCCTGGGGGCGATGTACCTGGCCGGTGCCGGCAGGGGCGCGGCGCAGGCCCCCGCCCGGCGGGCCACGGCAAGGTCGGTGATCTACCTGCACATGTCGGGCTCTCCTCCCCAGCAGGAACTGTTCGATGACAAGCCCAAATTGCGCGAGTTCCACCTGAAACCCTGCCCCGACAGCCTGCTGAAGGGGGAACGGTTCGCCTTCATCAAGGGGCACCCGACGCTTTTGGGGTCCCCCTACTCGTTCGCCCCTTGCGGGCAATCCGGCCAGCGGATCAGCGAGTTGTTTCCCCACCTGCGCACCGTGGCCGACGAATTGACCGTGATCCGCTCCATGCGGACCAAGGAGTTCAACCACGCCCCGGCGGAACTTTTCGTTCACACCGGCGAGAACCGGCCTGGTTATCCCGCGATCGGCGCATGGGCCACCTATGGCCTGGGTTCACCCAATTCGAACCTGCCGGGGTTCATGGTGCTGGTCTCGGGCGGGACCGATCCGACGGCAGGCAAGAGCGTGTGGGGATCGGGTTTCCTGCCTTCGGTGCACCAGGGCGTGCAGTGCCGATCGGGCGCCGAGCCGATCTTTTATGTGTCCGATCCCGAGGGGCTGGACCGGGCAGGCCGTCGGCGCAGCCTCGACGCGCTCAAGGCGCTCAACGAGATGGAATTGGAGCGGACCCGCGACCCGGAGACGCGCACGAGGGTGGAGCAATATGAGCTTGCCTACCGCATGCAGACCTCCGTGCCCGAGGTGATGGACATCTCCCGCGAACCTGCGCGCATCTTGGAGGAATACAACGCCAAGCCGGGGCAGGGGAGCTTTGCCAACAATTGCCTGCTGGCCCGCCGGATGGTGGAGCAGGGGGTGCGGTATGTGCAGTTGTTCGACTGGGGCTGGGACACCCACGGCACCGGCCCGGGCGATGACATCGTCAACCACCTGCCTCGCAAGTGCCGGGAGGTAGATCAACCGATCGCGGCGCTGTTGAGGGACCTGCGCAGGCGCGGCCTGCTGGAATCCACCCTGGTGGTCTGGGGCGGTGAGTTCGGCCGCACGAGCATGAACGAGGCGCGCGGCGGGTCGAAGTCGCTGGGTCGCGACCACCACCCCCACTGCTTCACGGTGTGGATGGCCGGTGGCGGCATCAAGCCGGGTCTTTCCCATGGCGCCACGGATGAACTGGGCTGGCGCGTGGCGGAGAACCCGGTGGAGGTGCACGACCTTCAGGCCACCATTTTACACCTGCTGGGCCTGGACCCGCTCACCTTCTCCTACCGGCACCTGGGCCTTGACCATCGCCTCATCGGCCCCGCCGAGGGACCCCGGGTGATCTCGGAGATTGTGGCGTGAGCGGGGCGCTATGATCTTTTCCGCCCTTCTTGTGGGGGGTGGTGCCCGATGTTGGATGGCGGTGGTTGCCCGCCTCATGGGGCTGACGCCCCACGCTCGCCAAGGGATTGAATCAATCAAAAAGGGGCGGAGTGAAAACTCCGCCCCGCTGAAATCAATCAACGGTTTTTTTTACTGCAGGGTGAAGAATTCGATGCCGGAGAAATTGATCCGGGGTTTCGATGTTGAGGTGCCGCCTGTGTAAACGATGTAACCAACCAATGGCGTGTTTGGTGCTGAGGTAGTTGTCTTGGTCAATGCCGTGCCGCCGGTTTTTGTGGCAATGATCGTGTCGCGGGAAGTGTTACCCGTGTCGGAAACCGTCACTTGGTTGGTTGTGTTGGTGCTGGCCGGCAGCGTGATGTTGTAGGTGTCGTTGCCAACCCCGCCATCGAGGGTGACAACGCCCGTGAAGGTGCCGTCGAGCGTGAACACATTATCGCGCACGCCGCCGATGAGCGAGACATTTCCCGCGGTGAAATCGATGGTTGTGTTGCCTGTCGTGATGGTGCCCACAGTGTCGCTGGCTCCAGTCAGTGAGAAGTTGGAGTTGTAGGTGGCCGTCACGGTGGAAGATGAAACGCCCGTGATGTCCACCGCGCCCACGAAGCCCGATATGGAGAACCTGGAATTGGCTCCGGTGTTTTCCAACTGGGCGGAGTTGATGCTGGACAGGCTGGCAACGAGCGTTCCGGCGGAGAACGAAGTGGGGGTGAGCAGCGAGTCGGCTGAAGCGGACCAAATGAGTTCGTCCAAGCCGGCGTTTCCGATCACGCTGGCCTTGGCGGACCAGCCACCGATGTCGAAGGAGTCATTTCCAGCGCCACCTGCCAGGCTCGCGGATTCAATGCTTGTCAGAGCGTAATCGATAGTGAGAGGAGAGGTGGTTCCTGCACCGAAAGAACCACCAGGCGCCACGATTTTAATGCCATCGGTGGAATCGAGGGTGAATGCCAGCCCTGAAGTCGCGTCCTGAGCGCGGTTCACCGTGACGGAGTCGGTACCACCCTTGCCGTCAATGGCGGCGTCGTAGAACCATTCCGTGAGGGTGAAGGCGTTGCCCGAGGTCCCGCCCGCCAGGTCAAGGGCGTTGATGTTGGAAAATGTGATCGTCGCGGTTTTCCCCGGTTGAGTTTTTGTCAGGGTACCCTTGGACCTGTCGCTGACATCGGTCCCCACGATGGTGAAGTTGCTGTTGGATGAGGCTTTCAGCGTGGTGGTGTCGGTGGAAGCATTCTTGGTTGTGCTTTCCCCGGTGACGGTGACGGTGCCATAAAACCG
>CAWUNZ010000378.1:0-3296 GCA_963923445.1 uncultured bacterium
AGCACCCCGTGCGCAGCCGACAACTCGAAGGTTTCGTGGAAACATTGCTGAAGCGTTGATCCCAAGGGAGGACGGCGCCTTCCGCATGGCCTACAATGCCCTGATGCCGGCTCGGGAGATCTTGTTCCCGACCGGCTGGGGATTTTGACATGTCGGAAACAACCGCTGGCAGGCTTTTCAGGCGCATTCACCACCTCAGGTGCCGTGAAAGGGATCTTGCCGCGGCCATCGCCGGTCTTCCCCGCCAATCCGCCAGCCTGAAGGCCAGGCTTGAAAAGGCCAAGGCGACCCGGGCCGAGGCGGGAGAGCAGATCAAGACCAGGCAGGTAAGCCACCGGGCCAAGGAATCCGCCATCAAGGCTTCCACCGCCCAGATCCGCAAGCTGAGCGAGCAACGCGACGGCGCCAGTTCCCAGAACGACTTCGACGCGCTTGAACGGGAAATCGCCCACGCCAAGGCGCAAATCGCCTCCAACGAGGACGAGATTCTTGCCCTGCTAGACGAAATCGACGCTTGGACCGCCAAGCTGCCGGACCTTGATGCCGCCATCACCAAGGCGGAGGGTGAGTCCACGAGCTTCGATCGTGAACAGCCCCAACGGACCAAGGACCTACAGGAATCGCTTGACGAGGTCCGCAAGGAATTGGCCGAACGGGATCGGGAAGTCCCGCCGGAACATCAATCCGCCTACAAGAGGGTGGTTTCCGGCCGTGGGCCGGACGCGCTTTCCCACTTGGACGGAACCTCGTGCGCCTCCTGCGGAACGGAGCAGACAGCTTCCGATGTCAGCCGCGTCCGGCGCCTGGCCTTCGCGACCTGCACCGAATGCGGTTGCATCCTTTACCTGACCGAGAAGGACGAAAAAGAACTGGACTGACCCGAACCGGAATTGCCAACCATGCTAGCGCTGCTGATTGCTTTGACGGGGCCGTGCCAAGTGGTTCCCCTCTCCGATCTGCTCGAGGAGGCCACCGATGCCATCTTCAGGGTGCACAGCCCGGGGCAGGGCCCGTCAGGGACGGGCTTTCTTGTGCGAAAGAACCCAGGGCCCGGCCAACAGCCCAAGGTCGTTCTGGTGACCGCCGCCCATGTGCTGGATGGAATTTCCGGGCCCGAAGCTCGCCTTGTCCTGAGGTCCCGCGACGCCATGGGAGGCTATTCGCGCTTGGAAACCACCGTGGCGCTTCGGCGGGAAGGCCGTCCGTTGTTCAACAAACTCAACGGGGTGGATGTCGCCGCCCTCACGGTCAGCCTGCCCGCGGGCGCCCATGCCCGACCGTTTCCTCTCGAAAGTGTCCTCGACGGTGAGGAAAAGTCGGCACGCGTGCTGCGCCTGGGCAAGGATGCTTGGATTCCCTCGTATCCCGCCAAGGCGGAATCCAACACTGCCGGACAGCCGGTTCTTCGGCGAGGCAGCGTGGCAAGCCAACCGTTTCTCCGCGCCCCGAAATCCAACACTTTCCTGGTCGATGTGTCGGCGTTCGGGGGCGACAGCGGCGCCCCCGTGGTGCTGCTTGAAAACGGAAAGCCGATGGTTTCGGGCTTGGTGATGGGCATGCTCAGGGAAACCGACCGGTCGGTCACGCCGTTCGAGGAAAAGGTGACTCACATGCCGTTGGGCATTTCGATAGTCATCCACGGCCGATTTGTTCGCCAAGCCGTGGAAATGGCCGACTGAAAAAACCTCAGGCGAAAATCTGGCTGGCCACATGCCCGTGGACATCCGTCAGTCGGAATTCGCGGCCTGCGGAACGGAATGTCAGCCGTTCATGGTCTATGCCCAACAATACGAAACGTTGGCAACGGCTGCTTGCCCCATAAGGCTTTATTATTATTCCTGGCGTCTTTCATCGTTCTGATCACCTGAACCAAGCCGGAAATTTCTTAAAATAGAGAATAATGGAGCCTTTGCCCCGGTTTTTTTATTCAGTTGGGCTATCTTTTAAATTTTATAATTAGGCTTCTGCTCCAAAGCCAACAATAGAATTGCGCGCATTCAATCAATCCAATTGGTCAGGAGTTGACGTCATGTTCTCTTTCATCATTTTATTTCAATGTCTGGTGACCGGTACATCGCAAGTATCTCTTTCATACGCTCTTGAGGACGCACTTAAGAGCAGTTATCGCATCATTGGCACCAAGTCTGGAAAACATATTACTGGGACAGGATTTCTTGTGGAAAGACCATCCATTGCTGGAAAACCCCGTCGAACTGTATTAGTTACCGCCGCACATGTGTTGGATGAAATCACGGAAAATAAAGCGCGGCTCGTTCTGCGGGTCAGTGACAAGGATTTTGATGGAGCCACCGTTCGAAAAGAACTGCCGTTCACAATACGATCCGATTTAAGAAAATACTATTTTAAGCATTCGGAACTCGACATTGCGGCGATTGCCGTGTCCCCACCCCCAGGAAACTTTCTGCCGTTCATCCCGCTTGATCAGGTCCTTGACGGGAGCCCTTCAAGCAAGCGGCTGGTTAGACTTGGCCGAGAAATTTGGGTCGCATCATATCCAATTGGATTCGAGGGAAACTCACAAGGGCATGCCATCATGCGCCGCGGAACTATAGCCAGCATACCGTCGATACTTTTCGAGACCAAGAAACCCGGAAGATTCATTCCAGCGTCCTTTCTGGTCGACATCACTAACTTCGGCGGTGACAGCGGATCTCCGGTTTTATTGGTGGAAAATGGCAAGCCGTTTGTTTGCGGGATTACAATCGCCCGGTTAATGACTCCACCGAATGAGGAAGAATCCGGGAAGCCTGTTGTTCCTCAGGGGCCACTAGGGATATCCTTATGCCTTCAATCCACATTTATCCGCGATGTCATCGAATCGGTTGATTAAGATTCAGGCGAAAATCTGGCTGGCCACATGCCCGTGGACATCCGTCAGTCGGAATTCGCGGCCTGCGGAACGGAATGTCAGCCGTTCATGGTCTATGCCCAACAGGTGAAGAACGGTGGCATGCAGGTCGTGCATGTGCATGCGGCCTTCCACCGCGTTGTGTCCGAACTCGTCGGTGGCGCCATAAGCGAATCCCGGCTTGACGCCTCCGCCCGCCAGCCAAACCGTGAAGCCGGTGGGATTGTGATCGCGACCGGTGCCGTTGCGTTCCGCGTAAGGGGTTCTCCCGAATTCGCTGCCAAACCAGACCAAGGTGTCTTCCAACAGGCCGCGCTGCTTCAAGTCGGCCAACAGCGCGGCCACAGGCTGGTCCACGGCCCGGGCATGGATCCCGTGCTGAGGCAGGTTGGAATGCTGGTCCCACGCGGGATTGGCTGATCCGTCT
>CAWUNZ010000379.1:0-3290 GCA_963923445.1 uncultured bacterium
CGACAATGCGGCGCGCCGCCATCGAGATGTAGTAACCGCCGCTGGCGGCGACATCACCCATGCTGGCGATCACCGGCTTCTTGCAGCGCTTGAGTTCCGCCCAGATGAGGTCGCTGGCCAGCGCCGAGCCGCCGGGGCTGTCGACCCGGAGGACGATCGCCTTGACGGTGGCGTCCTCCTCGGCCTGACGGATCGCCTCGATGATCGTGTCGCTGCCGACCTTGGATCCCATCAGGCCGACGCCGCTCTTGCCGGTGTCGATCTGGCCGACGGCGTAGACCACGGCGATGCGCGGATCCTTGCCCGGCTTGGCCTTGGGCGGGCTGAGGGCCTTGAGCAGGGAGAACGGGTTGGAAAAATCGATTTCGGGAGTTTTCTTTTTCTCATAGTCCTCCACCATGGTGGCGTCCTTGCCGGCGAGTTGCAGCGCCCGTTCCCGGGCCTCGTGCCGGTAGCCGACCTTGTCCAGCAGTCCCGCCTCCAGGGCGTCGCGGGCGGAAAGGGGGGCCTTGTCGATGGCCGCCTTGACGCGGGCGGCGGTCGCCTTGCCCGCGGGGCGGGCCCTGAGGATTCCCCCGACGATCGCCTCGTTGAAGAAGTCGTCGAGCATCTCGGCCATCTGCCGGCGGGCCGGTTCACTCAGGCTGGTGCGGGTGTAGGGTTCAATGGCCGACTTGAAGTCGCCCACCTTGAGGAAGTCGGCCTTCACACCCAGCAGGTCGAAGATTTCCTTGTAGAAGTAAACCTCGCTGCGCACGCCGATGAGCATCATCCACGCCGACTCGGGCATCCAGAACTCGTCGGCTTCAAGGCCCACGAGAATATCCCGGGATTCGCCGGAGGACGAGAAGGCAACGACCTTCTTTCCCGCCTTGCGCAGGCCTGAAACGGCGTCGCGAAGTTCATCAAGCAGGCCGAACCCGCACTCGAGGCCGGCAAGGTCGAGGAACACGGCGCGCACGGCCTTGTCCGCCGCCGCCTTGGCCAGTCTTTCGCGCACAAAATGGAGGTCCTTCTCGGCGCGTGGCGAATCAGCGGAAATGGTTCCCTCGCTCATTTCCCCGGCGAGCTTGATATGGGCCACCTTGGGCTTGGCCGGCGTTGGTTCATCCCAGCCGAACGACGGGCCAACCGACACCATGGCGGCCAACGAGCATGCCAACGCCTGGCAAAACGCTGAAGCGCGCAGGGTCTTGGGCATCATGAAACGGTCTCCACCATGCTAGGGGACGGTTAATAGATTGCATTTTCATTATAGTGAAGGCGATTCCGGCCGTCCGTTTGGCGGCGGACTCGCCCAGGTCGGCGCATCGCCTTGCCAGGTGGAGGGGTTTCACGAAAGCGCCGCGCAGGTTACGCTTGCGGACCCGGAGTTGGTCGCGGGCCCGCCGCGAATACCCACCTGCCTGATGGAGAAACCGAGCATGAGGATGTTCGCCGCCTTCATATCCTTCGTGGTGTTTCCGGCCTTGAGCCTGACCGGCTCGGCCTGGCTTTTCCAAGGAAACGACGACGCCGCGCGCGCCGTTGCCACGGAACTTTTCCAGTCACTCGACGAGGAGCAGAAGGGCCTCGCCCTCAAGCCGTTCGACGACAAGGACAGGCACGCGGAGGTTTTTCCCGCTGCGGAACGCAAGGGACTGGCGCTCGACAAGCTCAAGCCGGCCCAGGTGGCGCTGGTTGACAAGATGCTGCTGGCGATGACCTCGGAATATGGCGCCGGGCGCTGCCGGGAGATCGCCAAGCAAACCCCGGCCAACCGAAGGTATGTGAACTTTTTCGGGGCGCCCGGCCCGGGGAAGTCATTCGCCTTCAGGATCGCCCAGCACCACCTCACGCTGGTTCACTGCGAATTCCAACCGGACATGGGCAAGGAATTCGGCCCCGTCCTCCTGGGTGGAAATCCCGTTGGCCAGCTTTGGGACGCCGAGGAATCGATCCTTCTGGAACTCGCCAAGAGCCTCGACAAGGACCTTCTGGAAAAGCTCAAGGGCCCGGGCGGATCGGGTCAGGCCGTGGGCAAGGCGGGGATCGCGGTGAAGGATCTTCCCAAGCCGGCCGCGGAACTGGCGAGGAAACTTCTCGCCAAGAGGCTGGAGGTGTTCTCCGCCGACCGCAAGGCGAGGTTCGAGTCGATCATCGCCGCCCAGGGAGGAGTCGATTCGCTGCGATTCGTGCTCAACGGGAACGCGGCGGCGGGGCACCTGCAGGGCGGGAACTATTCGTGGAAATTCGGCAACGATTCAGTGCTGGTGGATTGGCAAACCGCCGGAAAGAACCACCTGCACCTGACCGTGAGGGCGCGGGCAAAAGCCTGATATTCCGGATTATCAAGATCGCCGTTTAGGCGATGGCGGCGGGCTGGCCCGCCCCATGCACCCGGCCGGGCCGGGGCGATGCGGTTCCCTGCGCCGCCCGGCTCAGGCCATGAGTTCGGGGATGGCCTTGCCGTGGTCGACGATCGGCGTCGGCCGGCCGTTGAAGTCGCGGATGAAGGTGCGGGCGTAGTCGATGCCCAGGTGCTGGTAGATGGTGGCGAGGAAATCGCCGGGCCCGCAGACCCGGTCGATGGAATCCTCGCCGCGCTTGTCGGTGGCGCCCACGAACCGGCCGGTGGTGATGCCGCCGCCGGCCCAGATATTGGAGAATCCGCGGGGCCAGTGGTCGCGGCCGGGCTGGCTGGTGCCCGCCGGGGCGCTGGCGTTACCGGCGCCGGTGCTGGCGGCGTAGCTGATCTTGGGCGTGCGGCCGAACTCCCCCGTCACCACCACCAGAACCCTCTTGTCCAGGCCGCGGGCGTACACATCCTCGATCAGGGCGGAAACAGCCTGGTCGTAGGCCTCGGCCCGGAACTTCATCGCGTCGAACACATGATGGTTCACGGCGTGGTCGTCCCAGTTGCCCACGCGGCCGCAGAGCGGCCCGCTGAGGCTGGTGGTGAGGACATCCACCCCGGCCTCGACAAGCCGGCGCGCCATGAGCAACTGCTGGCCCCACGCGTTGCGGCCGTAGCGGTCGCGCGTGCGGTTGTCCTCGCGACTGAGGTCGAAGGCGACCTTGGTCCGGGGATCGGTCAACAGGGTCATGGCCTGCGACTCGAACTCGTCGAGGGCGGCCAGTTCCCGGGCGGTGTCGAAGCTCCGTTCCAATGTGTCGAGCTTCTGTCGCAGGCCGGAGCGGCGGCCGATGCGGTTGATCTGGTCGGCGTCGGTCAGGCCGATGTTGGGCACGCTGAAGGTCGGGGCGTTCGGATCGCCGGAAACCACGAACGGCGCGTAGGTGTCGCCCAG
>CAWUNZ010000380.1:0-3275 GCA_963923445.1 uncultured bacterium
CCTAAAACCGGCTCCTGTTCCCGAGTTGATGCCGCCGCCCTCGCTTCCGGTCTCCGTTCCCGCGCTCCCGAGTCCGGTGTCCACCAAGGTGAATCCCCAACCTCTCAAGACGGTTTCAGCGACCGAAACCGTGGCAAAGCCTTCCTTGCCCATGGTGACCCCGGCCGCTGTGGCTCCTCCCACGGTTGTCAATCCCGTGCCCGCGCGGATGACTGAGGAACCTGTCCCCGCCCGGATGATTGAGGAGCCTGAAACTCCGGAACCCACCGCATCACCATCAGGAAACCTACCCAAGATCTCCATCAGTTCGCCCGCGGAATTGAAAAAATCCGTGGAAAAGGCTTGCGGCCGGTTCGCGAAAAAGGTGACCGTCACCAAGTCTGACGGGAACTTCATCGTTTCAATCATCGTCCGCGGTCCGCTGGACGAGAAGGCGGTGATCGACCGCATGCTTTCCATCCCCGAGGCGTTGTCCCCGCTGGTGCGCTTCGAGGTCCGCCAAGGGGAATAGTTCCAGACAAGCACGCGGGCGGAGTTGACCAACTCCGCCCGCTCCATTTCCAATCAGCGTTATCCACTTATTTGGCCATGTCGAACGCCACGATCTCGCTGTCGTTGCGGACATAGACCCTCTTGTTGGCATAGGCGGGCGCGCACCAGACCACCGGCCGACCAAAGGCATTGTTCGTCGGTTCCAGCAGCATGGTCCTGCTGGTTTCGGTGAAGCCCTTGGGAGACAGCGTGCCGATCACCAGGTGGCCTGTTTCCGTGAAGAAGAAATGGCGTTTGCCGTGCTGGGTGATGAACGCGGTGCCCGAACCGACCTTGCGTTTGCCGATGGGCTCGGGGGTGCTCCAGAGCCGATTCCCGCTGGGAAGTTCCACGGCGGACATCTCGCCGTCCTGATCGTGGCCGTACATCACGCCTTCGAACAGGATTGGTTGGACATTCACCGGTGAAATGGCGTGCTTGGGCTTGTCCTGCCAGACCACCTCGGCGCCCGGCTTGTCCTTGGCGAGCTTGAGCAGCATGTTCTTGTTGCTGTATCCGGCGATGAACAGGTAATCGTCCTTCACGATGGGGGTCATGATGATCGAGCCATTGGTGGCCTCGTAGGGAACCGACCAGAGAACCTTGCCGGTTTCCGGGTCGAGCGAGGCCACCGCGTCGGGCCTTGGAACGATAAGCTGCCGGACACCGCCGGCGTTGATGATCATGGGCGGGCAGTACCCCTGCTCCTTGGCGGTCTGAGACTTCCAGATCTCCTTGCCGGTTTTCTTGTCGAACGCCACGGTGTGGCTGCCTTCGCCACCGACGAGGCAGATCAGCTTGTCGCCGTCAATGAGCGGATGGCTGGCATAACCCCAAAGTGCGGACTTTGTCTTGTATTCCTCCTTGAGGTCCTTCGACCACACAATCTTCCCGGTGGCGATCTCGAAGCAGAAAAGGTTGCCCTCGGCGCCCAGGGTGTAGACCTTGTCGCCGTCCACATTCGGGGTGCAACGAGGACCGGCCGGATAGGAAATGCCGTACTTGACCGGGTACTCGTGCTTCCAGAGGATCTTGCCCGTCTTCTCGTCGAGGCAGAGCGCCCGCTCGGTGCCGTTGAACGAACCCCGTGAGAAGTTGTCAACCTTCACATTGTCCTTGGTGACATAATCGGTCACGAAGACCTTGCCGCCGGCGACGGCAGGCCCGGCATAACCGCCGGCGATCGGGGTCCGCCAGACGGCCTTGGGGCCACCTTGGGGGAAAGAATCGATGATTCCCTCCTCGCGCCAGATGTTGTCGCGTTTGGGTCCCATCCACTGCGGCCAGTCGTCGGCTTGGGCCGTGGCAGCCACAAACACTGACAAGGCAAGAACTTGAAGCGATTTCATGAGATTCATTCCTGATTGCCGGCGGATCAGGGCGACCTGCCAAGGCCCCGGCACTATATGCCGGAACGGCTGAACGATCCAAGAATTGATTGCGGCCGGGCCGATAGAAGGGTAGATTTCAAGTAAGAAAGGGCCGTTTTCAGCCCTCCCGCCGTGGCCCGCACACTCCTTCCGGGGCGCGCTTTTGAACAGATGGTTGGCTTGTCACCTGTCAGGTTTGGGCGGCATGTTCGTCGCCGTTGTGGCTAGTTTCGCTCTTGCAGGTGTTTCCGTCTCCGCAGAACCAATCCAGCGCGTGACCTTCGAGGCTGACATTCAGCCGCTTCTGACCCGTTTTGGGTGCAACGCCGGCGCCTGCCATGGCAAATCGAGGGGGCAGAACGGTTTTGCCTTGTCGCTTTTGGGTTTCGATTCCGATTTCGACCATGCGGCGCTTGTTCGGGAGGGGCGAGGCAGGCGCATCCAGGCCGAATCGCCTGCGAACAGCCTGCTGCTTCGCAAGGCCACCGCCCAAATGCCTCACGGTGGCGGCAAAAAGCTCGATCCGAACGGGCCTTACTACAAGCTGATTGCCGAGTGGATTGCCGCCGGCGCCCCACGAACACCTCCTGACGCACCGCGGATTGTGAAGGTTGAGGCGGAACCGGCGGCGCACACGCTCAAGCCCGGCGAAAGCTTGAAGCTCAAGGTGGTCGCCATTTATTCCAACGGTTTTCGACGCGATGTCACCGAGGGAAGCGCGTTCCAGTCGAACGACACCACGGTCGCCGCGGTGGCGCCCGAGGGTTTGGTGAAAGCCGGACCGCTTCCGGGCGAGGCGGCGGTCATGGCCCGCTACATGAACCACATCGCCGTCACCGCCATCACCATTCCATTGGCTGGCACGCCCGCCCCCGACGCTTACGCGGTCCTCGACTCGGGGCATCCGGTGGATGGCCATGTTCGCGACAAGCTCAGGGTCTTGGGATTCACACCCTCGGCGATGGCGCCGGAAACCACATGGCTCAGGCGGGCCCACCTGAGAATCATCGGCCGGCTTCCCACTTCCGCGGAGGTTACGGCGTTCCTGGCCGACAAATCACCCGACAAGCGTGAAAAGGTGATCGACAAGCTGCTTGAGCGCCCCGAATACGCCGACTTCTGGGCCAACAAGTGGGCCGATCTGCTGAGGCCCAATCCGTACCGCGCCGGGATCAAGGCGACGCGTTCCATCGATTCGTGGCTGCGTGAAGCCTTCCGCGCCAACATTCCCTATGACCGTTTCGCGACCGAACTGGTGACGGCGCAGGGCACCAGCTGGAACAACGGCGCCGTGGTTATTTTCCGCGACCGTCCCGAACCCGTGGAGATCGCCTCCATGGTGAGCCAAATCTTTTTGGGCGTGAGGCTTGACTG
>CAWUNZ010000381.1:0-3243 GCA_963923445.1 uncultured bacterium
TGGGCTCGGAGATGTGTATAAGAGACAGCATCAGGCCATGATTTCTTTTATGGGGGTGCCGTGATCGATTTCCAGACGCTTGCGTCCGGGAATTTCCAATCGGCGGCTGTCCAGTCCCAATCGGTCCAGCACTGTCGCGTGGATGTCGGTGACATAATGCGGACTTTCCACGGCGTGGAAGCCAAGCTCATCGGTGGCCCCATGAACCACGCCCTTCTTGATGCCCGCCCCTGACAGCCACATGCTGAAACCGTGGGGATGGTGCTCGCGACCGGTGCTTCCCCCACCGCGGGTCTCCAATCCGGGAGTACGACCGAACTCCGTCGCGCAGACCACCAAAACCTCGTCATCCAAGCCCGTCCTCTTGAGATCCTTGAGCAGTCCCGCCAAGGGCTGGTCCACCCTGGCGCAGGAGCGGGCGTGATTTTCCTTGAGCTTGGTGTGGGAATCCCACTCACCGTAATCGCTGAGGTAAACCAGGGTGAAGCGCACACCCCGTTCCGCCAACCGGCGGGCGGCCAGAAGGCGCCTTCCGTAGAGGGCCGTGGTTTGATTGTCGATTCCGTAGAGCCTGTGCGTTTCCATGGTTTCACGGGAAACATCCATGGCTTCGGGAAGGGCCCCTTGCATGCGAAAAGCCAGCTCATAGGCCTTGATCCTGGCGGCGAGGTCCTTGTCGTCGGGATGGCGCTTGGCGGAGAGGCGATTGAGTTCTCCCGCGAATTCGAACTGGGCGCGCTGCTCCTCGTCGGAGATGCCCGGGCCGGGCCTCGCGAATGGTAGCGGCACGGCGGAATCCATGCCCACCTCGACGCCCCTGTGACGCGGGCCAAGATAATCGGGATCGAAATTTTGCTTGACGCGGTTGTCGGAGTATTTGCCCAGGAACACGAACTGGGGCAGGTTCGCGTTGAGTGAACCAAGACCGTGGTGGATCCACGATCCGATGCACGGTTGCTTCTCGTCGAGCGCGTGGCGGCCCGTGTGCATCTGGAATTCGGCGCCGTGGTCGTTGTCGGTTGTGTACATCGATCGAACGATGGCCATGTCGTCCACGCAGGAGGCGAGGTTCGGCAGCCAGTCGGAGACCAGGGCGCCGGATTGTCCATGCTTCCGGTAGCCGACCTGAAGCGGGAAAATTTTCGGGAAAGCCCGCTCGATGGTCACAACCCCCCGGCCGCGGAGGGTATAAAGCGGGGATTTCAGGGGATCGGGATGGGGTGTTTCCGCGAAGGTCTTTCCCGCGTGGGTGTTGAGTGTCGGCTTGGGATCAAATGTTTCCAGGTGCGAGACTCCCCCCGACAGGAACACCCAGATAACGCTCTTGGCCTTGGGCGGATGGTGAGGGCGGCCATCCGGAACAGTGCTTTCCGCGGATGCCCGGGAGACACCGTCTTGGTGAAGCATGGCGCCCATGGCCAAGCCGGTGAACCCAAGCCCGAAATCGGCTAGGAATGCGCGCCTTTGGATGGAAATAGGCCGGTTTTTCATCTGTGCGTTTCTCCAGCCCGTCACCGGATGGTCACGAAGTCGCCATGGTTGAAGAGGGCAAGCGCCAGATGCTCGCGGGCCCGTTGCCGTGGATCCGTCGAAAGGCTGTCACCCGGCTTGGCGGCGGGAGGGGATCGACGGAACATCTCCTCCTGGCGGGCCAAGAACCGGATCGCCGCCTCGCGCTCGTCCTCATGGGGATCACGGGCGAGGATGCGGTTGAACGCCATTTGGGCGCACGCGGTATCGTCCAGACCCGCCCAACCCGTGGCGACGGCCTTGGAGGCGCGCAAGGCCAACGGACTGTTGACCATGGCCAATGCCTGCTGCGGCATCACGGAACTGGATCTCACATAGCCGTCGCAGGGATTGGCGGCGTCGAACAATTCCAGCAGCACCATCCTTTCCTCAGGATGGTGGGAGAAATACAAGCTCCGCCTGGGGACCGTCATGCCCTTGTCGCTCGGTATTTCCTTGCCACCCAAGGTCCTGTCGAGTTCTCCGGAGGCCGCGAGCACGGCGTCGCGGATGCTTTCCGCCTCGAGGCGCCGGGCTGGATAAACCCAAAGATGAATGTTGTCCCGGTCCTTGGCCTGGTTGCCGGCCCCGTCCGGATGATTGGAGGCCATTTGGTAGGCTTGCGACCCCATGATGACCCGGTGCATGTGCTTCATGGACCAGCCGGAATCCATGAATTCCACCGCCAGCCAATCGAGTAGCTCCGGGTGGGAGGGCGCCTTGCCACCCCGGCCGAAATTTTCCACGGAATCAACCAATGGCCTTCCGAAGTGCCATTTCCAAACATGGTTAACGGCGACCCGGGCCGCCAACGGATTGTTCCGGGCGGTGATCGCCCGGGACAGGGCCAGCCGGCGGCCGCTGGAAACCGCGGGGTAGCTGGGGGACAACGGCGTGTAGGACTCGCCGGCCTGCTCCAAATCTCGTCGGGCCTTGTCCACCGCGGCGGGACCGGCCTCCTTCTCCAGCGCGGTGATTTCCGATCGCGCCTTGGCGTCCCCCTTGGAGGCTGCTTCCCGTGCCTTGGCCAGCTTCCATTCCGCGCGCAACCGGTTGGCCATCGCCGTGGCCAGCGCGGCTTGTTTTTCAGCGCGTGCGGCATCGCGGGCCGGCGCCGATTTATCTCCACCTCGGTGGCGGGCGCCGTCCGCCCGCAGCCTCGCTTCAAGCGAAGTCGCCGCGGCCTTGGCCGCGGCAAGTTCGGCCTGGCGCCAAGGCCTTGCCGAAGCATCCTTCTCCGATTGCATCGACTGCCTGGCGGCCTCAATGGCGGCTGAGCACTTGGCGGTTTCCTCATCCCTCACAAAAGGCCTGAGGCCCGGGTGAGCCACTTCCGGGGGGAGGGTTACCCGGGCGACCTTGAAACCCACCGGGCCAAGAATGGCGGGTATGCCGGGACCAAGGGGGGCCTTTCCCTCAATGATGGCCCTTTCATCACCCCGGGCGTACATCCGCGTGAGCGCCTCGGGTTTTTCGTCGAATACCCTGACCATCCCGCTGGCCATCGGCTTGAGGGCGTTGCCCGGAGGGAAACTGTACTTGGGATACGGGCCGGGGTCGGCTTCGCCTGAAATTCGGACCTGTTGGATTTCGAGGGGCTCAAATATCGCCCGCATACGGAAATAATCCTCCTGCGGGATCGGGTCGTATTTGTGGTCGTGGCACTGGGCGCAGTTCATGGTCAGGCCCAGGAATGCCTTGGACACATGCTCCACATTGTCCCTCATCCATTGG
>CAWUNZ010000382.1:0-3239 GCA_963923445.1 uncultured bacterium
CCTGGACAAGGCGATGGATATCCTGAGCATCGTCCTTGTCCACCCGCTCACGCAGGTGTTGATCGCCTTTTGGGCTGTCGGGCGTGGCGCCTCGGCGTTGGCGGGCGAGTTGGAAAGGGGAACCCTCGAACTTCTGCTGAGCCAACCCGTCTCCCGGTCCAAGGTGGCGTTTTCCCATGCCGTGTTTGATTTGGCCTCGTGGACGGTGATCTCCCTGGCTTTCACCGCCGCCGCTGCCGCGGGGGCGTGGTGGGTGTCGCCACTCAAGGAGCGCCCGTTGCCTCCCCAACTGCAAGCCAAACTCGATCAGGCCAAATGGTGGAACTGGTCGCCCGCTTCCCTTTTTCGACCTGCCGCAAAGACCAAGCCCGAATCGGACCGCTTGAAAATTGAACCCGAGCGGTTCTTGCTGGCTGCTCCCGCCGTGGGGGCGCTGGGATGGTCCGTCTCGGGAATCGCGTTCGCCGCCTCGTCGTTCGGCCGGTCAAGGATGCGGGTTCTGGGCCTGGTGGCCCTGGTGATGGCGCTCATGTTTCTCATCAACCTGCTGGGGCAGTTGTGGGAACCGCTGCTGATTCTACGCCCCTTGACAGTCTTCTATTACTACCTGCCGCAGGAAGCGATGCTCGGCGGAACAGCTTTGGTGGATTGGGCGGAATGGCTCGGTCCCTCCACTGCGGCATTTCCGGGCTTTTGGGTGCTGGTGGCCACCGGGGCCTTGGGATACCTGATCGGCGGTATCAGGTTTTCCACGCGTGATCTTCCGGCGCCCTTGTGAAGTCCCGATCGATTCAAGCCCGAAGCTCAAACACCCGAATTAGAAGGAGAATACAAGCGGCGATTTCCGGTGGTTCATGCCCGTCCCCACCTTGGTTGTTCCGTGTTACAACGAAGCCCAACGGCTTCCCATTGAGGAATTTTCCTCATCGATTGAATGCCAGCACGGCCCCAGGTTCCTGTTTGTCAACGATGGAAGCCGGGACAATACGGAAGCTGTCCTGCAGGATTTGGCGAGGCGGAATCCCCATAAAGGCACCGTGCTTAGTTTGGGCGAAAACCGCGGCAAGGCCGAGGCTGTCCGGCAAGGGATGCTCGCGGCGTTCAGCCGCGGCGACACCCATGTGGGTTTTTGGGATGCGGACCTGGCGACACCCCTCTCCGAATTATCTCGTTTCGAATCTATTTTACTGCAAAATCCGGGCTTGAGCCTCGTGCTCGGATCGCGGGTTCCCTTGCTTGGGAATTCCATCCGCAAGGATCCATTCCGGCACGGGTTGGGAAGGGTTGTCGCCGCGGCGATCGGTTGGACTTTGGGAATCCAAGTGCATGACACGCAGTGCGGGGCCAAGCTTTTCCGGGACACCGCCGCCATCCGGGCCGTGTTCAGCGTCCCCTTTATTTCCCGATGGCTGTTCGATGTTGAAATTCTGGCTCGATTGATATCACTGAATCGCTCAAAAATGGCTGGCGAAATCGAGTCGATCGCCCTCGAATTGCCGCTGACCCGTTGGGATCATGTGGAGGGGAGCAAGGTCAAGCCAACCGATTTTTTCCGGGCTTTCCGCGACCTGCGCCGGATTTGGCTAGCAAACCTCGCCCCCGGCACATCATTTGTCCCCGAGGCACAACAGTCCGCCGCGGCGGTCCGCCCAAAAGCGGCATAAGTAATGGAAAGCCGGTCACACGACTTCGCCATGCGCCTGTTTTGGGCGTGGATATCCCTTCGAGTGGTGGTTTGGTCGACGGCGTCCGCCTACCGCTACCAAAATCCCCCTGTAGATGTCGCTGAAATGCTCGCATGGGGCGCTCAGTGGCAATGGGGGTACTACAAGCACCCTCCATTGCCCGCATGGTGCGCAGAGGCTCTGGCATGGGCATTCCATGGTTGGCTTCCCGCGCTTTATTTGACCAGCCACCTTTTTCTCACTGTGGCTGTTTGGACCGCATGGCGGATCGGTCGAGAACTATTGGGTGAAAAAAAAGCCTTATTGGCTGCCCTGTCTTTGGAAGCCACCTGTTTCTTCACCTGGTTTGGCGGGGAACTGAACCACAACACGGCCCTGACCTGTTTTTGGGCGCTCGCGATTTGGTCTCTTTGGAAAGCTGTTTCAAGCGGCCAATGGTCCTGGTGGGTCGTTTATGGCGTTGTGACAGGCTTGGGCCTGTTGAGCAAATACAACATGGGCCTGCTGGTTGCCTGGCAAGCAGTCGCCCTGGTCTTTTTCCTCGAAGGAAGGCGAACCTTGACCACACCCAAGCCCTGGGTTGCTTGGGGTATCGCTCTGGCCTTGTTTTCTCCACACCTGATTTGGCTGATTGATCAGGACTGGATTACCCTCCGCTACCTTGCGGGTCGGGGTGGAAATAGAAATGGCTGGTTTGCCTACGCCAGCGGAATCGTGGGATTCCTTGCTGAGCAATCGTGGATGGCATGGGGATTACTTTTACCGTTGCTTCCCGTCCTGCGCGGCCGGAAACGAGACATCAGCGGCAACAAGGAACTGGAGCGCCACCTTTGCGTGGTTGTTCTCGGCCCCATCGTCACGATCCTGATGATGGTGCTGGCCGGTAAAAGAGTGATCGGGTTTTGGTGTTTTCCCTGCTACACCTTCGCGGGTGTGGTTCTTCTGGCGCGATGGGGAGCCAAGGATGATGGCTTACGCTTCCGTGCTTCGGTGGGCTTGTCCGCGGCGATAGCCTTGGGTCTTCTGGCGTTGACCCTGTGGGGGGACCCTTTCCTGGTATCCCGCGGATCAATTACCGTAAGGTCCCGGTTTCCGGGCAAAGCACTGGCTGAAGCGGCGGAATCAGCTTGGTTTGAGCAAACGGGAAACACCAGAATCCCGATCGTCGCGGGCGAACATTGGGTGGCGGACAATCTCTCACTGTTCAGCCATGGCCGACCAACCGTGTATGTCGGCGAAAGCCCGCAGTCTCCGCTGCCCGTGCCCCGTTACAACCCTTGGACCGGAGACATGGATTTCAAGCACCAAGGCGGGGTGTTTGCGTGGGAAACCGCCAAGAGTCCAGTCGAGGTCGAGCGGGATCTGCGGTCTCGTTTCCCGGGCATTCGGCTCATGCCCCGGTTTGAATTACCGCTGATCGGCTCGTCCTCGACCATTGGCTTCGGTCTGGCGGTCCTGCCGCCAGCAATCAACGAACCTTGATCAACTCGACTTCAAAATAAAGGTCGCTGCCGGGCGGAATGCTGCGGCCCGCGCCGCGATCGCCATATCCGA
>CAWUNZ010000383.1:0-3230 GCA_963923445.1 uncultured bacterium
GAGGATGAGCATGATGAGGCCCACCCCCTTCTGGCCGTCGTTGCTGCCGTGGGCCAGGCTGACTCCCGTGCAGGTGCCGATGAGGGTGAGGCGTGTCCAGAAGGGAGGCGGGATATTGTCGGCGGGTGGCGAGTGCAGGCGGGGTGATGGAAGCCAGCGGAGGGCCAGGACCATCAGGCCGGCGGCAATGCAGAACCCCACCGCCGGGGACAAGAGCAGCGTCAGGCCCACCTCCCGGGCCTTTTCCCAGTTGACCCCGGAAACGGATCCCCCGTGCGCCGTGAGGGAATGGGCCAGGCCGACACCCATGATCGAGCCGATGAGGGCGTGGGAACTGGAAGCCGGGATGCCCAGGTACCAGGTGGCGAGGTTCCAAGCTATGGCGGACAGCAATAGAGCTAAAACCATGGCCTTGCCCTTGCCCCCCGCCAGGTGCTCCTCCAGCAGCAGTTCCACGGGGAGCAGGTTGACCACGGCGTACGCGACGGCGATTCCCCCGAGCCAGACGCCGGCGAAGTTGCACAGGCCGGACCATGCCACCGCGACACCCGGCCGGAGGGCGCGGGTGTAAATGACGGTGGCCACGGCGTTGGCGGTGTCGTGGAAGCCGTTGACGAATTCGAAGGCGAGGGCCACGGCCAAGGCCAGCACCAGGAATAGGGCATTGTCCCAGGTGACGGGTTCGGTCAGGAACGGCAGGTGGATCATCGGTTCGGGGCGCTCGGGGTGGAACGGATTAACCGCGATCCATGGTAATCCATGGAAGCCGGGAAAAGGCCGGCCGCCACCAAACTACCCGAAAGCCGGGGAGGGTGCCCGAGTTGCAGCCCCGGGCGGGTGTTTCGGGTATCATCAGGTGATTCATCAGGACCATGGGAGCCGGTTTCACGCCATGCCCGCCGCCGAACATTTGCTCAAGGGTTTGTTTGTCGCCTTGGCGCTTCATGCCGGCATCTGGGCCTCGGCGGACCCGTCGGCCCGTTGGGGCACGCTGGCGGCCATCGACGGAATCGCGATGGCGGGCCTTGTGGTGTCGCTAGGCTGGGCGGCCATGCGCACGGCGCCGGGTCGGAACCGGCCGCTGGCGCACCTCATGTTCCTGCTGCTCAAGCATGGCGCGATGGTCCGCGGAGGGCTGGTGGGCGGCATGGTGGCCGGGGCGCTGGCCCTCGCGTCGCCGGATGGGCAGCCCGGTCGGGAACTGCTGGCCTTGTTGACGGTTGCCGGCCTGGCCGCCGGCGCCATGTGCGGCCTGGCAGCGCGGCAGCGGCGGGCGGAAGCGCGGCTGGGCCTGGCCCTGGGCGTGGCGCTGGTGTTGGCCGCGGCGGCGGTGGCGGCGGGATTGGCGCCGTGGCGCGCCGAGGGGGCGGAAAGCCTGTTGCCCGCCCGGCTCGACATGCTGGCTTGGCAGATTCTTTTTGTGCTGGTGATGTTGCCTGTGCTCGACATCGCGGCGGAGTCCCCTCAGACCAAGGCCGACGCGGCGTTGTGGTGCGCCCTTCTGGGCCTGGGGCTGTGGTTGCCGTCGCGGCAGGGACCGCCGGCGCTGGTGTTCGTGGTGCTGGTGCTGCCGGTGGTGGTGTTCGCGCTGGTGGCCAGGACCGTGCTTCCGGGGTGGGCCTCGTTCAAGATGGCGTTCAAGGGGCGGGCGCTGGCCCGCCAGGGCGACCTGCCCGGGGCTCTCGCCTGCTTCCGGCAGGCCTTGCGGCTCAATCCATCGGACAAGATGGCGCGCGAGGGTTACTGGCGGACGCACCTCGAACTGGAACCCGAGGGGGTGGCTTCAGACCCGCTGGCCCGCCGGCTGATCCACCCGGGGGACTGCCTCCACCGAGCATCCGAGTTGCTCACCTCAAGCCCGCCGCAACTGACCGACGCGTACCGGTTGTTGAATTTGGCTGAAAAGCTCGACCCTGCCCTGGCCCCCCTGGTTTCATTCTGGATGGCGGTGGCCCTGCTGCATGAGAAGCGCGACGACGAGGCCTGCGCGCGCGTGCGTCCGCTTCTGGAGATTCCCGGGGCGGGCGCGAACGAGACCGACCTCGACTCGACGCTTCTGGCGTGGCGTTTGACCATGGCCTGGCACAAGGGCGCGCGGGCCCGGTTGCTGGAAGGTGCCTTGGCCCGGCCCGGGGCGCGCCTGGCGGCGATCGCGGCGATCGAGCGCGGCCTGGCCGCCGACGCGGCAGACGCCGAACTGTGGGCGATCAAGCGGGAGCTGTATTCCGGACTCGACAACGCGGAGTTTCGCGCCGGCCGGGACCTGGGCCTGCCCCCGGGCGACCCGGTTTACCTGGACGAGATCGCCGCGGCGCTGGCCGGGGATGATTCCACCTGGAAAAGGGCGGCCTCCTACATGGCGATGGCCGTGGAAGCCGGCGGATCGCGCATGGTGAGGCGGTTGATCGCCCTCGCGCGCCTGCTGGAGGCCCGGGGCGACGAGGACGGTTCCCGGGCGCGGTTCCGGCAGGCGGCCGAAGCCGGCCGCGCCATGGGACCGGAGGCGCTTGAACCCGAGGACAAGGACCTTTATTTCCGCGCCGCCAGGCACCAGGCGGAACTGGCCGAGCACGAGGGGCGAGGCGCCGATGCCATCGGCTGGTGGCAGGCCACCTTGGCATCGGACCGCAGCGGCATCGAGACGCTCAGGCGACTCGCGGCGTTGCACGAGGCGGCCGGGGATCCGCTCTCGGCGCTCAGGGATGTGGTGAAGGGGCTGATTTACCAAGCCGACGACAAGGATCTTCTGGAGCGCCGCGACCGCTACCTGTGGTCGATTCCCTTGGAAAGCCCGGCCTGCACGGCGGAGGGTCTCAAGGGATTGGTGGACCCCGTCCATTGCGTCAGGAAGGCCAAGGGGATTCTTGACGATCGCCGGGGCGATCCCGAATGGCTCGAGGTGGCGGAGCACCTCTTGGCGCTGGCCGACCGGGTGGACCCCGGCAACCTGATGGCCAAGGCCCTTTTGTCCCGGGCCCGGCTGCGCCTGGGAGACCGTGACGCCGCGATCGCCGGATTCGAGGCGGTTCGGGCGGCCAAGCCAACCGGTCTTTTTCAGGGGGACGGTCCCGAGGCGTGGCAGTTGGCCAACCAGGCGTTGGGAGACCTTTACCTTGAGGTGGGCAGGCCGGCGGAGGCCATCGCGTGCCTGGCTGATTTTCGCGACAGTCCCCGGTCGGGGGCGGCCACGCTGTTCAAGCTGGGGCAAGCTCACGAGGAGTTGGGGGAAT
>CAWUNZ010000384.1:0-3220 GCA_963923445.1 uncultured bacterium
TCACCAAGCTTCAGTTCATCCTCAACCGCGAGATCATCGCCGCTGTCGCCAACAAAGAGCAGATCCAGGAACTCGTCAACAAGCACTACGGCAGCGACGACGACAACGCCGTTGCCCAGCTGCTCAAGGAAGGCTTCGCCGATTACGAGGACACGGGAACCGGCGCCCGCGGCCCAGGATTGGCCGATTCCAACGAGGGCGACGCCCCCATCATCCGCCTGGTCAACCTCATCATCCAGGAGGCGGTCAACGATCGCGCCAGCGACATCCACATCGAACCGTTCGCCGAGCGCATCCGTGTGCGCTACCGTGTCGACGGCGTGCTGGCCGAACGCGACAACCCGCCCCGCAAGCTCCTCATGCCGCTGCTTTCCCGCATCAAGATCATGGCCGGCATGGACATCGCCGAAAAGCGCCGCTGCCAGGACGGCCGCATCAAGATCAGCTTCGGCAAGAAGCATTACGACTTGCGCGTCAGCATGCTCCCCACCTGCCACGGCCAGTCGTGCGTCATGCGCATCCTCGACCGCGGCAACATCATGGTGAGCATCAAGGACCTCGGCTTCAGCGAGACCGACTACTCCCGTTTCTCCCGCATCATCAAGCGGCCCAACGGCATTTTCCTGGTGACCGGCCCCACGGGTTCCGGCAAAACCACCACCCTGTATGCCGCCATGAACGAGATGAACCGGCCCGACAAGAAAATCATCACCGCCGAGGATCCGGTCGAGTACTACCTTCCCGGCATCAATCAGGTGGAGGTGAAGCACCAGATCGGCCTCGATTTCGCCCGCATCATCCGCGCCATGTTGCGGCAGGCGCCCAACATCATCCTCGTGGGCGAGATCCGCGACCGCGAAACCGCCGACATCGCCGTTCAGGCGTCGCTGACGGGGCACTTGGTGTTCAGCACGCTCCACACCAACGACGCCCCCAGCGCCATCACCCGCCTGATCGACATCGGCGTCCAGCCGTTCCTGGTGGCCAGCTCGGTCATCGCCATCATGGGCCAGCGCCTGGTGCGCGTGATTTGCTCCAAATGCAAGGCGCCCGGCGTGCCTCCCGTGGAGGAACTCAAGGCCTCCGGCCTCACCCAGGATGAGATCAAGAACGCCACCTTCATGAAGGGCAAGGGCTGCGGCAACTGCAAGGGCACCGGCTACCGCGGCCGGCGAGGCATCTTCGAAATGCTCCTCATGAACGGCATCATGAAGGAAAAAACCTTCAAGCGTGAACCCGCCCAGGAACTACGGCGCGTCGCCCGCGCCAACGGCATGAAAACCCTTCTGGAAGACGGGCTCATGAAGGCCTGCAAGGGCCTCACCACCCTCGAGGAAGTGCTCAGCACCTGCCACCACGAACCGGGGGGCCATTGAGATTCCCGCCGAATCCTCGCCGATTTTTCTCCCGGATGCCGATTGAACAGTCAGTTGGTTATCCGATAATGGCTTCAGATGATGGGTTCCGCGCGGCGACGGCAAGGCTTTCTCCGCTAAAACCCACAGAACCGAAGGGTTTCTCCCCATGAGCTCCGGACAGGTCCTCATCGACAAGCTGCTCAAGACGGTCATCGACCTCAAGGCCGCCGACCTTCATATCAGCGTGGGGCAAACCCCCCTCATCCGCAAAAGCGGGCGCATGCGCAAGCTCGAGACCAAGATCCTCGAGCCTGACGACACCATGTCGCTCATGAAGGCCATCACCCCCGACCGCAACCAGCAGGAGCTTCAGGAACGGGGAGGCACCGACTTCGCCATCGAGTTCATCGATGGCTACCGCTTCCGCTGCGCCGTTTTCAAGCAGCGCGGATCCATCGGCATGGTGCTTCGCCGGATCCCCAGCGGCTTCCTCACCTTCGAGCAGATCGGCATGCCCGAGGTGATCAAGCGCCTCATCACCCGCCCGCGCGGCCTGCTGCTGGTCACCGGCCCCACCGGCTCGGGAAAAACCACCTCCCTGGCCAGCATGCTCAACTTCATCAACGACAACTACGACAAGCATGTCATCACGCTGGAAGACCCCATCGAGTACTTCCACAAGAACAAGAAAAGCCTGTTCAACCAGCGCGAGATCGGCATCGATGTCGGCAGCTTCAAGGAAGGCATCCGCCGCGCGCTGCGCATGGACCCGGATGTGATCCTGGTGGGCGAAATGCGCGACCTCGAGACCATCCATGCCGCCATCGAGGCCGCTGAAACCGGTCACGTGGTGTTCGGCACGCTGCACACCAACAGCGCCTCCAGCACCATCAACCGTATCATCGATGTCTTCCCGCAGGAGTCGCAGGACCAGATCCGAACCCAGCTTTCCTCGGCGCTCATCGGCGTGCTTTCGCAGTGCCTCATGCCCAAGAAACCCGAGGGCGTGGTGGCGGCCTACGAAATGATGGTGGTCACCCCCGCCATCGCCAACCTCATCCGCGAGAACAAGACCTACCGCATCGACTCGAGCATCCAGACCGGGCGCAAGGAAGGCATGTTCCTCCTCGACGAGGCACTGTTCCGCCTGTGGAAAACCGGTCAGGTTGAAAAGGAAGAGGTTCTTGTCCGCGCCCAAAAGCCCGCTGAATTGGCGGACCGCATCGCCCAGGCCGAGAAAGGCGACGACGACGAGGAAGATATCGAAGAAGTCGAGGATGAAGAGGAAGAGGATTAATTCCCCCTTTTCCCTCGGGAGCCAAGTCGCATGTCGAACGCGCCGGAAAACAAGCCTCCCCAGCCGGGCCAAGCCCCCGCTGGCGCACCCCGTCCCGCCGCCCCGGCGGGCCAGCAAGGTGCCACTCCTGGCGCTCCCCGGCCAGCCGCGCCGGGCGCACCCACGGCGCCTCGTCCCGCCGGTGCCCCGGGTGCCGCTCCCGCCGCCGCCAAGCCTGCCGGCACTCCTGCCGCGGCGCCCAAACCTGCCGCCGCTCCGGGCGCCGCTCCCGCCGCCGGGGCACCCAAACCGGCATCAGCCCCTGTTGCGGGCGCCCCGAAGCCTGCTGCCGCTCCCGCTGCCGCCAAGCCCGCTCCGGCCCCCGCGGCCAAGCCTGCCGCCAAACCCGCCGCCGCCCCGGCGGCCAAGGCGGTGCCGCGCGCCGGCGCCGGTTCCGGTGAACGCGGCCGACGCAAGTTCGGCCAGGTGCTGGTTGACCTGGGCTTCCTCGATGAGGACCAGCTCTGGGAGCTCCTTGAAGAAGCCAAGGCCACCGGCAAGAAAATCGGCGAAACCGCCATCGCCC
>CAWUNZ010000385.1:0-3212 GCA_963923445.1 uncultured bacterium
CTGGATGCCTGGCAGTAAATCAGCCACATCGCGGTGTTCACCGAATACGAAACGGAACGCACCGAACCGTCGCATTGAAGTGCCTGTAAGCCACCGATATGCGGGCCACCGAAGATCAATCCGCAGGTTCCCACCCGTCCGTTGGGCTGCGGGGGAGTGACGGGGTTGGTGCCACTGCTACCTTGCGCGAAGCAGATGGTGTCGTTGTCCCACCCGTCGGTCCATCCTTGGTCGTCGTTGCAGTCGGGTGAACTGGTGGCCCGGGTTTGATTGATGTATTTTTCGCCGATCAGCAGCGTGTTCGAGGTTCCCTTGGTGATTTCGGCCAGGCGCACGGGAAACCCGGAAGGTTTCAGCGGGCCATCCAGGCTGTTGCTGGCGGCATTGAACGCGCTCCACGAACCCCATGAACCGCCGTTGCCGACATAATCGGCCATGGCTCGTCGCCCGTTGGCCACCGACGACCAGGTGGACTGGGAGTAGGGGAAGGTTGTTCCCCCGCGCACGGACGGGCAGTTGTAAGTCTTCACCGGAGTCGATGCGACGGTCACATCTCCACCCGGCGCGGTCCCTTGAGGGGTTTGGTAGAGGGCGGTCTGTTCGATGAAGGGGAGTATCTGGTAGGCCCAACCCCAGGTTTGCTTGTCGAACGCGGCCGGGGTTCCGTTGATCATCAGGCGGTCGGCCGTCCAAGCGAGTCCGCCGGAAGGAAAGGCCCCGAAGGTGTCGTGGTGGCCGTGGAACGCCAAGCCCATTTGCTTGAGGTTGTTGGTGCAACTCATGCGGTTGGCGGCCTCGCGCACCTTCTGAACGGCGGGGACCAGCAGCCCGATCAGCACCGCGATGATGGCGATCACCACGAGGAGTTCGATGAGCGTGAACCCCTCCCTTGCCTTGCGTTTCATGAGCATACCCTCCTGCGGGAATGAAAAATGAAGGAATCAAAACGGAAACGCATGGCTGGCGGGAAGCACGGAATTTTTCAACTCCCCTTCCGTCAGCAGGTACACATCGGATCTGCCACGCAGGACATGGCGCTTGCCATCGGCGCCCTTCTTTTCGTAGGCGACAACAGGCATTGCCGTGCCCGTTGCCTTGAGCATGCGGAGTTCGACCCCCCAGACAATCACATATTTCTCGTTGTCAACCGGGGATAATACCAGCTCAGCGGGTTTGCCTTGTTCCTTGAGGAAAGGGAGCAATTCCTTGTCGCTGGCAGGGGGTTTGTTGAGCTGGACGGTGGCCCGCAGGTACGCGTCGCCGATACGCTCAAGCCTCTTGGCGGACGGGGAATCCAGTCCGGGGGCCGTGACCTGACTGCCGCAACCATTCAAGGCGGTGACCAAACACGCCAAGCCGGCAAAGGCGAAGGCTACCATGAGATGGCGTCTTGGGGAGATCATCGATCCCATCCTAAGATTTGATTTTTCTGATGCTAATCTTCAAATTAGGCCGGGTCAACAATTATTCGGAATTGAATTGTGATTGGTTTAGTTATTTGGGATGCGAGTAAGAGATTATGGGAAGATTTCCCAAGAAGTCCTCAGGGGCGGCCCGAGGATTTCTTGCAAAAGTGGCCACCTAACGCGGGAAATGGATCATAGTCCGTCAAGGTTGATGGCCGCGCCATCGGTGCGGTCCGCAAGCTGCATCATGAGGGTTGTTGAAGCTCCGAACCGTATGGTGCGGACAGAACCGTCACCCATCAGCCCTTGGATGCCTCCGGCATGGGCGGAGCCAAGTTCGTAACCGGTGACGCCGGAGCGGGCGTCAGGGGTGGGGGAATAGCCACCCCAGCGCAGGGTATCGGGGTCCCAACCGTCGATCCACCCTTGGTCATCGTGCCAGTCGGTCGTTTGGTATTTGGTGGAATCGAGTCGCTTTTCACCGACAACAAGGGTGTTGCTGGTGCCGTCCTGGATGGTTCCCATGGTGACACGCGTTCCCATGCCGCAGCGTACGATGGCGCTGGTGTACCCTTGAGCGGTAGGGGTATTCCAAGTGTTACCTGCCCAGAAGTCGCCGCTGGGATGGGCCACCAACCCCGCGTAATCGGTGGTGGCCCAACCGGTGGTGAGGATGACATTTTGGCGTCTGGAAGGGCAATAAAAGGTCTTGATCGGCTTGACCCCGGCCAAATTCTTGTCGGCAAGTTTGTAGATGGCGTCCTGTTCGATGAACGGCAGGATCTGATAGTGCCAGCCCGTTCCCTGGTTTGGCGGATCAAGTGGGGTGGTACCGGAAACGGTGATGGTGGGCCATGGCACGGTACCACCTTGGGGCAGGCACCCCTTGACATCGTTGAAGCCATGGAAGGCGATTCCGACCTGCTTGAGATTGTTCGAACATTGCATCCGATTAGCGGCCTCGCGCACCTTCTGCACGGCAGGCACAAGAAGGCCGATCAGCACGGCGATGATGGCGATGACCACCAGCAATTCGATCAGCGTGAATCCGTGGCGTTTCATGAAGGAACCTCTCATTTATGAGAATAATCGAATGAAATGATCGGCCTTTTAAAAGATACTAAAGCATGAAATCGAGGTTTCCAACAAATATTGCCGATTTTGAATAAAATGAATGGTATGGGATTGCTTTCTCTGCAAAAACCGTCACGGCGCATCCGGAACCAATTGCTTGAAGGTCGCATCATCGACCAACTCGATAGCACCCAGGTCGTAAGCCACCCAACGGCTTCCGCTGGCGCCGACTGATTCATAAAAAACAACGGTTTTCTTGGTTTTCCCATCAGGTCCGGGCATGGCGGGCATCCCTGTTCCTCCCTTGGGAGCGAGGTAAACGAAAGGCTTTCCATCGCGTGGCGACTGGAAAAGCGAGTCGATCTCCCCAGGTTGCAAGCCGACACTTTTCAGGGCGGACTCACCGGGGCCTTTGGCCTTGAGAAACGCCTTGAGCGCCTCAGGTGAAGCAGGGGCCTTACCCTGATTGAAACCCCGGTAACGACCCACCAGAACCGCCAACGACCTGATGTTGTGTTCCACGGGCGACTCGGTTTCCTGCTTGGTTCCGCAGCCAGCAAGGCCAAGCGTGAGCGTCCCCAACATTGTCAGTAATGCGGCTGCGCGCGACATGATCGGGCTCCGATAGTTATCCCTGCGTAAGTGATGCGGGTGGCTAACCTGCCACCTATTTCCCCAGCGCCTTGTCCACAAAGGTGAACAGTGCCACCGTGCCGGGATCGCCGGGTTTTC
>CAWUNZ010000386.1:0-3201 GCA_963923445.1 uncultured bacterium
TGCCAACGCTGCGGGGAACCTGCCCGCCTGAAGGTCGCCTCCCGATGGACCGACGGCCATACCCATGAGCTGAAAACCTACGCCCTTGTCTGCCGCGCGTGCGTGAATGACGCCTTGACGGATGCCAGAAAAAGGCGCGAGGCCTGCGTCACCGACCACAACGAAATCATCGATGCGCCTGAAGTTTTTGAGTTAACTTAACGAAGCGACCCGGCCGTTTGGCCGGGTCGCTTTAACATCTTGGTTTTTCAGGTCTCAGTTCTTGGCCTTCTTGGCCTTGAATTCCTTGATGTACTTCTCGGGGTTCTCGTTGAAGGCGTCGCGGCAACCACTGCAGCACACATAAAACGACTCACCCTTGTAAGAGACACTCATGGTGCCGGCGCCGCCGGAAACCACGCAGAGGTTCTTGCTTTCCTTGGAGGCCGCGAGGCTTTCGCCGTCCTTGTTGGCCTGGATGCCGTAGATGGCGCTGTAAAGCTTTCCGCCTCCGGCGGCCTTCTTGTAGTTGATGTTGAAGCGGATGCCCTCGGCGGCGGTGTTCATGGTGAACTGCTGCCGCTCGTTGGTCTTGGGGTCAAGCCTCTCGAGGGTGAGGTTTTCCTTCTTGTAGACTCCCTCGAATTCCTGCTTCTGGCCTTCCTTGGTGGTGGCGATGAACTTGAAGACCTTCTTGGCGTCGTCCCAGCGCAATTCACCCGACTTGAGGTATTTCCCACCTTCCACCTCGAGGGTGAGCCAGGCGTCGTCGCCCTTGAATCGCCATCCCCAGGTGAATGTTTCCTTCCAGCTTACGGCGTTTTTCTTCCCAGCGGGGGTGCCGTTGCCGTTCCACTTCCCGATGAACTCGTGAAGCTGGGCCAACGCTTCCTTGGAGGGGTTGTCGGACCGCGCCGAGAGGCACAACCCGGACAACAATAAGGCGCAGAGACCGAGGCGGAGAAGACTTTTCATGGTTCCATCACTCCCCTAAAAGTGGGGCGGTCCAAGCCGCCCCTGCCATTCCAATCGGGTCACTTGCCCTTGGTGGGCAGGTCGGCCAATTCTTCCTTCACTTCCTGATAGTGGCTTGGCTCCATGGTGAAAGACGCGGTGCCGCTGGTGCTGCCACGGAGGTCGGTGGTGTAGCCGAACAATTCAGCCAAGGGAACCTGGGCCATGATCGTGACCCGGTTGTTGGCCGTGATGGTTTCCTGAATCACTCCACGGCGACGGGAAATGTCGCCCGTGAGCGCGCCCATGTACTTCTCGGGGGCGACAACCGCGACTTTCATGATCGGCTCCAGGAGCACGATGCCGGCCTTTTCCTGGGCGTCGCGGAAGTTCTCCCAACCGGCGAGCTTGAACGCGTCCTGCGAGCTGTCCACCGGGTGGGTCTTGCCATCGGTCAGCGTCGCTTCGATATCGACGCACGGGAAGCCGTACTTGGCGCCCTTGACCGTGCCCTGGCGGATTCCCTGCTCAACGGAGGGAATATATTCCTTGGGCACCACGCCGCCGAAGATCTTGTCCGTGAAGTAAATGTTGTTGGGGTCGGCCGGTTCGCCTTCCTCCTCCATCTTCTTCTGCCACGCCTCGGACTCATCCTTGCTGAGGGGCTTGTACTGCACCACGATGACGGCGAACTTGCCGCGGCCACCCGACTGCTTGATGTAGCGGGTTTCCATCTCGATCGGCTTGGCGAGCGTTTGGCGGTAGGCCACCATCGGCTTGCCCGTGGCGACCTTCACGCCCGGGAAGCGGTGCAGCTTGTCCACCGAAACCTCGAGGTGCAACTCGCCCATCCCGGAGATGATGAGCTGGTTGGTTTCGGGATCGGTGTGGGCCTTGAGCGTCGGGTCGTCGCGCAGCAGGCGACCAAGGGCGTCGCCCAGCTTGGACTCGTCGTTGGTCTTGTCGGGAACCAGGGCGACGCTGATCACCGGCTTGGGGAAGTTGATCGACTCAAGGGCGACGGGGGCGTCGGTGGAGCAAAGCGTGTTGCCCGTGTAGGTGGTCTTGAGACCGACCACGGCGATGATGGTTCCGGGGCCTGCGACCTCCAGTTCCTCGCGCTTGTTGCCCATCATGCGGTACATGCGGCCGATGCGCTCCTGCCGGCCGTTGCTGGTGTTCAGCACCGTGTCGCCGGGATGGAGTTCGCCGGAATAGACGCGGACATAAACAAGGTCGCCGGTGGGTTCGGCCACGGTCTTGAAGGCCAGGCCCGAGAAATGGTCCTTGGGGTCCGGCTTGCGGAGGACTTTTTCCTTCTCCTTGCTCTTGGGAACCAGACCTTCAACAGGGGGGCGGTCGATGGGGGCGGGAAGCAGGTCGATCACATGGTCGAGCAACTGCTGCACGCCGTGGAAGTTCTTGCTGGAACCGCACACCACGGGAGTGAACAGACCCTTGAGGGTCCCCTCGCGGAGCGCCTTCTTGAGCAGTTCCTCGGAAACGGGCTTCTCCTCGAGGAGCGTTTCGGCGAGTTCGTCGTTGGCCAGGGAGGCCATCTCGAGAAGCTCGGCGCGCTTCTCTTCAGCTTCGGCCTTGTGGCTTTCGGGAATATCCACAAGGGTGAAGTCGATGTTGCGCTTGTCGTTGGGATCGCGCTGGACGAACTTCATACGGATCAGGTCGATGATTCCCTTGAAGTCGGTGTAAGCGCCAACGGGGATCGAGCAGATCGCCGTCTTGGCAAGGAGCTTTTCCTTCATCTGGGCGACGCAGCCGTAGAAGTCGGCACCGGTGCGGTCGAGCTTGTTGATGTAGGCGATGCGGGGCACCTTGTACTTGTTCGCCTGGAACCACACCGTTTCCGACTGCACTTCCACGCCGCCCACCGCGCAGAACACGCCCACGGCGCCGTCCAGCACGCGGAGCGAACGCTCCACCTCGGCGGTGAAGTCCACGTGGCCGGGGGTGTCGATGATGTTGATCTGGTTGGAGCCCCAGTCCACCGAAACCGCGGCGGAGTTGATGGTGATGCCCTTGGCCCGCTCCAGGGGATCGAAGTCGGTCGTGGTGTCGCCGGAGTCGACATCGCCGACCTTGTGCTTCGTGCCGCTGAAGTAAAGGATGCGTTCAGTGGTCGTGGTTTTTCCGGCATCCACATGCGCGATGATGCCGATGTTGCGTACATTGCTGAGTGAGTTGACGGCCATGATCGTTACAGGTGCCGGAAACCGGCATCTCCGGGGTGATGACTGAAACGCCCCGAAA
>CAWUNZ010000387.1:0-3194 GCA_963923445.1 uncultured bacterium
GAGAGGTGGCAACGGATAAAGGGGCATGCGGAAACCCGCTGCCAAAGACATCCTTCGCCTGAGCGGGAAAATCGCCGCCACCACCAGCGCCGACACCGCGGTCAAACCCGTGGATGTGTAGTCGAGCAATTGCAGGAACGAACCGGAGCAGGCCAGCAGACTGGCGGTGAACCCAAGACAGGCGACGCCCCCCACGGGAGTGCCGCGCGAGGCATGCCAGCCACCTGCCAAGGGGAAAAAGGCACCGTCGGCCGCCATGGCCGCCAACACGCGCGAACCGGACATCAAATAGGCGCTCACCGAGGCGATCAGCCCGAGGCCCACCACCAGCGACAAGCCCCGGCCGATCCCCGGCCCGCACAGCGTGGTCATCGCCAATTCCGCCACCCGGCCGACATCGCCCATGGGCATTTCGGCAAAGGCGGCGGGATCGATCGCGTAGATGTAAAGGACATTGAGCGCCAGGTAAAGCGCGCCCACCAGCAGGCAACCACCCACCAGCGCCCGCGGCACCATGCGCGCGGGATCTCGCATTTCGCCGGCCAGGTAGGCCGCGGCGTTCCATCCGGCATAGGCATAGCCGACATAAATCAGCGACCCGGCAAGCGCCGGCCACTCACCTTGGCCAGGCCAGCCTCCACGGTGGAAATGGCCCCAGTCGCCGCCACCGGAAAGGAAACCCACCAGGGCCATCCCGACCAGGACAACAAGCTTGGCCACCGTGGTGATGGCCTGCGCCCCGGCAGACTCGTTCCGCCCCAGGCCATGGGCGAAAGCGCAAGCGGCAATCAGCGCGACGGCAAGGCCCGGTTCGGCCACATCCTGCCATGGACCGGCCACGGGACCCACGAGGTACTTGGCCGCCAGACGCGCGATCACCGCGGTGGGGGCGGCAAAGCCCAGCACAAATGTCGCCCAACCCACCACCACCCCAGCGCCCCGGCCGAATGCCTCACGGGCAAAGAGGTAATCGCCACCCACGCGGGGAAGTAGGGTCGCCATCTCGGCGATGGTGAGCGCGCCGGCAAGCGCCATCGCACCACCAACGGCCCATAATCCCAAAAGCGACCAAGGGTTCCCCGTCTCCCGCAAGGTGTATCCTGAACTGGTCAGGATGCCGGCGCCCACCATCGAGGCGACAACCACATAAAGCCCGGTGTAAAAACCGTAGCCCCGCTGGGGCCCGACGCTCATTTGTCCGCCTTTTCGAAAACCACAATATAGTTTTCCTTGAGGATCCCCTTCGATTCCGAAACTTTCCTGAAGCCGGCGGCGGAGATCTCGGCCTCCACCACATCCTGCCCGGCGCGCACATGGTCGAGGATCCAAGCCCGGCTGGTTCCAGGGATTCGGATGAAGTCGATCACCACCATCCTGCCCCCCGGCTTGAGCGCCGAGCGTATGTCCTTAAGCATGGTTTTGGGATATTCAAAGTGGTGATAGGTGTCACAGATGAAGACGAGGTCGGCCGAACCTTCCGGCAAGCGGGGCGACGCGTCGGCACCCAGGATGGTCTTGATGTTCACCATGCCAAGGTCTTTCGATGTTTTCTCGATGTGTTCGAGAAACTCCTTGGCGATGTCCACCGCCAGCACCTGCCCCTTTGGCCCCACCTCACGGGAAAACATGCGGGTGAAAAGTCCTGTTCCCGCGCCGATGTCCGCCACCACCATGCCGGGTTTCACCCCGCTGGCCTTGGAAATGGCTTCGCGTTTCTCGAATATTTCACGGCTTTCCCCTTCAAACCTTTCCACAAAGGCTTTCACATCGGGTTTTCGGAATTGATCGTTGATCCCGGGTTTCACGCTGGCCTCTTGGGCCAAAAGGTTGCCCACCGCCGCCACCAATCCGAACACCGCCATCCATCGACTCATGCTGATTTCTCCGTTTTCCGCCAAACCAAACCCGCCCTGAGCGCACCCATCGACCCTTGAAATCGTATGATTCCTTAAGGTGACCGGCGTCCGTACCGGCATCCCGCGAGGAAAACGACATGAAAGCGTTTGTCTCACCGTTCGTTTCCATGATGACCGTCATGGTGTTGTGCGCCACCGCCGGGGCCTCCATGCCCGTGCGCCTGATCATCGAGGACAATGCCGGCCTGTTTTCAGATAGTGCCCGGCAAGAGGCCAAGGCGAAACTGGCGCGACTGCAATCTCCGGTGAATCGTGAAGTGCACATTCAGACTTACAAGGCCTTGCCCGAAAGTCAGGCCAAGGCCCTGGCGGAAGCCAAGGGAGACAAGGGCAAAATCCAATCGGTTTGGGAGTCGTGGGCCACTGAGCACCTCCGCGGTGAACGGGGTCTGGTTGTGCTTATCAACTGGGATCCGGGCAAGGTATTGGTGAAGGCCGACCGGGCGGTGGCGGGCGCCGGCTATTCCAACGCCTCGGGCAACGACCTTCGCGAACGGCTGATCAAGTCGCTGGGCGAGGCGAAGAAAAACAACAACGAGGCCGAGCGGAAAAAGCTGCTGGACGAGGCGCTGGCCGATGCCGTGAGCCTCATCGCCACCACATTGCCCCTTGAAAAGAACCGTGCCGGCGCGCCCTCTCCTGTCCCAAGCAACGCCGCCCATGCACCGGCGCAAGGAGCCGAGAATGAAAACGCGATCCTGGGTTATGTCTGCGTCGGCTTGTTGGGCCTGATGGTGGTGTGGTTCATCGTCGGCCTCTTCCGCAGCGCCACGGCGGGCCCTTCCATGAACCCGGCCATGGGTGGCGGCGGTGGCGGATTCCTCTCCAGCCTGATGGGAGGCATGTTCGGCGCAGCCGCTGGCATGTGGATGTACAACTCATTCTTCGGAACTGGCTCGGCCTGGGGTGCCGGAAACGGCTGGGGCGGCACCAACGCGGGTTGGGGGGGGTCAGGAGGAGACGAATCCGGCGCCGGCGACTTCTCGGGTGGCAACGGCTCGTGGGGTGATTTCGGCGGGGGAGACTCCGGCGGTGGTGATTTCGGTGGTGGCGGCGACTTTGGCGGAGGAGACTCCGGCGGTGGCGGCGACTTCTGAGATGGCCTCGCCTCCACCCGACCGCAGGCAGGCCATCGCCTGCCTTGCCGGAACGGCCGTTGCCGGCTTCGCGCACTCTCAAGTTCCGGCATTTCCGCCGGAACTCACCCGTTTTACTCAACATGGTGACGCCCCCGTTTTCGGCCCTGGCCCACCGGGGGCGTGGGATGCCCTCATCCGC
>CAWUNZ010000388.1:0-3186 GCA_963923445.1 uncultured bacterium
GGCCGCATCAGCAAAATCAAGCCGCTCATTCCCATGAGCAACCGCCCGAAATACACAGGGCCCAATTACCATCCCCTATGGAAACAGATCAGCTCGGCGTGGGTGGCCATGAACGGCAACCCCGAGACCGTTTCGGTCTGCCTGGAGACGATCTGGAACTACAAAAACTGCAACAGCGCTGGTTACATGGCCGTGGGGACCGCCCTGGCCGAGGCCACTCAGGCTTTCCTTTCGGAACGCGCCCGGCAGCCCTGACCAGCCTCAGGGCTTCCGCCCCAACTCCCGGCACCATTCCTCCATCAGTTCGATCGCGGCGCGGTCGGGAACCGCCGACGAAAAGGGAGGCATCTGGCCGCTGTTGGCGCCCCGCGCCGCCACGCGCCGGATGAGCACGCTGCGCGCCGGGTCTCCCGGCGCCATGATCCTGGCATCGGTGATGCCGAAGGCCTGATGCAGCGGCTTGGCATCCAGAATCCCGGCCTTGGCCAGGGGGGTGCCGAAGTCGAGTTTCATCTGCGCGTTGCCGCCCCCGGCCTCCACATGGCAGGTGGCGCAGTTGGTGTGAAGCCACGCCCGCGCGCGCGCCTCCACCGGCTGGGCCTTGTCATACGGGTTGGCGAAGCGCTCCAGGCCCGAGGGGGGCCTCGGCAGCATGCCGGTGGCCTTGGGAGTTCGCTGGCCCGGTTGCTGCCTCTCCGCCTCCTCCTTGGAAGCGCCCGCATCGGCCGACCAGTTCACCGATAGAAGCCCGATGTGCTCGAGCGCGCGAAGTTGATTGTCCTTCGCGCCTCCGGAATAAACCTGGTCACGGTTCAGTTGCCCGTCACAGATGCCCAAGACAAAGTTCGCGGCCCGGCTATGGCAGACCATGCACTCCGCCCGGCTGGGGTAATGCCACGAAACTTCCCTGCCCCCCTCCACCCGGAAAACGGCATCGGCGCCGGCGGAGGGCAGCAACTCGGCATCCGTCCCGGCGTCGTTCCAGCGGTAGGAGTACCCGTACCATTCTCCGCCCTGCCGGGTCATGAACCTGGTCTCGACCCACTTCCGGCTCGAAGGGTCGCCTTCCCGGGTTTCCAAGGCGAAACTCTTCACCAACACCGACTTCTCAGGAAAGTCCCACGAACGCGACTTGTTCCAACCGACCGTCCCCTCGGGCACCGCCATGAACCGTTCCTTGTAAAGGCCATCCGACCAGAATGGCGCGTTCACCGAGTAGGGAATCACGCCGGGTTTCATGCGGTGGTCCTTCACCGAGTCGAACAATCCGCTGGCCGAGAGGGTTTTGGGGAATGAGGTATCGGCCTTGGCGCTGTTGGGAACCAGGCGGAAAAAGCCCCCCTCGCCTTCCGGCGCGTGGTGCAGCACCAGCAGTTCGCCGTCGGGATCGGTGGCGAAGCCGGTGATTTTCAGCGTGGTGATGGCGATTTTTTTGTGCCAGGCGACTTGTGCGCCCGTGTGCCTCACCGCCCAGATATGGCCGGTGCTGTAATCGCCGTAAACATAGGCGCCCGCGAGTCCGGGCAGGGCCTTGCCACGGTAGACCAGCCCGCCCGTGAGCGATCGGGCCTCGGAATGGTGGTGCTCCACGGTCGGTTTGCTGAACGGCGTGGGGCCGGCCTTGCGACTCGGATAAAACGGATGGCTTCCTTCCATCACGCTCCAGCCGAAGTTCTCCCCGCCCTTCACCAAAAAGGCCTGCTCCCACAGGTCCTGGCCGTTCTGGCACACCCAAAGCTGGCCGGATTCGGCATCGTGCGAGATCCGCCAAGGGGCGCGCAGGCCGTAGGCCCAGGTCTCGGGAACAAAGTCCTTGGCCCCGACAAACGGGTTGTCCTTGGGAACCGAGTAGGCCTTGCCCGATTCCGGCTTGTCGACATCGATGCGCAGCACCTTGGCCAGCAGCGAGTCGGTGCGCTGCCCCATCAGGTTGCCGTCGGAGTCGGAGGTGCCGTCTCCCGAGGTGACGAACATGAGGCCATCCTTGCCGAAGCACACCGCAGCGCCGTTGTGGCCGTCGGATGGCCAGTCGATGATCGTGGTGGCCGAGGCGGGGTCGATGGTGTAAGGCGGCTTGGTCGACATGGTGTGGCGGGTGATGGCGCTGTGCTTGCCTTCCTTGCCCGGCAGCTTGCCGTTCCACCCGAAGAAGACAAACCCGTTTTCCCGCCAGCGGGGATGAAAGGCGATGTCGTAGGCGGTGCCCTCCCCGGGGGTGTCGATCAGCTTGACGGGAGCGCCCGCCGCCCTGTCGCCTTCCAAGGCGACGCGGTAAACGGCGGTGGGGCCATAGGAGCGAGGCTGGGCGATCATCAGCATCTCGCGCGTGCCGGGAATGACGCGGGCGCAAATGGGGAATGCCGGTCGAAGGTTGTCGAGAACGCGCTTGGAGGCGAACGGTGGCGGCGGGTCGGGAAAACCGGAAACGGTGGAGGTGGTGAGCGGTTCCCGGCGGGTCAGGCCGAACGGCTTGGCGGACTGATCCGGCCCCTTGAAGCGAATGGTGGCGTAATCTTCCACCTGATGAAAGAACGGGCCGATCCGGCGCTTGCGGATGGGCGCCACGCACGACAATTCCGGCTCCGCCCAGTCCTTGTGGTAATCGAACCGGCACAGGTTCAGGCCCCATGTCTCGTCGGTGACGGGTCGTCCGCCGGTGCGCCGAAAATCGGTCCAGGGGATCCTTCCTTCCACAATCCAGCCGGGCTTGCCGACCTTGGCCTTGGCTTCCCACTGGAATGTGCCGGTCTTCGGCCCCTTCTCGAGGCTCTCGGCATCGTGCCGCGGGTAGAAGGCGTCGAACCGCGACCCGTTGGGCGAGAGGAGAAACTCGTAGTAACCGGGTTTCCCGGCCTCGGGGCGAAGGAAGATTTCAAAGACATCATTTTTCCACAGGGGGCCGTCCTGGCCGGTGATCTCGGCCACGATGTGGGAGTCTTCCATTTCGGCGAGGAAGTACAGGTATTCCCGGTCCCAGAGAAGACGGGCGGCGGTGGCGGTGCGGCCCATGCGCGCCTTGTCGCCCAGCCAGGGGAGGTGGAACGCGGAAATGGTCTCCGCGTGTTTCCAGGCGGGGTCGCCCGGGTCGCCATCGACGCGGGGCGCCTCGTCAGCCCATCGACATTCGAATGCCGCGGGCGGGGCCTGCTTGAGCGGCTCCGGAACGGGGTGGGGGTCCGCGGCGGC
>CAWUNZ010000389.1:0-3179 GCA_963923445.1 uncultured bacterium
TTTCGGCCGGAACTCATCACCAGGGATGACAAGCTGGTGATGACCAACCCGGTTCTCAGCATTCCGGCATCGGGAGGCCCGTCACTCGACCTGCCCGGGGTTGGCGCCACGCCTCCCTCCTGCGTTTTGGTGGGAAACCGCCTCGAGAGCCTCATACTGAAGGACACAGGTGGAAATCCCTGGAATTTCAAAAGTGACCGCAGGGGAAAACTGGTTCTCTTTGATTTTTGGTACTCCGACTGCATGCCATGCATGCGCTCAGTACCCCACATGAACACGCTGCAATCCATGTACGAGCGATTCGGGCTTCAGGTGGTGGGCCTGGCATATGAGCAGGGATCGTTCGAGGAGCAGGCTGCCCGTGTGAAGGACACGCAGCGCCGCAAGGGCATGAACTATATCAGCCTCATCGGTGGTGGAAATTCATGCCCCGTCCGCCAGCAATTCGATGTCCACAGCTTTCCAAGCTTGGTCTTGGTCGATGAGAACGGGCAGATCACCTGGCGCAGCCCGAAGGGTCAGGGGGTGAGCATGGAATCCCTGCGCGAAGCCGAGGTCATGATACGCCGCGGACTCAAGCTTCCATCACGCTGATCGCCATTGAACCAATTCCAGACTGTTGATGGCGGGGTGATCGCCGGGAGATTCCGGCGCGTTCCCCGGCCTGTCAAGAAACACGGTGCGCATGCCCGCCGAACGAGCGGCATCGAGTTCAGCCACGACATCTGAAAAAAACGCTATCTCATCGGGTTGATATGCCAATATCTGGGAGATCTTGGCGTAGCTCGAAGCCTCCTTTTTTGGCCCGGTCGTTGTATCAAAATGTCGGCTGAACAAGTGGGTCAGGTCCCCTGCTTCCGCGTGCCTGAAGAACTGCACCTGCGCCCCAATGCTGCCGCTGGAATAAATGCCAAGTCCCAAGCCGGCGGCCTTCCAGGAACGAAGCGTGTCGGGGACATCCGGAAACAACGGGGGCCTGATGGCGCCCGATCGGAAACCATCATCCCAAATCATGCCCTGGAGCGCCTTCAATCCCGTGGCCTTGGCGTCACGGGCCATGAGGTTTTTGCAGGCAGCGGTAAGCCCCACGCAATTTTCGATTTTCACTCCAGGGCAATCCGCTGAAATCTGCCGCGTCACCTCCTGCAAGGCAGGTTCACCCCAATGGGATTCAACAAAGGCCTCCAACCTCTCACCGGCGTACGGGAACATCACGTCCCGGACAAAAGCCAACGGGGAGACTGTCCCCTCGATATCCAAAAGGGCGAACCGGCAAGGCAAGGTGACCCGGGCGCTTGGCATCAGACGCTCAGCCGGGAATCCGCTGGCAACGAGGCGATGTAGGCTGGCCCAAAACAAAGGGGTTGGTAACGACCGCTGACCGGACTGGCCTCGTAAACAGGCGTCCAACCCGCGGGGTTCTGGAACAGTCTGATGGCCCTGATGGTTTTGTCGGCGCAAAGGTTAAACCAATGGCGGATGCCCTTGGGCACATTAATCAGGTCTCCCGCCTCCACCTGAATGGCGAAAACCGGCCCGTTCTCGGGATGAATGTGGAACAAGCCCGCGCCCTTGAGGATGAACCGCACCTCGTCCTCGGCATGCGTGTGCTCGCTCTTGAACTTCTCCATCATCGCGTCCAGGTTGGGCGTGGCGGGTGAGACTTGCATCACATCGGCGGTGATATATCCACCGGCTGACTTCAACCTGTCGATTTCAGGCTTATAGGCATCCAGAATAGTCTCGGATGGAGCGTCAGGACTCACCCGTTCCTCGAGTTCCCATCGCTCATGCCAGATTCCAAAAGGTTTCAGAAAAGCGCAAATGGCCTCGGCGCCTTCGATTTTTCTGTTCTCGTCAGGAATGAGCACGATTGCCACGGGAAGAACTCCTTGCGGGTGCCCGATACTCAGGACATCTGCAGCTTTCGGGCAAGCACTTCGAACAAGAACTCATAAATCTCGACATGGCGCCTTGCCGCGGCGATGTCGCGTCCCCAAGTGTACATTCCATGCCGTTCGATCAGGAAACCATGGGTCAGGGGACGGGATGTGTCGTGAATACGGGGCCGAACCTTGGACGCCAGTCGGGCAATATCCTGATCGTTGGCGAAAACCTCGACATCCTTGCGAACCTCGTGGGTGGCGATCCCTTCCAAGCCCTTGAGCATTTCAAAGCCTTCGATGGTGAAACCCGCGACCCCGTAACGATCGGAAAGCAGCGTTCCCCAGACGGAATGGGTATGAAGGACCGCACCCGTTTCAGGGAGTTCGGCCAATAATGTGTGGAGGCCTGTTTCAGCCGACGGCTTGCCTGGACCGGGAACCAGAGACTTGCCGTTCCCATCAACAACCACAAAGTCACCCGTCCCCAACGCTCCTTTGTCCTTGCCCGAAGCGGTCAGGAGGAGACGCATCGGATCGCGTTGAAGCACGATGCTGTAGTTGCTGCTGGTTCCAAGAGACCATTTGAAGTCATGAAACTGGCGACCAATCACCCGGAGGGCTTCAATGCCAGCCTCAATGGCGGGTTGAAGATGAGTTTCTGCGGCGGGAACAGGAACGGTCATGCTGGAACCCTGCTTCAATTACTCACATTATCAATTGGGCCAAAGCCCCGCCACTATCCCCCATCACCGTCGGGTGAGCAACATTCTGACAAGGCAAGTGATTGAACACGGTTTAGGCGCCTTTCGGAGGATGGGGCGGTTTTAAATGATGGAAGCATCACAAAATGAAACACGCTATATTACCTATTTACCTGCGTCAGCCACGAAGGTCTTCCATGCTTGGTCTCGATCGATTGGGAATCCAATCCAAACTGATCCTGCTGCTGCTCGCCGTGAGCCTGCTTTCCATCAGCACGATGGCGTTGATCGGATATGTGACGGGAAAGGAGGCGCTGAATCGGTCGTTTGAAAACCACTTGAAGGGCATTCAGGTGGCCAAGACAAACACGCTCAAGGCCATGCTCGAATCGCTCAAGGACCAGGTCATCTCCATGTCGGATAGCCAAATGGCGCTGGAGGGCATGCGCGCCTTCCGGCAGGCGTTCCGCGAACTTGATTCCAAAAGGCTGTCAAGTGAGGAGGAGGACAAGCTCAGGGATTTTTACAAGAAAACTTTCCTGCCCGAATTGGGCAAGAGCACCGAGGGCGAACCTGTTCTCGACCAATATCT
>CAWUNZ010000390.1:0-3178 GCA_963923445.1 uncultured bacterium
CCAGTGATCCTCAATGAAGTCCTGTCAGTTCTTGCAAGAAGGGGAAAAATCACCTTGAGAGAGTTGGTTGGTTCTGATCCACCCAAAACCAGAGTGATCGGATTGTTCCTCGCGATCTTGGAACTGCTGAAATCGGGTGAGATTCTCGCAGGACAGGAAAACCTTTACGGAGACATTTGGATTCTTCCCGCCGGGGAGGGGCCGCAGGAAATCATTTCCGACGCCGTCGCTTCTTGATTTGCGGCGTGGCTACTGCTTCACCTCGGAGTTTGGCAATCTCATCGCGCAGCCTTGCGGCTTTTTCAAATTCCAAATTTTCCGCTGCTTCCAGCATCTCCTTATGAAGTTGCTCGAGAACCTCCTGCGTCGGTTCCTCTTCAGCCTGTTTTCCAGCAACCAATGTGTTCATGTCCCTAGCGGCTATTTCCTCCTCAATTCCTGATTCAATAGCCGATTGCACGGAACGCGGTGTGATCCCGTGCTCGGCGTTGTATGCCATTTGGATTTCACGCCTCCTCCGCGTTTCCTCAATGGCCCGAGTCATGGCTTCCGTCGTCTTGTCGGCATACAGAATCACCTCCGCTTGGGCGTTTCGCGCCGCCCGACCGATCGTTTGTATCAGGGAGGTTCCACTTCGAAGAAATCCTTCCTTGTCTGCATCCAGGATGGCAACAAGGGAAACCTCGGGGAGATCCAACCCCTCCCTCAGCAAATTGACCCCGACAAGGACATCAAAGGCACCTTGGCGAAGTTCCCTCAAGACTTGCACACGCTCAATAGCGTCCAATTCGGAATGAAGCCATTTGCACCGGATCCCGGTTTCCTTGAAATAATTCGTCAAATCTTCCGACATTCGCTTGGTCAAGGTCGTGCAAAGGACCCGCTCATTCCTTTCGGCTCGAACCTTGATTTCGCGAACGAGGTCTGCGACTTGACCCAAGGCCGGGCGGACATGAAGTATGGGATCAACAAGGCCCGTGGGCCTGATAACCTGTTCGACAATTTCCCCCCCGCACCTTGCCATTTCGTACTCACCGGGAGTGGCTGACATGAACAGAACACGGCTGCATTTTTTTTCCCACTCATCAAAACGAAAAGGGCGATTATCCAGGGCGCTAGGCAATCGAAAACCGTGCTCCACCAAGGTGGTCTTCCGGCTATGGTCACCAGCAAACATGCCTCGCACCTGAGGCAGGGTCACATGTGATTCGTCAACTATGGTCAAGAAATCCTCAGGGAAAAAGTCGATCAGGGTGTAGGGCGGCTCGCCGGGTGAGCGCCCGCTGAACCAGCGGGCATAGTTCTCGATCCCTTGACAATGCCCTGTTTCAAGGAGCATCTCTATATCAAATCTAGTGCGGGCCGACAAACGCTGGGCTTCCAGGAGCTTGCCTTGAGACTTGAGTTGCTCCAATCTTTCCTCGAGTTCCTTGCTTATCCCAGCAACCGCTTCCTTGATTCTTTCCTCGGGAGTGACGAAGTGCTTGGCGGGGTATACATAAAGTTCTTCCTGCGATTGCAAGATTTGGCCTGAAACAGGATTGATAACGGCCAACCTTTCCACCTCGTCGCCAAACAATTCGACCCTAAAGGCGATTTCCTCATGCGCCGGCCAGACTTCAACGATGTCGCCGCGGGCCCTGAATTTTCCGCGGCAAAATTCAATGTCATTCCTCTCGTATTGAATATCGACAAGCTTCATCAGCAGATCATTTCGGGGTATGGTTTCCCCAACTGCCAGTCGAACCATCATCCGCTTATAGTCGCTGGGTGATCCTAATCCGTAAATGCACGAGACACTGGCGACAATAATGACATCTTCCCGGCTGACCAGAGCGCTGGTTGCAGCCAATCGTAGACGATCAATGTTTTCATTAATCACAGCGTCTTTTTCAATGTAAATGTCACGCTGCGGAATATAGGCTTCAGGCTGATAGTAGTCGTAATAGCTTATGAAATAATTCACCGCATTGGTCGGGAAAAAGCCCTTGAACTCACGATAAAGTTGAGCCGCCAATGTTTTATTGTGCGCCAAAACCAAGGTAGGTTTTTGAAGCCGGGCAATCACATGACTGGCGGTGAATGTTTTGCCAGTGCCAGTGGCTCCAAGAAGGATTTGCCGTGATGACCCACTTTCAAAATTGCGACAAATTGCCTCAATTGCCTTGGGCTGATCACCACTTGGCTCGAATTTGCTGAATAGCTCAAAGCGACGGTTTGCCATGTGTTCGTTATTCTCAGGTTCAATCCGAACTTCCAACCTTGATCATCGGTTTGATTTTGGCAAAGGTTTTAGGACCAATGCCGGGGACTCTCATCAAATCATCGACAGAACTGAATGGCTTAACCCCGCGCTCCTCCAATACTCTTCTGGCCAAAGTGGGGCCAACTCCAGGCAAACGAATCAACTCGCCAATTTCCGCGGTATTGATGTCCAATAGTAGATCACCTGTTTTTATTTTTCCGGCCCGATTACCCAAAAGATTTCCTTGTTTTTTTGAGTTCTCCGGGACATTTACGGCCGGCTGATACTCATCTGATAAATCGATTTCATCCCAAACGAACCATTCCCGGATCTTGTCAACGGTAACCGGGCCAATCCCGGGTACTTGCAATAAATCCCCGGGCTTTGCAAGCCGCTTTCCCTGGCGGAATTCCACAAGCTTTTGAGCCAATGAAGGCCCAAGTCCGGGTATTGATCCCAATTCCCTGAGGTTTGCGGTATTAGGGTCGAATTTCACACGACTGGAAGCTGTTTTTGTTGAGATGGAATTATTCCGAACGGAATAAAATCGGCTTTTCCGATAACCATGAACCGCCAACAAAATGGCCAAAATCCCAACGAGAATTATCGGGCCCAAACCCATTCCACGGAAATACCTGTCCGAGGATTTCTCACCGGCCAAGGTTTGGCCGTTTGTCCCAATTGGCTCCATGAATACATTCTTGGCATTTGCTAAGTGGGAGCAACATCTTGATTGGAAACAACAACATACCTTGAAAATGATTGGATTATTGAATGATCTGTTGGCCAGCTTCCGGGTATCCTTCCTGCCTTCAGGCAAGGAATATCCCAAAAAGTAGCCGTGGCTTTAGGGAATATTCGCAGAATGGTGGACAAGGTTGACCAATTCAATGGCATTTCATCATCCGTTCTGTGACCTTTTCTCCAACCAGC
>CAWUNZ010000391.1:0-3177 GCA_963923445.1 uncultured bacterium
TGATCTTCTTCCAAAAAGAAATGAACTGCTGACGAAGCAAATATCGCCCCGGCATCTCCGGTCGCCGCTCCGCGCTCTCCACTCCGGCTCCGCCTACGCTCCGACGCTCCGCTCGCTCGTAAGCCTGCTCGGCCAAACCAAACGATGCCCCCACTTGCTTTAGGACGGACCTGCGGAAACACGAAAGCCGAGGTTGCTGTACCGGTTGCCCGGAATGACCCCGCCCCGGTCCGCGGAGCGACAGAACCCAGCCGGGCCGCTCCAGCCACCGCCGCGGTACACTCGGCGCGAACCCTTTTGGGGGCCAGTCGGATCGCTGATAGCACCGGTAGCATAATCACCGTACCAGTCATTACACCATTCCCACACATTGCCGTGCATGTCGTACAAGCCCCAGGCGTTGGGCTTCTTTTGCCCAACCTGATGCGTTGTATTTCCACTGTTATCCTCATACCAAGCATAGTCACCAAGTGAATCGGGGTTGTTCCCATAGCCATACGCCGAGGTGCTGCCCGCACGGCAGGCGTATTCCCACTCCGCTTCGGTCGGTAGGCGGAAAGTTACATTTTTTGCATTCTGGTTAAGTTTTTTGAGAAACTCCTGGCAATCATCCCAACTCACCTGCTCCACCGGCAGATTGTCACCCTTGGATTGGCTCGGGTTGACTCCCATCACCGCCCGCATCTGCGCCTGAGTCACCGGGTACTTGCCAAGGTAAAACGGCTTCGAAATCGTCACTGGGTGAAGTTTTTCATCATCAGATCGCTCTTCTTGCGACTCCGGGCTGCCCATCATGAAGGTGCCCGCGGGGATGTATTCCATTTCCAGAGGAACGCCGTCTGGAAGTTCCTCCGTGCAAGCCGAGGCCAGCCACAACTGCTCCAATTCCTCGCCCCGGCCCAACCATGAACCACTGAACCAGCCACGCCGGGCCCCAATCATGGGCGCCAATCGGCCCGCCACTTCCGGTTCCAAGGGAATGATTTCATGCCCCTCAAAACTGGCGCGGAGCACCCGGCACATTTCCAACGCGTCATCATCGGCCAACCGCTCCAACCAGTCGGCCAGCACCATCCGGTGAAAAGGCTCATCAGGCTCCGCCCGGGCCCGCCGCATGAGTTCCATGCCGATCTCGTTTTGGCAAAACGCCGGCAACGGCATGGCATCCGCTCCACCAATAGCCTGGAAAGTTGATCCGATCATACCCGAATACGGGTCGCACACCGGGGCCCAGATGATCAACAGTCTGGTATGGTTGGGCAGGTCCGCAAGCCCAAGGAATGCTCACGCATGAACGACGGCGATATCGACACCTGGTGGCCCGGCGACGATGGCCTGCTGCCTCTCCATGATCCTCGGCACCCTTTTCATCTGGAACACATGGCCATGGCCTTGGAAGAAGCCCGCGCCGCCATGGCAGAGGATGAGGTCCCCGTCGGTGCCGTTGTTGTCTCTCTCGACCGGGGAGTGATCGGCCGCGCCGGTAACCAAAGGGAACGCCTCAAGGATCCGACCGCCCATGCGGAAATGATCGCCATCACCCAGGCCGCGACCGCCTTGGAGTCGTGGCGACTCGACCGGTGCCTGCTCTATGTCACGCTGGAACCATGCCCCATGTGCGCCGGCGCGATTGTATTGGCAAGGCTGCCCTGGGTGATTTACGGCTGCACCGACCCCAAGGCCGGGGCGTGCGACACGCTTTTCAACATCACCAGCGACCCGCGCCTGAATCACCGGGCAACAGTTGTTGGCGGCGTCATGGCGACGGATTGTGCCTCCATGTTGACGGACTTTTTCCGCGAAAAACGGCGACAGGGGAAAAAGTAAGCTGTAACGATTGCGCTGGCGGTTCCGACCAAGGCTTCTTCTGGCCATTCCATAACCTCTTGGTTAAGCAACGGGACCCATTCAGCGTGATAGGTTTCTGAATATGCCCGCAAACCGCCCATGAGGTGGCCATGAATCTTTTATCCATCCGCCTTGCTCGGCTAGTGCTCGGCACCATGGCCCTTCTGGGGTTGTTCCTGACCCAGGTTGCGGCCCAGAATATTTCCCGGTCGCATCTTCACACCCATCCAACCTTGCCCGAACCGGAGCGTTTGGCGCGCCACAACCTCGTGGTGCAATGGCAGGCTCAATTGCCAACTTTCAACATGAAGGATGCCATTCACGACATCCATGTGCTCGGCACCTCCGAATGGCAGGACCGTGAACAGTTGCTGGTTCAACTCAAGAGCGGAACTGTCGCGCTTTTTGATGCCGAATCCGGCAAGCAATTGTGGTTGGCCCGTACAGATTACTCCTATGAAGTGGTCTGGCCCGTCACTTGGAACCGCCATAGCGTGTTCTGCCAATCCAAGAATGTCCTTTACGCGTTCGAACGGGAATCAGGCCGGCTTCAGTTCAAGCAACAAATCCCCGACATCCAATCGGCCCCGCCCGTGGCAAGCGACATTCACATGTTCATTTCAGATGAACGCGGATACCTGAAAGCCTATGAACTCCCTCCCTTCGACAGGACAGGAATCCGGTATCGCAATCTGGCTCTCCTGAAAGAGCGGGACCGCCGCCGGGCCGAACTCCTCAAGCCAGTCGCGGAACCAAAGCCCGAAGGAGAGAAGCAGGACATGCCCAAGGACAAGGAAGGGGACATGCCCAAGGAAAAAGATGCTGAAATCCCGAAGGACAAAGAAAAAGATGCCGGCGAAATGAAGGAGGAGATGCCCAAGGAAAAAGCCGCTCCCAAAGCGGATCCAGCCCGCCCCGACCGCATGCGTGATGAGGCCAACGCTCCCGTCAGCAGGAACAACCCTGCCGACGCCCGCTACATGGCCTTGGATGACGAACCCAACATGATTCCAGTTTGGTCGGCCCAGGTGGGACAGCCGATCTCGTTCCGCCCCATCCAAGGCGAAAACAGCCTTTTTGTCGCGTTGAACCTACTGCCCGAGAACCTCGCGTTCGGCTCCAGCCTTGCCAACAATCTGACCGGGGTGCAGGGTGGCGCCTTCACCATCGACAAAGCTGAACGCAACGGGCGGCCTTCCGATATCTCCGCAAGCCCGGTTCCCAATACCCCGTTCCTCGTGTCCCGGGGACGATTCGTCGCTCCTCCCACCCGATTCCAAAACATTGCCTATGTCGCTGATGACATCGGAACGATCACCGCATGGGGTA
>CAWUNZ010000392.1:0-3171 GCA_963923445.1 uncultured bacterium
ACCGCAAAAAGCGGGCTGTCAGCCAATTGCCTGAGAATATTCTCCTCGATATTTTCCGGATCAAGCCAGTCAAGCAAATCGAGTGGTGGTTCCGCGGTGTCGGTCAATCGCACCAAAACACCGTCATCGTGGTGAAGGCATTGGGGTCGGTAACCCATGCGGTTTGTCAAAACACCTTCCAAAGCCAGCCTGAGCCCAAGATGAAATTTTGATCCGAATGGTGTTAAAATTAATAGCTGCCAATCTCCCAACGGGTCTCGGGTCGCTTCAATCAGGATTGTTTTGTCGTTGGGGACGCATCCGGCAATCAGGATCTGCCTTGAAACATGGCGAAACAAGTCGCGCGCAGCGGCCGTATCCAGAGCGCACTCCCGCTTGACCCACTCCAATCGATCCGGGTCTTCCAAATGATCAACCAATTCCCGCAGGAACTTGCCCAAGGATCGGCCCAGGTCGAGTGTTCGTCCTGGCCCCTCGCCTCTCCAAAAGGGCATGACCGCCAAAGCGCCCGGTGCCGGAGCCACGCGGACACGGTCCGTCTCAATGGATTCGATCCGCCACACATTGGTTCCAAGCAGGAAAGCATCGCCGACTCGGCGTTCGAACACGAATTCCTCATCCAACTCGCCAATGCGCGCCCCCTCCAGCGTGAAGGCTGCCAAATTGCCCGTGTCGGGAATGGCTCCTCCTCCCGTGAGGGCCAGATGCTTGGTTCCCGGTAAAGCCTCCAGGCGGTTGTTGATCCGGTCCCATACAACGCGCGGATTTAGGGCTTCCAACGCGGTTGGGCGCGAAGGCTGTACTTCCGTTGGTTCCGTCCTTTTGAGTGGTGCATCAGAAAGAGGCCGGGACAGCCTGTACCTGCCGCTAAGCATTTCAAGCACAGAATCGAGGGTGCCGGTGGTCAAGTCTCGGTAGGGATAGGCTTGTCTCAACGACCGGTACAAATCAGGAACTTGGCAATCCCGCATGGCGACTATTGCGATTATTTGCTGCGCGAGGATATCAAGACAGCAGGCAGGTATTTTTGTGGGTTCCACTTCCCCATGGAGCATGGCCTTGGAAAGGGCCGCCATTTCCGTGAGATCGCGAGCGGTTTTGGGAATGAGTATTCCCTTGCTGGTTTGGCCAACCCCATGGCCGGCCCTGCCCACCCTTTGAAGGCCCCGCGCCACGCTTCCCGGAGATTCGACTTGGCAAACCAGGTCCACTGCTCCCATGTCGATCCCCATTTCCAGGGAAGCGGTGGCCACCACCGCACGCAGGTTGCCCTCCTTGAGGGCTTCCTCGGTTTGCCGACGCATATCCAACGAGACGCTGCCATGGTGGGCGTGGGCCAAAGGGATTTCATCGTCCCCATTGATTCCGGAGGTGATTCTTTCAGCCGCCCGCCTGTTATTTGCGAAAACGAGCGTGCTTTTATGGGCCTCCACCTGTTCTCGCAGCAACCGGTGAATGGAGGGCCAAACACTTTTTTCCGGCAAGGCACCGAAAGTTTCCACCGGGTTGGTGACCCTAAGATCAAGGTTCTTGCGCAACCCCCCGTTCAGAATGGTGACTGGGCGAGGGTGCCAAACACCGTCATTCCCGATTTCGCCCCCGCCCAGGAATAGCGCGATTTCCTCAAGCGGTCTTTGTGTCGCGGAAAGTCCAATCCTTTGAAGTGAAGGCCTGCCTTTCAGGCAGGAAACTTCTTCCAATCGCTCAAGCAAGAGGGAAAGGAAGACACCCCGTTTCGTGCCGCAGACCGCGTGGATTTCGTCCACGATCACTGTTTCCACGGTTGCTAGGATTTCCCGACCGCGCGATGTCAGGAGCAAATGGAGTGACTCAGGGGTGGTGATCAGAATGTCAGGAGGGCGGCGGATTTGTTCCTGCCTTTGACGGGTGGGAGTGTCCCCGGTGCGGACGCCCGCTCTCAGTTCACGGAGTTGATGGCCCACGGCCTCGGCGGTTTGAACCACACCTTGCAGGGGTTGGCGCAGGTTCCGTTCGATGTCATTGTTCAGCGCCTTGAGTGGGGATATGTAAAGCACCTTGACCCCGTTCCGGTTTTGCGAATCTCTCCAAAGCCGGTCAAGGCATGCCAGAAATGCCGACAAAGTTTTCCCCGAACCTGTCGGTGCCAGTAATAAGGCGCTCTCCCCATTTCGGATGGTTGGCCATGCCAGTCGTTGAGCGTCGGTCGGGCTTCCCAGATGGCTGGAAAACCATTTCTGAACCGGTGTCAAGAAGTGGCGGAGTGCTGGATCAGGTTTCATGAAATCAAATCTGAATAATGTGTTTGGTGTTCAATAGGGCCGTTGTTGAAGCAAATTATCAGCATTTTGCCATCAATCTGCGGGCTGAAGCAGCCCGTCGGAACATAAGCCTTTTGCAAGACATCATTCAAAGCTTGGAAATGATGTCATGTTCATTCTAAGGACTTGCGCGGCTTCGCAGGCACCTTTGATTGCCTTGTCGCAAACGCTATTTCCGTCTATCGTGTCTATTCTTGCCGAGTATTTCAAAGGGGTATCTGTCATGGCCAAGCGTCCGATGAACCGCAAGGAAAAGCGCGCCGAGCACGAGGCTTTTGAGGCCCGCGAACGGGAAAAGGAAGAAGCAAAAAAGGCAAAGAAAAAGAAGAAGGTCGATGAAGACGAGGAAGAAGACGAGGAAGAAGCTGAGAGCGGCGACGAAGATGATCTCGATGAGGACATGGATGATGACGATGCCGCAGAAGTCTCAGATGATGACTTGGACGATGAGGCCGGTGAGCAGGAACCCGAGGGTGAAGACGACGTTGATCAGGAGTTGTTAAGGAAGCCCAAAAAATCCAAGGCAAAAGCCAAGGCCCCCAAGAAGCCAAAGGCCAAGAAGGGCGCCAAGACAGGGCCCATGCGGGCCTTATGGGTGGTATTCGGCAACTCGCAAAACCGGGTGGCTAGCTACCCTTACAGCCAGGAAAAGGAAGCCCGGGAGCATGCTGAGAAGCTCAACAGCGAAAAGCCTGAAAAGAAGGGCAATCACTTCGTGATGATGGTGAAGGAACCGATGGAATAAAGTGTCTGTCTTTTCAGGATCTTATATCAATGGGTTCCCTGCCACGAGGTAGGGAACCCATTGTGTTTATCTCGATCGGTTTGTCCGTGCTCAGACTTGGTTGACCGTGACCTGTTTCTTGCTTCC
>CAWUNZ010000393.1:0-3155 GCA_963923445.1 uncultured bacterium
GTGGCGTTCGAACCGATCCCGCTCGACCAGTATTCCCCCGCCGCCATGGCGGCGGCCGAGGCCGAGGCGGAAACCGGGAAGAAAGCCAAGGGCGGCAAAACGGCGGCCAAGACGGCGGGCGGACCCGAGTTGGTGCGCGTGCGCTCCACCCTGAAACCCGATGTGCTGCCCGAGGCCTTTGAGGATGCCGCCGTCGAGGGCCTGCGCTCGGCGCTGCAATCAGGAGAGCTTGGATATCCGGTGATGGGCGTTTCTGCGACACTCATCAAGGGCGAGCACGACCAGGAGACATCCAATGAGGTCGCCTTCGGCGTCGCCGCTTCCGATGCCGTGGGCAAGGCCCTCCGGAAGAACATCCTCCTGCTTGAACCTGTCATGAAGGTCGAGGTCTCGACGCCCGAGGAATTCCTCGGTCCGATCACCGGAGACCTGAACGCCCGTCACGCGGAAATCCGCGATATCGTGGTCCGGGGAAAGCTCAGGGTTGTGGAGGCGCTTGTCCCGATGGCCCGGCTGTTCGACTACGCCGACAAGATCCGCAGCCTTTCCAAGGGTCGCGCCAGCAGCACGATGGAACCCTACGCCTACGCCCCGGCGCCTGAGGATGTGCTCCAAAGAATGCTTAATCCGGAATTCTGATCCCTGCCTTGCAGGAGCGATCCCGCCATGCTCGCCGTCTTCTGCTCCCCCAGCCGGTATACCCAAGGAAGGGATGCCACAGCCCATCTGGGGTCGGAAATGACCACCCTCGGGCTGGAAGGCCCCGTCCTGGTGGTGGCTGGCAAGTCCCCCATCAGGCTTTTGTCGGAAACCTGGAAATCGACCTTCGCGGAAGCCGGTATGGCCTATCGGGTCCATGAGTTCGGGGGTGAATGCACCCTGAAGGAGATCGAACGAATCCGGAATGCGGCCACCGAATCCAAGGCTGGCGTCATTGTTGGTTCCGGGGGCGGCAAAGTCCTTGATGCCGCGCGGGCGGCGGCAGCCGACTTGAAATTGCCCGTGGTTTGCTGCCCCACCGTGGCCTCCAGCGATGCACCGTGCAGCGCGCTGTCCGTCGTCTATTCCGAAGATGGCGTGGTGGAGTTTTTCCGCATTTACCGAAAGAACCCCGATCTGGTCCTGGTGGACACGCGGGTCATCTCGCTAAGCCCTCCCCGACTGTTGGTCGCCGGCATGGGTGATGCCCTCGCGACCTGGTTTGAAGCCAAGACCTGCGTGGATGGCAGGGTCAAAAACATGCGGGGCGGCTTGTCAACGCAAACAGCCCTGACCTTGGCGGAAATGTGCTATCGCACCCTGCTTGAGGATGGCGCCGACGCGCTGGAGGCCGTGAGGGCACGGGTGGTGACCCCGGCGCTGGAGCGTCTGGTGGAGGCCAACACTCTCCTTTCAGGAATCGGTTTTGAATCGTCAGGACTGGCCGCGGCGCATGCCATCCACAACGGCCTGACCACGGCCAAGGGGACTCATGACTTCCTGCACGGTGAGAAGGTGGCCTTCGGCCTGCTTTCCCAACTGGTGCTGGAGGGACAACCTCGTACGGTGATGGGAAAAGTCCTTGGCTTCGCCACCAGCGTGGGCCTTCCGATCACCTTGGCGGAAATCGGATTGGCCAACATGACCGCCGAGGAACTCCGGGCCATTTCAGTCCGTGCCACGGCCGGGAACGAGACCATCCACAACGAGCCTTTCGAGGTGACTCCCGTGGCGGTGGCCGACGCGATCTTGGCCGCGGATGCCATCGGTCGGGCATGGAAGAGGGGTGCCGGCGCCTGAGGGGCCCGCGATATCAGAATCAGCGACGCCAGCCGGTCTTGCCGCGCCCGGCCTCATCGGCGAGCATCCATGCCAGCAAAGCCAGATCCGCCTTGGATGCTGAAACCACCGGGGCCGCCGTGACGGGAACGGGTGACGCCCATGCCACCCTGGGGGCCAAGGAAGGAGAGGCTGCAAGCCCTCGCGTTCCGGCCCTTCCCGCTCCGGCGATCGGGTCGAGCGAGGTTCCGCCCAATGGCGCGGTGCGCGAGCGGCCGATCACCTGGTTGACGAACGAGGCCCAGTCCGTCGTCTGGATGAACGCCGTGTGGTCCATGAAATCGGAGATCTCCTCGAGCGGAGTCCGGGGGAGGTAGATGGAAAGGCCCCCGGAGTTGCGGTAGTCGGCTGTCTTCGCCTCGATGGCGGCGTCCAGGCTCGCGACAACCCGTTCGGCGGCGCTCCTGATCGCGGCCGTCACCGAGTCCTCGCGGCTGATCGAAACCATGAAGGAGCGAAGATCCCTGTAAGCGGCCTCGGTGTACATTCCCACGGAGCTATTGGTCAGCACGCCGCGGATCACGGTCATGTCCGTCGCGTTGGCCTGGGCCGCCTGCGCCGTGAAAGCCGCCAACGCGGCGGCCAAGGCATCCATTGACTGCAGGCGAACCGCTGACAAGGTGGCCTCGGTGCTTTCCGCCGTGGCAGTGCCATAGGCGCTCACCATGCCGCGCACCACATCCGCCGCGGAGGCGTTTGGATTGGAAAGTTGGGAGAACGCCTGGGCGTAAGGGAATCCTGCCCCGTCGACGCTTTCCTGGCTGGCGACGAGGTAATCGGCGGCCTGACGCAATCCGAAAGCGTTCTCGGTCATCGCCATCAGGCAGGCATCATAGGCGAGAATGTCCGGATGCCAGCCGTTCTGGGCGGCGATGGCCGAGGCGGTTTCTCCGATTGTCAGGTGATCACCTGCTTCGGAATCGTAGTTGCTTCCGCCGAGGCCGCTTCCATGGTTCCACAACACCAGGGCGGTGCGCGCCGCGGGCAGGGTCTGCCGGCCCCATGCCAGAAACGAGGACAGCGTGTCTGATTCGCCGCTGTCGCGTTCGCCAAGGATCTCAAAGTTGGTCGCGATGGCCGACGAACCGGCATCGGCGGCGACGATCGCGCGACCCGCGGACCCCCAGGGAGCCTGTGTACCGCCTCCGGTGGCGATGGGATTTTGGTCCCATTGGTCCCAGAACAATCCGATCCGGCTTCCGGCCGGCAGGGTGGAGGCCAAAGTCTCCAGTTCATTCACATCAGCCTGAGCGAAATTGGATAAATTGCCCGCTGTCATGTAGACAAGCACCTGTCTCTTATACACATCTGACGCTGCCGACGAAGGCTTAGGTGTA
>CAWUNZ010000394.1:0-3129 GCA_963923445.1 uncultured bacterium
GTCCTGCCAATCCGCAGGAAGTGATCGCGACAATTTATAAGGCGCTAGGAATTCCGATTCATCATGAATTGGCTGGTCCCCAGGGAAGGCCGGTGCCAATCACCGACCATTCCATTCAACCAATCAACGAGTTGTTCTGATGTCGGCGGTTTTGGTTGCCTTGTTAGTTCTGGCACAATTGCCATCTGAGCAGGGTGGGCTTTCCGTGCATCCCGGCCGGATCGTTCTACGCGATCCGTGGGACTCTCAAAGGCTCGTCATCAGCGGGGTCGCGCGGGCCGGTTCGGCCCCGGGTGGCGATGGGTTCAAGGTCTCCATCGAACCACCCGGATTGGCCGAAATGAACGACGGGCTTGTCATTCCGCTCAGGAATGGAAAAGGGATTTTGCGTGTAAGGTCGGGGCCTTTGGAATCGACGGTTCCCTTGGAGGTGAGCGGGCAATCCGATGGCCTGGTTCCCGATTTCAAAGGCCATGTGGAGCCGGCATTGACCGGCCTGGGCTGCAATTCGGGAGCTTGCCATGGCGCGCTTGCAGGCAAGGGAGGGCTCAAGCTTTCGCTTCGGGCGTATGACTCCGACGCCGATCATTCGGCGCTGGTGTTCCAGATGCTGGGAAGGCGGATCGATCGTCACGACGCTTCAAGGAGCCTGATGGTGCTCAAGGCCCTCGGGGATATTCCCCATGGTGGTGGCCGCAAGCTCGCCAAAAACTCGCCCGAGCACAGGATGCTGGTTGACTGGATAGCCAAGGGCGCTCCCAAATCTTCCCCGGCGGCGCCGCCAATCGCCGGCTTGGAGATCATTCCTCCCGTTTCGCGGATGTCGGTGGGAGAGACAAACCGGATCCTTGTGATGGCCAGGCTTCAGAACGGAGGGTACAGGGATGTTTCCAGGCTGGCGAAGTTCGCCAGCGCGCAGGAGTCGGTCGCGGGAGTGGGCGCCGACGGGATCGTCACGGCGACCGGACATGGGGAAGCGGCCATATCGGCCATGTTCAACAACATGGTGGCGGTGTCGAGGACCCAGATTCCATTCGCTGTCGCCCAAGGCAAGGTGGAGAACTTCAAGCCAAACAACTGGATCGACCAGGCCCTGGCGTCGCGATGGGCCGAATTGAACATCAAGGCTTCAGGCCCGATCAGCGACGAGGAGTTCCTGAGGCGGTTATGGCTCGACTGCCTGGGAACGCTCCCCACGCCGGGGCAACTGTCCGAGTTTCGGGCCGACAACAAGCCCGGCAAGAGGGACAGGTGGATCGAGAAGGCGCTGGAATCCCCTGAATATGTTGACTATTGGGCATACAAATGGGCGGAATTGTTCCTGGTGCGCAGCGGTCGCCTGCAGCAGTCGGCTGTTTGGGCGTTTCATGACGCCCTGAAAAAATCCGTGCGATCCGGTCAGGGATGGGACACGCTGAGCCGGGAGATCCTGCTCGCCAGGGGCAGCACGCTTCGGGGGGGCCTTGGAAACTTCTACTCCCTCCACCGGGACCCGGCGGAGCTTGCCGAGGCGGTGGCGGTCACTTTCCTTGGGCAATCGATTGGTTGCGCCAAATGCCACAACCACCCGATGGAGAAATGGACCCAGGACCAGTACTGGTCCTTCGTGAACCTGTTCGGCAGGGTAGGCCTGAAGTCGGGGGAACTGGATGGCGAAATGCTGGTGGCGCCCCTTGCCGTGGGGGATGTGCCCCACCTGCGCACGGGCAGGGCGATGCCTCCGACACCGTTGGACGGCCCGTCCCTGTCGCTGGTAGAAACTCGCGACCGCCGCGCCCACCTCACCGGCTGGCTTCTTTCGCCCGATAATCCATTTTTCGCCCGCGCTCAGGTCAACCGCATCTGGCGCCATTTTTTCTCCCGCGGACTTGTCGAACCGGACGACGACCTGAGGCAAACCAACCCCAGCGTTCTTGAGGGGATCCTGACCCGGCTGGCCGCTGATTTCCGCGCCGCGGGGCATGACAACAAAGCCGTGATCCGCGCCATCTTAAGGTCATCCGCCTACCAGCTTTCCTCCAGCCCATCACCCAACAACCAGGGTGACGACCAGTTCTTCTCGCGCTACCTGCCAAGGCGATTGCCGGCCGAGGTGCTGCTTGACGCCTATTCACAGGTGACCGGCGTGCCGACATTGTTCGATGGCGTCACGCCCGGTGGTGGAAACGGCACGACCAAGTACTCCGGTTATCCTCTCGGCACTCGTTCCATCCAGCTTCCCGATGCCGCGGTATCATCGCCCTTCCTCGATTCCTTCGGTCGGCCGGAGCGCCTGCAGGCGTGCTCCTGCGAGAGAACCTCCGAAACCGGAGTTTCCCAGGTGCTCCAGATGGCCAACGGGTCCGCCCTCAACGGCAAGATCTCGAGTTCCAAGGGCACGGTCGCCGACATGATCCGGAATGGCGACTCGGCCGAAAAGATGGTGGTCCAACTGTTCAGGTCGGCGCTCACGCGGGATCCGGAACCGCGCGAACTCGCATCCTTCACCGCGCGGGTTGCAAGCCTGCCGGAGCAGAAGCGGCGGGAGTGGCTGGAGGATTGCTTCTGGGCCGTTCTCTCGTCCAAGGAATTCCTCCTCAACCACTGAAACAAGGCAGCCATGAGTCACCTGGTCCTGATGGTATTGTCGGCGCTCGGCGCCCAGGCACCGGCCAACGGCGCCGTGTTGTGCCTTGCCGAATCCAGCGCGCCGGGAATCGTGCTGGTGGGCATGACTGACAAATGGCTGGTGGTGGATGGCGCCAAAGGCTCGATTCTTCTTGAAAACCGGCAGGTGGAAGGCCCTGTGACGGCCATCGCCGTGGACAAAAAGCGCGGACTCATCGCGATGGCGATGGGAAAGCCAGCGAGCAACAATGTCATCGACATCCTTGAAATCGACGCCAAGGGCATGGCTGGCAAAAAAATCAAAAGGATCTCGGGGCTTGGCGAACAGGCTTACGCCCTCGCTTTTCAACCAGGCCCCGACGCCTTGCTGGCTTCGGCCGGATACGGGCGGGAGATTTCCATCTGGGATACCAGTTCGGGCAAGGAAACACTGAAAATCCGCGACCATAGCGACTCCGTGAGGGGATTGGACTGGCATCCCTCGGGTCGATGGCTTGCCTCCTGTTCATGCGACCGCACCGT
>CAWUNZ010000395.1:0-3122 GCA_963923445.1 uncultured bacterium
GTCAAAGACAATCACGCGCACATCCTCACTGGCGACGATTCCCAAATCCGTGGTCATTCCGCTTGCGGTGCCGTGCTCACCAAAGCACTCTCCGGGACCGATCGACCCGATTTCAACCACTTGGCCACTTCCGTCCTTAGCGCGGAGTGAGGCATGACCTTTGAGAATAAGCGCGAAACCATCGAATTTTCCGCCATGGGCCTGAATGGTCTCCCCCTTCGCGAAGTCAATGACGGGAGACTGATGTTCGCTTGGTCCCTCAGGCGCCGCAGGCCTGAAACGTGGATATTTCGAGAGCAAGTTTGAGGGGTTGGGTGGCGGCGCGCCAGGGTTCTCCCCCGGGCCATATTCCATTTGAATCGGAAAAGGGATCGTCAGGCCAGCCCGGCGCGCGACATACCACAGGCGGGTCATGATCCTGTCGCGTGTCGCCGCCAAGTCCTCCTGACGGTGGACGGAGAAGCCAAGGCGGTAAATGACGGAGAAGTCCGCGTAATTCACCGTGCGGACGACAGGGGGTGGTTCGTCCAGCACTCCCGGAGTGCTGGACAGGAGTTCCAACATGGCCTCCTTGACCTTATTGGGCGGATCGTCGTAGCTGAATCCGATCTCGACGGAATCCGAACGCAGCGGTGTCGGGCGCGAAAGGTTGCTGAAGGCGCCCTTGTAAAGGGAGACATTGGGGATGATTCGAAGTTCCCTAGTTGGCGTTTCAATGTGGACCGAGCGCCAATTGATCTCGATGACCTTCCCGGTGACCCCGTCGGCGGTGACCCAGTCGCCCACATTAAGCGGCCTCTCGAAAAGCAGCATCAGGCCCGAGACGATGTTTCCAAGCGGTTCCTGAAGCGCCAGGCCGATGACAACCGACCCGACCCCCAAGGCGGTGAGCGCCCCTTCGATCTCCCTGCCCCAAACGCTCGAGTAAATAACCATGGCCCCGATCGCCACGAGTATGGCCTTGGTGAGATCCCTGAACAACTTGGGCACCCGCTCGCGCCAGGAACCCGGTTCCGCGGACCCGAAGACCACATCGTTCACCAGGCTGAGAAGGGCATAAAGCAGGCAAATCCAGAAAACGGTCTCAATCAGCCGCGCCGCGGTCGCCTCGGGTGGCAATTCAAGGACCAATCGGGCAAACAATTCCAAAGCGAGGGCAGGTGCCACCAGGTTACGGAAAACCCGCAAGGTGCGGGTGATCGGGAAGGAGCGCCGGTCGCAATGGGCGATGCATTCGTTGAGGATGAGCGTGGCCACGGGAAAACCCGTTGCCAGCAGGATCGCCGGCCAAAATTGTTCGGGAAACGACTCGAATAGCTCGGGCATGGAAAAACCCAATGGAGTCCGGCCTGGTCAGCCGGTGACTTGCCAGGCTTCGATCGGGGCCTTGCCGTTGGCCGTCACCTGAATCGGGCCGGAAAACGAGAACATGTCCCCAAGCCTCTGGTGGACATTTCCGGTCACCCGGATGGCCACGGCCATGTCGTTGGTCATTCGCCGGGCGATGGTGACGGTATCCCCCCACAGGTCGTAGAGGAATTTGCGGCCACCAACGACGCCGCCGACAATCGGGCCTGAATTGATACCGACAGAAACGGCGAGTTCGACTTTGTGGTCGCGATTGAATATTCCCGTGATGCGAGACATTTCCTTGGCGAACTGAATCACCCGGCGCGCGTGGTCAGGCCGGGTCACGGAAAGGCCGCAGGCGGCCAGATAAGACCCCCCGATCGTCTTCACCTTTTCAACCCCCGCCTTTTCCGCCGCCTCGTCGAAGGCGGCCACGAGGTCGCCCAGGATGGAAAGAGCCTTGGCCTCGCCGAACTTGGCGCCAAGTTCCTCCATTCCCACGATTTCGGCAAAAAGCACTGTCACATCGGCGAATTGCCGGTTGGCCTTGGTGTCGCCGCCTTGCCGCTGCACCACCGCCGAGGCGGGAAGTATGCTGTGGAGCAGTTCGAGGTTCTCCTCGATTTGCTTTTGCAATTTTTCCTTCTGGTCGCGAATGCTGCTTGCCATGGAGTTGAACACCCGGCCGAGCTGCCCGAATTCGTCGCGGGAACGCAGGTTCACCACCACATTGGTTTCACCCGCGCCCAGCTTGCGCGCGCCCTCCGCCAGCACCCGCAATGGCGTGGTGAGGAAATGCGATGCGGCTAGCGCCAGGATGGTCACGGCCAGCGCCATGGCCGTGGCCACCACAAGGACCGTGCGGCCGAACGCCCGGATTGGCGCGAATGCCTCGGACGCGTCGATTTCGGCGAGCACCGCCCAGCGAAGGGAGTCGAGGTCGAGCGGACCGTAAGCGCTCAGCACATCGACTCCACGATAATCCGTCACCCGGAGGATTCCCGATTGTCCCTTGAGTGCCAGGTCGGCACTCGGAGAATTCACGACCACCGCGTTCATCACATTCCCCTGTCGCTCGACCTGGGAAATGATTCGGGGATTGACACCCTTCTCTCGAAGGGTTGCGAGGAACCCGACCGGGTCGGAGTACATGAACCTTGAGCGGCTTCTCATGGTTTTGTCCGGGCCCACAACATAGCATTCGCCCGTTTCCCCAAGGCCCTCGTCGGCCCATTTGAAGTTGCCGGTGAGGACGATGTTGAAATTGTCTATCGGGAACTGAAGCAGGAGGATCCCTATCATTTTGCCGTTATCGAAGATGGGGCTCATGGCGAATCCCATCGGCTTTCCGAGGTTGGGCCGGTAGGGTTCGAAGTCGGCGATTTTGAAATCATCCCGGTCGCGGGCTTTTCTCATGATCCGGATGGTCGAACCGACATGGGTGTCGGAGTAGGGTCCGGTTTCCAGACTGGTGCCGAAATCTGTGCTCTTTTGATAAGAGTAGACCACGCTCAAGGTGTCTGAATCGACCAGCATGAGATCCTCGTATCCGAACAGCCTTGCCGCGCGGCCGAAATACCTGTGGAGCCTGGCGTGTGCCTCACCGTAGGAAGACTTGTCGGTGGGAGAGGCATCCAGATCCTGCTTCCTGAGGTAGGGATTTGGATTCGCGGCAATGTAGTGATATTGGAGATATTTTTCCGCAGGGGTTACGGGAAGATATTGGTCGAGAACAGGTTCGCCCTCGGTGCTCTTGCCCAATTCGGGCAGGA
>CAWUNZ010000396.1:0-3122 GCA_963923445.1 uncultured bacterium
AAGCTGGGGTGATCGATATAGGCGTCGCCGGTGACGAACACCACATCGACGGCGTCCCAACCGCGCGCGCGCATCTCGGCGCCGGTCATGGGGGCGTGGGGGCGGGCGTGGGCCTCGTGCCACTGGGTGAGGCTTAATCGTTGCGGCTTCGAATCAGGCACGGCTTACCCTCGGCCCCAAGCGGGGCTTACCACCACCAGTTTATCCGATGTTTTGGCGCGCCGACGGATTGGACCGCCGGTCGGCCTTGTTCCGGGCAGGCCCCCCCGTGTTAAGATCGGCCCGTCAAGCATGAACCCATGGTGTCGCAGGAGGCACAAATCATCATGGCCAAGAGCGTTTGCCCCATCACTCGTGAGGAATTCCGCGCCAAAGCCCGCCCGGTGACCGTGACCATCGGCAACGCCCAACTGCCCGCCGATGTGAAGGAATTTTCCACCGGTTCGCTCGGCTGGTACCTCAACACCAAGACCACCATCGAGGTGGACGGCAAACCCGTGGTCGTGCAGATCGGCCTGAACTTGACCATCGTGGGCAGCAAGGAACTTCCGGGCGGTCCCGCCACCGCCGCGGCTTAAGGCCCGGCCGGCAAGCGGAGCCGATCTCATGGCCGAGCCTTTCCACATTCTGGTGGTGGAGGACGAACCCGATGTTCGCGCCACCTTCCGCGAATGGCTTCGGGCGGGTGTCGCCAACCTGAACCTGCTCGAGGCGTCGAACGCGCCCGAGGCTCTCGAAATCGCGTCGAGCCATCCGGTGGACCTGGCCGTGCTCGACTGGAACCTGGGCGCCGGCATCGACGGCCTTCAGGTGCTGAAATCACTCACCCTGTTCCATTCCGACATTGTCGCCATATTGGTGACGGGCCATGCCGACCTGGCCACCCCGCTGCAGGCGCTGAAGCTTGGGGTTCGCGACTACCTCGACAAGCACGCCGGGTTGGACAAGGCGGCATTCCTGCAGGCGGTGAACCGGCAACTGGAACGGATCGCGCCGCTGAAGCGCGAAAAGGCGTTCCACGCCAGCCTGGTGCGGTTCCGCGACATTCTGGCGCAGGCCTTGCCGCTGGTGCAGCAGGCAGGCGCCCTCAGGCCCGAGGCGACCGACCACCCCGCCTTGGCCTTGGCCGGCCTTTTGGCGCGCGCCATTCCCCACCAGAGTGGGGCGCTGGTCTCCCTCGCCCACGACGGCACCGCGGTTGGCATTTCCCTGTCGGGAGAATCGGTGGCTTCACAGGCAGGCGATGGCCGGCGCTCGCTGGCGGCGCAGGCCCTGGCCACAGGCGCACCCATGGTGCTGACTCATGCGATGGATCTCGCTTCCGACCCCACCTTGATTCCGCTGCCGCTGGAACTCAACCACGAATCGATTCTGGTGATTCCACTGGGAAACCGGCACGCGTTGGAACTGTTTGGAACCAAGACCGGCGGATTTGGCCCGGATGCCGAGGCCCTGGCCCGGCTGGCGCGTCCGGTGGGCCTGGCCCTGGAGAACGCCGGGGCGGCCACGGCCGACGCCCTGAGCCAACTTTCCGCGGCGGTCGCCTCGGCGATGGAATCCGCGGGCGGCGAACCGAGGCAAACTTCGGTGATCACCAAGGTCCGCGATGACTTGGAAAGTTCTTGGCGCGAGGTCATGCCGCCGGGCGCCGGGGAAGCGGGCCTGCGCGCCGCGCGAGCCTTGGCCGAGTTGGCCCGCAGGCACGGAATCACCGCGCTTGAGCATGTTGAAAAGCTCATCGCCGCCACAGGCGAGCTGATGGACCGCGCTGCCGGAGAGCGCGGATGAGGCGGGGCCCGGCGGAAGCCCGCCTGGCCGCGTGGCAAGCGGCAAGCCCCCTGCCTGAACTGCTGCGCTCACCTTCGGTCACCGGTCGCGGCGCGCGCGTGGCCATGCTCGACACCGGGGCGGACATTCCGCTTCTGCTGTCGCGGCACCCTTCGGGAATGATCCGGGCCGCCGGCGAGGCTCGTCCCGCGGCCCATGGCACCCTGGTCGCCGACATTCTCCTGAAAATCGCGCCGGGCATCGACCTGACCGTGGTGGACCTGTTTGCCGGGCGCGGCACCACCGACCCGGAGAAGCTCATCGGCTTTTTTGAAGGTCATTTGCAATCGCCGGCGGCGGAGATCATTCATTGCTCATTGGGCTGGCCGGAGGAGCGCTGGGACACGCCATTGGGGCGGGCGACGAGGCAGAAAATCACCCGGCTGGTGGAACACGCCTACGAGGCGGGAACCTGCGTGGTCGCCGCCGCGCACAACGCCCACCCCTTGGCGAGGTCGTGCCCGGCGGACAGGGCGCCGCCGCTTCTGGGAGTGGCTGGCGGCGATTGGAGCGACCCGTTCCAGGTGGCGTACCATCCGGGATCGTGGGTGGAGTTTTCGGCCCGGTCCACGGCGCACATGGGCGTACTGGGACGGCAGCCGGCATCGTCTTGGGCCGCGGCGCATGTGTCGGCCTTGGTGGCCCGGCTATTGGAGCTTTGGCCGGGGCTGAGGCCGTTTGAAGTGAAGGCGCGCCTGGCGGAATCAGCCCACGAGTGACTGGCATTTCTGGCAGCGCAGGCGCCGGCCAGCGGCGTTGGGTGGCAGCTTGTATTCCGTGCCGCAACCCGGGCAGCGCACCGAGGCCGAGGGCGGGGCCAACTGCGGCGGCGCCACCACCGCGTGGGTTCTCGCCCCATGACCGCTTTCCTGCGCACCCTCCTGCTTGCCGATCGCGGCCTGCATCACCGCGTCGGCGAACTCGTGGTACTTGTCCAGCGGACCACGACAATTCAGGGCCGTGATGTAGTTGTTGCTGTGGGCCACCAGGAAGTTCCTCGGCAGCAAGAAATAAAGCAGGATGAACACCAGGCCCAATCCGAACAGCGGCAAGGTGACGATCCCGAAAATCAAGAACACCGGGTTGCCCTGGGTGGTGACGGCCATCGCCGAGATCATGGTGAGGGGGATCTGGCATTTCTGCCTGGCCACGATTCCGCTGGAGGTTTCCACCAGCCTGTCGTGCTCCAGGTTGAAGGTGGTGCTTCCGAACAACTGGGGGGTGAGAACCCCGCCGAATGTCACCATCACCCGCTTGCCGGTCACCTCGATCTGTTCCAGGCTGTCCAAATCCGT
>CAWUNZ010000397.1:0-3110 GCA_963923445.1 uncultured bacterium
CTCCTTGAAGAAGCCAAGGCCACCGGCAAGAAAATCGGCGAAACCGCCATCGCCCGCGGCATCATCAATGCCGATCAAATGCTTCAGGCCTTGGCGGAACAAAACGGCCTCAAGCTCGCCAGCCTCGCCGACACCAAGCCCGCCTCCGAGGCTCTTGCCCTGGTGCCTCAGACCATGGCGGCGGTCTACAAGGTGATGCCCCTGTCGTTCAAGGACAAGGTGCTCACCATTGTGGTTTCCGACCCGGCCAACGCCTCCGCCGCCGACGACCTGCGCAACCTCCTCAACCTCAATGAGGTGGTGGTGCTGCTGTCCACGCAGGAGGCCATGAACGAGTGCCTTGAGCGCGCCTACAGCAACACCAAGGAAGAGAGCATTGTCGATTTGATCAAGGAGCTGGAAACCTCCAGCGCCCTGGCCGGAACAGGGCGTCAGGCCAGCATCGACCTCGACAGCGCCATGGAGATGGCCGACTCGGCTCCCGTGCGCCGGTTGATCAACATGATCTTCCTCAGCTCCATCCGCGATCGCGCCGCCGACATCCATTTCGAGCCGTTTGAAGAGGAATACCGCATCCGCATCAAGGCCGACGGTGTTCTGCAGGAGCTTCAGCCTCCGCCCAAGTTTCTCGCCAACGCCATCAGCAGCCGTATCAAGGTCATGGCGAATCTCGACATCACCGAGCGCCGCATGCCCCAGGACGGCCGCATCGAATTGAATGTGGGTGGCAATCAGGTCGATATGCGCGTTTCCGTGCTGCCCACCATGTTCGGCGAGAGCATCGTCATCCGGATTCTCGACCGCACCGCCATCAAGCTGGAACTCGACAAGATCGGCATGGATGACAAGATCCTGATCCCGTTCAAGGAGATCATCAAGAAGCCCAACGGCATCATTCTGGTGACCGGGCCGACGGGTTCGGGCAAAACCACCACGCTTTACTCGGCGCTCAGCTACCTCAACGAGGTCACCGACAAGATCATCACCACCGAGGACCCGGTGGAATACGAGATCGAGGGGCTGGTCCAATGCCCCATCAACCACGAGATCGGCCTTACCTTCGCCAGCGCCCTGCGCGCCATTTTGCGGCAGGACCCCGATCGTATCCTGGTGGGCGAGATCCGCGACCTCGAAACCGCCCAGATCGCCGTGCAGGCCTCGCTGACCGGGCACACGGTGTTCAGCACGCTCCACACCAACGACGCTCCCAGCACCATCACGCGCATGCGCGACATGGGGCTGGAGCCGTTCCTGATCACCGCCACCGTGGAAGCCGTGCTGGCGCAAAGGCTCGTGCGCCGCATCTGCACCAACTGCCGCACCGAGTTCAACCCGTCGCCCGACATGCTGATGGAACTGGAGCTGACCCCGGAATTGGCCAAGGGGATGAAGTTCTACTACGGCAAGGGCTGCGACAAGTGCGGCGAAACCGGATACAAGGGGCGCTTGGGCATTCATGAGCTCCTTGTGATGGACGACGATATCCGCGACGCCATTTCAGGCGGTGTTTCCACCGACGAGTTGCGGGCTGTCGGCAAGTCGAAGGGGATGATCACCCTGCGCGATTCGGGCCTGAACGCCATCAATCTGGGCCTGTCCACCATTGAGGAGGTTGTCCGCGAAACGGTGGTCGAGTAACCGCTTGCGGACACTTGGTTCTCATATCGTTTGAGTGCGAGGAGAGGGTTTCCTGCGATGCCAACCTACAAGTACGAGGCCATGGACACCGCCGGTTCTCCGGTCAAGGACTCCATCGAGGCCGCGACCGAGGAGGAAGCCCAGCAGAAAATCCGCCAGTTGGGCTACTTCGTGACCAAACTCACGGAAGTGGCGGGCGGCAAAAAGGGCAAGAAGAAGGGCAAGAAGAAGAAAGGCTTTTCCTTTGGCGGCGTCTCCAGCAAGGCGCTCTGCACCTTCACCCGGCAATTTTCCACGCTACAGGATGCAGGTTTGCCCATCTTGCGCAGCCTTCGCATTCTTGAAGGGCAGATGAAATCCGGACCGCTCAAGAACGCCATCGGCGATGTGGTGGAGGATGTGGAATCCGGCAGCAGCCTGTCGGAAGCGTTTGGCAAGCATCCCCGCTGCTTCGACCGCCTGTATGTGAACATGGTGAAGGCCGGCGAGGCGGGTGGCGCGCTCGAAGTTATTTTGCAGCGCCTGGCCGACTTCAAGGAAAAAGCCCAGACCCTGCAAAAGCGCATCACCGGCGCCATGGTCTACCCGGCGGTGGTGATCTCCGTCGCTGTGGCGATCCTCAGCTTCATCATGCTTTACATCATTCCGAAGTTCGAAAAGATCTTCCGCGACTTCGGCATGAAACTGCCCGACCTGACCCAGTTCCTGATGAACACCAGTCAGTGGTTCGGCAAGTACTGGTACATTCTGCCGCTGTTCCCGATGGGCTTTTACCTCACCATCAAGCTGCTCAGGCTCAACCGGGCGGCGGGATATGTGCTCGACCGGATGATGCTCTACATCCCGATCATCGGCACGCTGATTGAAAAAACCACCATCGCCCGCACCATGCGCACGCTGGGCACGCTCATCAGTTCCGGCGTGCCCATCCTCGAGGCGTTGGCGATTGTGCGCGAGACATGCACCAACCAGGTGTTCGAGCGCATGTACCAGCGGGTGTACGAGTCGATCCGCGAGGGCGACACCATTGTTCAACCGCTGCGCGAAAGCAAGATGGTGGACGACATCGTGACCAACATGATCGATGTGGGCGAGGAGACGGGTGACCTCGACTCCATGCTCTACAAGATCGCCGACATCTACGACGAGGAAGTGAACATCGTGGTGGAAAGCCTCCTGAGCCTGCTGGAGCCGATCATGATCGTCGTGCTGGGCGGCATTGTGGGCACCATCGTCATCGCGCTGTTCATGCCCATGTTGAGTCTGCTGGACAAGCTGTCCGGCTGACGCCGGGGAAGGGGAGACGGAACCATGAAGGCCACACGACCTGCCCGCCGCCCGGCGTTCACGCTGGTGGAAATGCTGGTGGTGATCCTCATCATGAGCATTTTGGTGACCTTGGTCACCTTGGGTGTGACGCGCGCCATGCGCTACGCCAGCGAGGTGGGCACCAAGACCGAGATGGCCCAGAT
>CAWUNZ010000398.1:0-3098 GCA_963923445.1 uncultured bacterium
TGCCCACACCACCCGGTCAGGAACTTCCCAAGGGCTCGCTCAAGCCCTCGGCCGATGAGATCGGACGGTTTCTCAGGCTGCCCCCTCGCGAGCGCGAGGCGTTGATTCAGGCATGGTCCGAAGGTCTTCCGCCCGCTCACGCGGCGATGATCCAGCGGTACTACCGTGAGTTGGCCCGAACCGCGCCCGGTAAGGAAACCCCGTGATCCTTTTCTCGGCGATTCTGCTGTTTGGCCAGGCCCCGGCGCCTCCGGCCAAGCTGGACGAACCAACCCGTCAGGCGTTGGAAAAATCCTTGGGTTGGCTGGCTGCCAAGCAGAATCCCGACGGATCATGGAGCGATGGTGGTTACGCCCATAACACCGCCATCACTTCCTTCGCCGTCCTGGCCTTCCTCAGCCAGGGACACCTTCCCGGCCAGGGAAAATTCGGTGAGGTTGTGGCCCGGGCTTCCCGTTTCCTTGTCGCCTCATCACGCGAGGCTGACGGTTTGCTTGTCGGTGCCCGGGGCGGCGGTGGCCGCGACATGTACTGCCACGGAATGGCGACCCTGGCGCTTGCCCAACTCTGGGGAACCACTGCCGACCAGGGAATTCGCCCGGCGCTCAAGCGCGCGGTGGACCTGATCATCCGCTGCCAGAACGACGCGGGTGGATGGCGCTACGCACCCGCCCCGACCGACGCCGACATTTCCGTCACCGTCATGCAGGTGATGGCCCTGCGCGCCGCGCGCAATGCGGGCCTGCATGTGCCTGACCGCACGATGGATCAGGCGATCGCCTACATCAACAAATGCCGCGACGACAAATCCGGTGGCTACCAGTACCAACCCGGCTCCCGCGAACCCGAATTCGCCCGCACCGCCGCCGGTGTGTGCGTTCTCCATCTCACCGGCAAGCACGACGCCGCCGAAGTCCCCAAGGCCATCGACTACCTCAAGAAAAAGTTCGACAGCAAAAACCACTTCTACTACGGTCACTACTACGCCAGCCACGCCATGCACCAGGTGGGCGGCAAGGAGTGGGACGAGTGGTACGCTCGCCTGAAGTCCACGCTGATGCCGAAGCAGTCGCCCGATGGTTCCTGGAGCAACCGCGACCTCGACGGGGCCACGGCAGGCCCCGTCTACCAGACGGCGATCGCGGTCATCGCCCTGTCGGTTCCGGCGCAGTTCGTGCCGATTTACCAGCGCTAGGGCGTATTAATCGTCCTCTTCCTCGTCCTCATCGGGTGGGTTTTCGATCTCTTCCTTCACCGATTCGAGCATCTCGGTGAGACTGCCGATCTGATCCTTGGAAATAAGGATTTTTTGGGGCTGCTGCCCGCTGTTCTGCTGATGGATCTCGATTGTGGTTCCCTCTCCGGCTTGCACACTGAACCCATAAGCCAAGAGGGTTCTCTTTTTAGCCATCTTTCACCTCCCGTGGCATCGCCACTACCACCATTTCGCCGGAGCATCATGAAAATTCAGGAATAGGAGGAAAATTCACCATTATTGAAGACCTTCACTCCGCACAGGGCTGACAATCAACGCTTGATTCAATTCCACGCCCGCCCTTGCGGTGAGCACCACATTTTGTTGCTCTGGATGTCATGACTTCACTGCCACTCGCTGGCACGCGCACGGTCCGGTGCGTGTGCCCCCACGACTGTCCGGACACCTGCGGTATGCTCGTGACGGTCACGGACGGCGTCGCCACTGGTTTGCGTGGCGATCCGGACCACCCCTTCACCCAAGGGTTTCTTTGCTCCAAGGTCAGCAAGTACCTCGAGCGCTCGTATCATCCGGGCCGACTCACCACCCCGCTGTTGCGTGATGGCCCCAAGGGTTCCGGCCGATTCCGTCCCATCGGCTGGGACGAGGCCGTAAGCCGAGTCGCCCAAGCCATCGAGGCCGCTCGCCATAGCCCCGAAGGACCGCAGTCGATCCTTCCGTACAGCTACGCCGGCACCATGGGCAAGCTGCAAGGCTCAAGCCTCGACCGCAGACTGTTCCACGCCCTGGGCGCCTCCCTGCTCGACCGCACCATCTGCGCCACCGCCGGCGCCGCGGGTTGCGGCATCACCTTGGGCACCCGCGCCGTGGTCGATTCCGAGGCGATTGGTGGAAACCGATTGTTCATCAACTGGGGATCCAACACCGCCGTCACCAACAGTCACCTCTGGGTGCGCATGGTCGAGGCTCAAAGGCGCGGCGCAACGATCGTCACGATCGACCCGTTCCAAAGCCGCACCGCTGAAAGGTCCGACATCTGGCTGCCCATCCGCCCGGGCACCGACGCGGCCTTGGCCCTTGGCATCGCCCATGTCCTTCTGCGCGACAACCTGGTGGATCGCGACTATCTGTCGCGTCATGCCAAGGGGCTTGAGGAGTTCACGCGCCGTGCCATGGCGGAATATTCTCCCGGCCAGGCCTCGGTCATGTGCGGACTGGAAGAGGCGGCCATCGAGCATCTCGCCAGGCTGTATGGCACCACGCGCCCATCGCTTATCCGGCTTAACTATGGTCTTCAGCGACATGGGGGGGGCGGAATGGCCGTTCGAGCCATCACCTGCCTGCCGGCGCTCACCGGTGACTGGCGCCACCCAGGCGCCGGGGCTTTGCTCAGCACCAGCCAGTCATACCCGACGCGGTCCGATTTCGAATTCCAGCGGATGGACCTCATCCCCCAAGGCACCCGAACCATCAACATGACCCGGCTTGCCGAGGCCCTTGAGGGAAAGGAACCCGGTCCGCCCGTCCGGGTTCTGGTGGTGTACAACGCCAACCCCGCGGCGGTTTGCCCGGATCAGGGGCGGGTGATCGCCGGCCTGCGCCGCGAGGACCTCTTCACCGTGGTGCTCGAGCATTTCCTCACCGACACGGCCCGCCATGCCGACATCGTGCTACCAGCCACCACCCAACTGGAGCACTGGGACATCCACACCAGCTACGGGCACCTGCATATCCAGATCAACGAACCAGCGATTGCCCCCATTGGTGAATCCCTTCCCAACACGGAGATTTTCCGCCGGTTGGCCAAGGCCCTTAACCTTCCCGCGGCTTTGTTCTCGGCGACCGATGAGGAACTCATCGACGAGGTGCTGGTGGAATCGAA
>CAWUNZ010000399.1:0-3036 GCA_963923445.1 uncultured bacterium
AAGTTCTAGGGTTCCTACCCTCCGACCACTCCGGGGCTAACGATATTCTTCGCTTGTGTGGCCGCAGCATGGCGTTTGGTGATGACCGCACCATGGCACCCTACCGGAACGACCACCGGGTTGAAATCCATGGCACCGGATATTCGAAAATCATTTTCGGCGCGGATACGGCTGGCAAATGGGAGAAGCACCTCGACCTCATGGTGGAGTCCATTGCCGCCAACGGTGGCAGGGCTTGTGTTAACGCATCAGCGGTTTGGACACCTTCTCACGCCGATGCCATCGCCGAGGGTATTGCCCGGAAATTCGTCACGATGAAACCACGCCCTTGGGACGACCCGAATTGCGAAATCAGCGCCTTTGCCAAGCCCGAGGTGGCCGAGGCTATCAACAACATGATTGATGAGGCTCTTAAAACGCCCGGTGCCCGGGATGTCACCCAAGAAATGAGGGGAACCCCTCGCCTAGTCAAGGATGGCCGGATCGCATATTTGCTTCCAACGGTGGTCCGCTGTGAATCTCCCGAACACCCGCTTGCTAACAAGGAATTCCTGTTTCCTTTCGCAAGCGTGATAGAATGCCCTCAAGATGATATCTTGCACCGTATTGGCTACACCTTGGCGGCCAGCGTCCTAACCGATGACTCTGGATTCGTGGCCGACTCCATGGCATGCTCGCACATCGAAAGGCTGAATGTGGGGCCGTTGCCGACGAACAGGTTGACCTGGGACCAACCGCATGAAGGCAACCTCTTCACCCACCTCTACAAGCAAAGAGCCTTCAACAAGGCCGAATTATCCGGCTCGAAGCCCTGACCCAGGCATGATCAAAAGTTTGTTCAGGGCTCTTCCCCGGCTTGTTTGTGGCGCCGGATGTTTATCCGAATTGCCAAAACTCGTATCTGGGCGCCAATCCTTGGCCTTGTTCACCGATTCAGGCTTGCGCTCTGCGGGACATCCCCAGCGTGCGGTCGCGCTATTGGAAGGTTCAGGGCATAAAGTCGCCGTATTCGATTCCACCGAGGAAAATCCTGACTCACTCCATGTTGAAAAAGCTCGTGATTTCATCAGCGCTGTGCGCCCCGAAGTGATCGTGGCACTCGGTGGTGGAAGCAGCATGGATATAGCCAAGGCCGCGAACCTCATCCATTCGTGCGGCGGAAGGGTGGGTGATTTTCATGGTTATGGCAAGGCAACCGGCCCGTTGCTTCCCATGGTGGGCATCCCGACAACCACGGGAACTGGATCCGAAGCCCAGTCTTATGCAGTCATTGTTGATCGCCAGACACACCTTAAAATGGCATGTGGCAATCAAGGGATGCTTTTCGGAACCGTGATCCTCGACCCGGAACTTGCGCTGTCCCAACCCAGGAGCGTGGCGGCGGTGACCGCACTCGATGCCATTTCACACTCGCTGGAGGCAGCGGTCACCACGGCTCGAAACCCTCTCTCACTTTCTTATGCCCGAGAGGCATGGCGGTTGTTGTCGGCCAACTTCGATCGACTGCTGGCCCGCACCGCTGATGTCGCCACCATGGGCGCCATGCAATGGGGCGCCTTTCTTGCGGGTGCCGCCATTGAGCAATCGATGCTTGGGGCCTGCCATGCCATGGCCAATCCACTCACCGCCCATTACGGCCTCACCCACGGTGTCGCCATCGGGCTGATGCTTCCGACAGTCATTCGCCACAATTCCCGGGTGGCCGCGGCCGATTACGAGCATTTGGCCCGCGAAGCCGGGTTGCGTCAGGCAAGCGCCGAGGGATTGGCCCGGCAGGTGGAGGAATGGCGAGCAGCGGCAGGAATGCCCTCGAGCCTGGGAGCGTGCGGTGTCCGAGATGGAATCCTTCCCATTCTCGCGGAGGAAGCATCCCAGCAATGGACCGGACGGTTCAATCCTGAGCCCCTCAACGACGCGGACTTTTTGAAGCTATACCGCTCTGCCATGTAATTTTTGGAGGCTTGCAATGCGACTGCCAGCCCTTTCCGGCCTCTTTCTGGTCAGCGCGCTCGCCTATGCCGAGTGGCCGCTGTTCCGCGGTGACCAGGCGCAAACCGGAGTATCTTCGGCACCGCTTGCGGGTCCCCTGAAGCCGGCCTGGAAAATCACCGGCTTGGAATCCGTCGAGGGCTCAGTCGCCATCTCTGGGGGCAAGGTGTTCGCCGCCTCAGGCGATGGCTTCGCCCGAAGAATCGACCTGGCTACCGGGAAGGAGGAATGGAAATGCAGGATCGGCCCCTCCAAGGCGCCCGTCAGTTTCAAGGATGGCGTGGTCCATGCGGGGGACATCGAGGGCAAGCTTCACGCCATCGACGCCACCACAGGCAAGGAAAAATGGTCCTTTGATTGTGGTGCCGAGATCTCCGGAGGAGCCTGCTACGCCAACGGCACCCTTCTTTTCGGGGCACACGACGACACCCTGCATTGCCTCGACACCCAAACGGGTAAGGAAAAATGGAACTTCAAGACCGAAGGCCCCTATTACGGATCTGTGGCAGTGGTGGCAGGCAAAACCTTCGCCGCCGGCTGCGACAGCCGGCTTCATGTCATTGATGTCGCCACGGGCAAGGAATCGGGCAGTCTGGACCTTGGGAGCCAGACCGGGGCCACAGTCGCCGTATCAGGCGACAACCTTTACCTCGGCACCATGGGAAGCGAGTTTCATGCCATCGCCTGGAAGGAACCGAAAATCGTCTGGACTTACCGGTCCCCCAACCGTCCGAAGGAATTTTTCTCATCCGCTGCCCTTGGCGCAGACCTTGCCGTCGTTGGTAGCCGTGACAATCGCGTCCATGCGATTGACCGCAAAACAGGTTCGGCTCGATGGACCTACCTGACCGATGGCCGAGTGGATGCCTCCCCCGTGATCGCAGGCGACAAGGTTTATGCTCCCAGTCTGGACGGTAAGCTTCATGTGTTGGACTTGGCGACCGGCAAGAAATTGGAAGTTCACGATTTGGGAGGCCCTGCATCTGCCTCTCCCGCCATCAGCGGTGGTTACCTTGTGGTGGGTAGTACTGAAGGTGTTCTGAGCGC
>CAWUNZ010000400.1:0-3036 GCA_963923445.1 uncultured bacterium
AACTGATGGTTGTGGTAGCGATCATGGCGGTTCTGGCGGCGTTGGTTGCCGGGGTGGTGATCAAGGCTACCGAGGCGCAACGCAACTCCAACACCATGACGACCATGGAAGTGATCAAGTCATCGCTTTCCAAGCAGTTGCAGGCGGTGATTGACGATGGCAAAGACAAGGAGCGCAAGGGAACTGGTACGATCAGTCAGACAGTCTCAGCGGCGTTCCCTGTTTCTTTGGCTGCCGCAACTTCCCCTAACTATGTGAAATATCAAAATAATCCTAACACCAAGATTAACGGGGCCGATCCCAACGCCTATCTTCTTCGAATGATTCTGGAGGCCGGTCCATTCGGAAAGCTCGAGACGGACATGCTACCCAAGGGTGCTGTATCACCCGATAAGCCGATCCTACTCGACGCTTGGGGTGATCCGATTTTCCTGCAAATTTCGAATCCCAATAACAAGGTCAAGTTCACCCTCAAGAGCACGAATGTTTCCGAGGCGATCAGCAATTAGCAACCTTACCGGGTGGGGGGCCAGCGCCATGAAGCGACACATGTCCAAGCGCCTGGCCTTCACGCTTATTGAGTTGCTGGTGGCGGTTGGCATTATCGCCATGCTGCTGGGCTTGGTGGCTATCAGTTTTCCACGGTTCAACGAGAGGGAGCAACTCACCAGGGCCGTGGATAAGCTGCGAACCGGTCTTCTGACGGCCCGGCTGTGGGCCAAGCGCGATCAGGTGGTGACGGGTTTACAATTCTTAAAAGATTCGAGCGGAAACTATTCATCATTTCAGTATGTCCAACAGCCACTCCGAACCTACACAGGTATTGTCAGCTCAACCGGCCCTCTAGTGGCAACAGTTCAAATTGATCAGTCTGCAGCGGTTGCTGCACCCACTGCTCCGGTTTTGAAAGCTGGCGATTACATTGTGTATTCGGGAGATGTCCCTCATGTTTTGCCCTCTGATATGACAGGAGTTTCGGCAGGGGCGCCTCAACCTAATACGCCTTCTGCGGGCTTCACTCGTTACAACTTCAACTTCAGCAATCCTCCCGGTGTCACCGCCGGGTATTCCTTGGTGGTGCCGGGGCACAATTTCCGCATCATCCGCGGGCCGCAACCGATTCCCATGCAGGAAGAAACAATCCTTCAACCAGATAATGGACCCGGCATTTACATCAACACCAATGGAATCGTTCTGAACAACGACACCATTTTGTTTCTCCCAACGGGAACCATCATCAACAGTCCCAGCGGCACCATGATCCTCACCGTCACTCAAAATCCCATTGATCCCAACGGATCACCTGAAACCGCCGATGTTTTCCTGGACTGCATGTCGGGTACCAATCGGTACATCAGTCCTAATTGAGCTCGGATGACCGGAGGCATCATGAACGCGTCATCCATGAAATTGAGAAAAGGGCTCACCTTGCTTGAAGTTCTCATCACCATTTTCGTGATGGGGATTGGAATGCTTTCCGTTTTGACATTGTTTCCCCTGGCTGCACGCAAGATTGGCATGTCGATCGACATGGACCGAGCCTCCCAAATGGCAGCCAACGCCAGCGCGTTTTTGTCCTTACCGGTATCAGTAGGAAAGCCGTCAATAAGGCAAACCATACAACAATACTTTGATTTCAAGGAAAATATTGCCAAAACCGCTGCGGCAGCCAATCCTGCTTTGCTAGCGAATCTTTCACGGCCAAGCGAAGTAGTTCACTTCGATCCCGCGGCGACCGCGGCAGGTAATGCATCTTCCCAAATTGGCCTTCTTGCCCCTATTAATGCCGGCATTTGGGCGCCAGCTACAGGTTGGCCTTCCCTAAACAGAAATCAAGTTGTGAGCTTGGATGAATATCCTTTCAATGACCAAGGCGCACCTGACAGCAACGCAAGAAGATCTGAAAGGTATTCGTCTTCTTATTTGTTTCGTCGAAGTCGTCTTGATGATGAAACTTCTATGGAAACTGTGATCTTGATTTATGCCGGTCGACCTTACGATTTTGGTGTTGATATGGAAACAAACATATCGCCCATGCTTGTGAGTGGCGCCAATACCGCAAATTCAACAGAACTGTCTTTTACCAATCTGCCAGTGCAAGGCCCAGGCGGGCCTGACAGGGTTTTCCATCGCGGATCCTGGATCATGGATAAGGATAATTGGAAGTTGTTTTATAAGGTCATAAGCGTTGATTCAACTACAAATAAGGTTTCTATTGATCGTGCTTTGGAGAAGGACCTGAACAACGCCGTGTGGATCGACTACATGATCGACTGGTTCGACCGGGGGACAGCGCCATGAGTCGAACATATGACAGAAGTCGGACTAAAGATCGAGCAGGTTTCACTCTTGTCGAGCTTTTGGTGGCGATGGCCCTTATCCTGTTCATCATGTCGATTGTTTCCGTGGCATTTGTGGATTCCACGGAATCGTTTCGTTTGTTTCGGGCAAGAGCTGAACTCTCCGAAAAATTAAGGTTCATCACCCAAACTCTTCGTACCGATCTTCGGGCCAACCACTTTGAGAACAATCGCCGCTTGAGCGACCCAGATTTCTGGGAGCAGGGACCACCCAAGGCTGGTTACTTCAGGATTGAACAATTCAGCCAAGGAACCGGTACCCCCACCATGGATGGGGATTCCATCCTGACGGCAGGCCCAAACGACAAGCATGTCCTCATGCTGAGTTCGTTCCTTCAGGGGCAGGATTACCGTGGGTTTCATTCCATATCCGATGCCAGCTTGAATCCGTTGAGAAATTGGCTCTCAGCGAACGGATTTAATTCTGATTCCAGATTGGAAACTGGAAATTCTTACAACAGCCCGGATGCTGAGGTCGCTTGGTTTCTGGGTGGTGTCAGGCTGTCTAATATGGCTGCCGTCACACAATATGATTTTGCCAAAAATGCAGCTTCATTTGATAGGTTGGACGCCAGCGATCTAGGAGTGACGCTTTTTAAGCTTTACCGTCGGGTATCCCCAATGCTGCCATGTGATCCTTCGGCGGCACCTGAACCTGGGTTTGATCCAAGTGGCT
>CAWUNZ010000401.1:0-3028 GCA_963923445.1 uncultured bacterium
TCCTCCCGAAAAACTGACTGTGGCTGGCGTGGTCCGGTCCTCCATGCGCTCGAGATTGAACCGTTGACGCCTGGCCTGCCGGGTGGACCGCCGTGTTGTGGCACCGAAGATGGAACTGAATAGCGATGCCCAGGTGCGGCGCGCCATGGCGTGGCCTCCATGAATTGGCAAGGTGATGGATGAAAAGGTGGTCCCGCCAGGATCCGTGGCCTTGGCTGGAACCTGCATCAGATACCGGCGGGCGTGGATTTCTTTCAGAAGGAAAAAAGCAAAATTGATTGGTGGTGGCCGCGATCTTTCAGGGATATCAGCCTAGGCGATTTTCAACAGGCATTCGCCAAATGCGAATGGGTTCTTGGCGGTTTTTTCAAGGCGCGAATGGCGGCGCCGCGTGAATTGGTCCATACCCAAAAAATTTATTTTTCCAAATATATGCTTTTTGATCAAATGGCAGCCTAAAATAAAAAGTATTAAATGAAATAAAATATCGGAATTAATTTTGTTATCTTTTGGGAGGTGAAGGCATGGGCATCTGGGGATTTCGCCAGCGTGAAACCCTTTTGGGCAAGGGGCGTTTTCATTGCCTGCAATGCGAGTCGGAGCAGGGCTACAAGCGATACCGTCCATCCCTTTGGTGCACCTGTTGCTGGCTGCCGTTTCGCGAACTGAGGCGCCATGCCGATGTCATTCGGTGCTGCCGGTGCGGCAGTGATTTTCCCGTCAGCGTTCTCGATATTCAGCCCGCGGACAGGTTCGGGGAACTTCTTCACTTTGTTCAAAACGACTTGGCCGGGGGCACACCCATCGAGATGGCGAGAACCAAGCTGTCCAACGCGGGGGCAGAACCGGAACTTGTTTCCAAGTTGTTGGAGCATGCCTCCGTTGGCGCCAAAGCCCACTGCGTGGCCTGCGACCTCAGTTATGTCGAGGGAATCCAGAGGTGTTCCATGTGTGGAAAGCCGCTTTAGATTCCTGCATTAATCCGGTTCGCATGGTTTATTCTGGTGAACCTTACCAAAAGGCTGGTAGATTGATTCCATCCCCGCCTGGTTGGAACCTGCCATGAACAAGCCTTCCTTCATTTTCGATGTCCATCTCGATCTGGCGATGAACGCGCTGGAATGGAACCGTGACCTCAGGTGGTCGCTCGAGCGTATCCGCCGCTGGGAAATGCACATGAAGGACCGGGTGGACCGGGGCAACAACACGGTCTGTTTTCCCGAGATGCGGCGTGGCGGCATCGGTTTGTGCGTCGCCACGCAGATCGGCCGTTTTTCACCCTACTTCCATCGGTTGCCAGGATGGAATTCTCCCGAGCAGGCCTGGGCCCAGACCCAGGGGCAGTTGGCCTGGTACAGGATCATGGAAGAACAGGGGGAAATGGTTCAGATTCGAAACCTGGCCCAGTTGGAGGCGCACCTCAACCTTTGGACGGGTGGGACCGCCGATGCGGCGGGTGGTCCGGGCGCCTCGCCCCTTCCTGCCGCGAGGGAAAAGCTGCCCATTGGCTACATCCTGAGCCTTGAGGGAGCCGATTCTATTGTCACCTTGAAACACCTTGAAAAGAGCTATGCGGAGGGTCTGCGCGCCGTTGGGCCGGCCCATTATGGTCCCGGGCGGTACGCCCATGGGACCGACGCCGAGGGGCCCATCACTCCCCAGGGAATTGATTTGCTGCGCGAGATGGACAGGCTTGGCATGATCCTCGACGCCACACACCTGTGCGACGAAACCTTCTGGGACGCGTTGGATCATTTCAACGGACCCGTCTGGGCCAGTCACCAGAACTGCCGCAAGCTCGCCCCTTGGAACAGGCAGTTTGACGATGACCAGATCAAGGCGGTGATCGAGCGCGGCGGTGTCTTGGGCATGGCTTTCGATGCCATCATGATGGTGCCGGGCTGGGTGCACCTGCGGAGCAAACCGGCGGACTTCCAGTTGCGCATCGAGCGAATCTGCGACCATATCGACCATGTCTGCCAACTGGCTGGCAACGCCCGCCATGTCGGCATCGGCACCGACCTCGACGGCGGTTTCGGCACCGAGCAAACGCCCATGGATCTCGATTCCATCGCCGATTTGCAGAGTCTGCCCCGTTTGTTGGCCAAGAGGGGCTACTCGGTGGAAGATATCGAAGGGATCATGTCGAGGAACTTCCTCGACTTCCTGCGTCGCGCTTGGAAGTAACAAAACCGAGCCAATTTATCTGGCGTTGTCTTTACGCCTTGGCCGAGGGTGTTTCCTGCCCATGCTCGCCAATCGCTTCCCGCAGGGCGATGTTGGACTCCACCAACCCGGCCAGAACGGCCTCGGCCTTGCGGTCTTCGGCGGCATCCCGGTCAGCTTTCTCTTCCTCGAATGATGGCCCAAGGTCGAAGTTGGCGGCGGGCAGGTAGGAAACGGTTTTCTTGCTCTTTTTGCGCTTGGAACCGGAGGAGCGGAATCGGGCTGTAACCGGGGTATCCTCCGGTGAGGCGGGAAGCGCCGCTGTTGGCGGCATTGAAACATTGATCACCTGGTGCGAGGCTTTGCCGCGGAGCAGCAAGCCCAGGCCGATGGTGCCCAAGGCGCACCCCATTCCGAACGACAACGCGTGCGAGTCCAGTAATGCGGAAAGGCCCGACCTTTGGTCTTTTACTTCGCCGTCCCGAGCGATCACGGTCTTTTCCTGCTCATTGACCAAATAGCCCTTCAGGCATTCGGGCGATGGAGTTGGTTCGGTTTGCTCTTGGGAAGATTCCATCCGGGCAAGGAACCCTGCCGGGGCGATAACGCCCCGCTCCGGTTCTGATCCGTTGGCCGACAATGCGGCCAGAAATAGCCAGGCACACATGTCTGGGCGCGGTCGCATGGGACAATCCGCTGGAAAGTTTGAATTCCAACGGTTGTATCGGTTGTTCCGGCCCACGGGCATCAGTCTTAATCTGTGCCGGGCTTACGAAAACCTAGATTTTTCCTGCAAATGCGACATTGAGGCTGTCGTTCGCCGCGGTGGGAAGTGAATTCCCGGCTGGCCGTCATCAGGCCA
>CAWUNZ010000402.1:0-3028 GCA_963923445.1 uncultured bacterium
GTGGCGGACAATCCCGTAAGGAAGCATCGCGAACGGGTGCGGAGCGTTGCGGAAGTAGGTGCCAGCCCCCTGCACGCGGATGCTGCCGCGCCGGTTGGCGTGGTCGACGAACACAAGTTCGCCCCTGTAGGAGATCGCCTTCTCAAGGGGTGGGAATTTCCCCGGGGCGGGCCGAAACGGCTCGTCCGCGGCGGGGGTGAAAGCCGCCGGGAGAATCAGGCCGATCACCACGGCCGCAAACCGGGTGAGCGCGGGAAAGCATCTCATAATTCGATCGCTTTGTTGCTGTCGCCGAACTTGTCGGTCTCGACACCCATGCGCTGCGCCATGAGGAGGAGCAGGTTGCTCATGTGGGCGCTGTTGTTGGCCGGCCGGCTGCAGAGCGAATAATGCTCGCCGGGCTTGTCGAGCTGGTAGCCGTTGAAGTGGCCCTGGTTGAAATCGAGGTGAGTCCCGTGCCTGAGGCCGATGTCCGTTCCGCCGGCCAGCACGAGGGGCAGGTTGGCGTTGCCGTGGCTGTGGCCGTAGGACATGCCGCTGCCGAAGAGGGCCATCGTTGTCCCAAGGAGCGGCTTGCCGCTGAGGTCCTTGGTTTCGGCGAGCCGGGTCAGGAAGTAGCTGAACTGCTCGATGGCAAAAGTATCGTATTTGGTGAGCTTTTCCATGTACCCGGCGTCGCCGCCATGATGGCTGAGCTGGTGCCTTGATTCGGTGATCCCGATCTCGGGAATGGCGAAGGCGTCGCCTTCACCTCCCAGGCTGAAGGTGGCCACGCGGGTGACATCCGTCTGGAAGGCGAGCACGATGAGGTCGTACACGGTGCGGAAGTAGTCACCCGCCATGGTGGCGGCGACATCGCGGTTGGTGCGCGCGCGGTCGGCGGGGGAAATGGCGGGAAGGGGAGTATCCAGCCAGGCGTCGGCCCTGCGGGTGCGGATCTCGGCCTCGCGGACGGAGGTGAGGTATTGGTCCATGCGGCCCTTGTCCGCGGTTCCCATCTGCTTTTCCAACTGGCGAACTTCCGCGAGGTTGGCGTCGAGGACGCTGCCCCTGCGGCGTAGCGACCGCCGCTGTGCCGCCGTGCCGCCCTTGGGCGCCTCAAAGAGGGAGGCGAAGATCTCGCTGCAGCGGCGCATCGAGGGCAGCTTGACGCCGTCGGCAGTCCAGGCGAGCGAGTCGCCCGTCAGGGCGATCTCCATGGAGGGGTAGCGGGTGTGTTTCGCTGTGACCTCCGACATTTTCTGATCGACGGAGATGGTGTTCTTGTCGGATGGGCCGAGTTTGCCGCCCGTCAGCCAGACGGAGATGCAATTGTGGTGGTGCCCGAGCGCCCCGGGGTGGTGAAGGCCGCTGATCGGGGTGATGACACCGCGGTGTTTTTCCAACGGCTTGAGGGAGCGGGAAAACTCGTAGTCCTTGCCCGGCTTGGTGATCTGATAATTGAGGGAGTGCACGCCGTTGGCCAGGTAGATGAAGGCGCTGCGCCTGGGAGACGCGGTTTGTTCCGCCGCCCGGAGCGGCACCATGCATTCCAGGAACGGCAGGGGAATGGCGCTGCCCATGGCGCGCAGGGCGTGCCGTCGATCGAGAAGCCAGGACTGTGAAACGAAATGGCTCATGGAGAATCTCCTTGTCAGCGCCTGCGGATCAGGTCGGATAGGGCAACGGTGCGAACGATATCCCTCAGGCCGTGGCCGTTTTTCCGCGCCTCCGCCACGATGGCGGCAACGGATTCACGGTCGTCGACCGAAAGCACCCGCCGCAAGGCGTAGGTGCTGAGGTGCTCGACGAAGGCATGGAGGAATTTTTCCCTGTCGGCGAGCAACAGCTTTTTGAATTCAACCGGGTCCTTGAACGCCCGGCCGTCGGGCATGACTCCGGAGGGATCAACCGCGGGGTCGTTGCCGACTCCCTGGGGAACCTTCTCGAGGGTGCGCCATTGGCCGATGGCGTCGTAATTGTCCCATGCGATTCCGAGGGGATCGATCCTCGCGTGGCAGGCGGCGCAATTGGCGTTGTTCCGGTGCGCCTCGATCTTCTGGCGGAGGGTGGCCTTGGGACTGTTGGGCGGATTGGGCTCAATGGCGCTCACATTCGCGGGCGGGGGAGGCGGAGTCTTGTTGAAGATCGCCTCGCTGACCCAAACGCCCCGGTGGACGGGACGATGCCGCGTCCCGTCGGAGGTGAGGCCAAGGACGGCACCCATGGTGAGGAGTCCGCCCCGATGCGCGTCCGGATTCAAGGCGACACGCTCGAATCCACCGCTTTTGGGAGCGGGCAGGCCGTAAAAATCGCAAAGCCGGGCGTTGGCCACCGTCCAACCGGAATCGATGAAGCTGTCGATCGGCAGGTTTTTGGCGAACATTTCACGGAAAAACTCAACCGGTTCGGCGCGCATGCTGGCCTCAAGCCAGGCGTCGTAGGTCGGATAAAGCTTCTTTTCAGGAGGGAAGGTTCCCAGGCGATGCAACTGGAGCCACTGCCTGGGAAAGTCGTCGATGAACCGGTTGGTTTTGCCATCGGCGAGCATGCGGTCGATTTCCCGGCGGAGGCCATCGCCGGTCAAGGCCCCGGATTTCGCTGCCGCCAGAAGGGCGGCATCGGGCATCGAACTCCACAGGAAATAAGACAACCGCGAGGCGAGTTCCCAATCGTTGAGCTTCTCGCGGGGCCTCGTGTCGCCCTCGACGAGGTAGATGAAATTCCGCGATGTCAAGACTCCCAAAAGGGCGGCCCTGAAGGCGCCGGCGGGTTTTTCTCCCGCGGCGATCTCCTCGCGGTAGGTTTTGGTGTAGTTCGCCAGTTCATCGGGCCTGACAGGCCTGCGCCACGCCCTTTCGGCAAAGGCGCGCAGGCGCTCCTCCACCACATCCGCGGTCGATTCAGCAGGGGGCAGAAGATCCTTGCGCCGGGATTTCTCCGCCTCGGTCTGAAGCGGTCCTTCCCATTCGATCCAGTCAAGAAGCACCGTCGAGAAGATGCCGTTGCCCTTGTCATCGAACATCTGCGGCGCGTTCGGGTTCAGGAG
>CAWUNZ010000403.1:0-3028 GCA_963923445.1 uncultured bacterium
CCCCACCAGGCCTGCCCCACCGCCTCCTCCTCCGATTCCTGCCATCAAGTAATAACCTTAAGGATTTTACTGGCCCGCGGATCTAATCCGCGGGCCAGTTTTTTTAGAATATGATTATTCAGGGATAACGATTGGTGGTTTTGCTGCCATATTTTTGTGAAAATCGGTCAGCCATTCCATGGTTTCCCTGGACGGTTTTTTGATCTTCAACTCGGTCACCGGTCCCGCGCAGGCAAGACCGCCAAGGTCGCCATAACGCAGCGCGCCAGGCAAGAAAAGCGCATGGCTGGTATCCTTCAAGTTGGCAAACTGGAACGAATCCAGCTCGATTTCCGCGCTGGCCACGATGTCCCCTGAGGCGGACCTGGCCAGCAGGGCCACCGGGCCCATGGAACCGAAACCCACCAAGTGCACAGGTTTGCCCTGATCACGGGCATGCGCCAATGCCAGCAGCACATCGCGAACCCGTTCGGTGACCAGCGGGCGATTGTAGCACCAGGTATAGGGCGGGAATTTCGGATCGACCTTGGCCTTGGCAGCCGGGCTTTCACCGGTGCCCAGCACATCGATCGACAGAACTCCCAATCCCTTGGCCAGGGCCTGGATGACCTCGGGGCTTGGCTTGCCTTCGGTGAATAAGGACTTTTTGCCTTCGGGGTGCACAACCACTTTCGTGCCTTTCAATTCGCCGGCGGGGCGAAGAAACAGGGCGGGCACCGCCGCGCCGTCATCCAGGCGACGAAGCAGCTTGGATTCCACAACGGCACCCCCGGGAAGTGGTCGGGTGCCTCGAATTTCCACGCGTAACGAATCCGGCCCGGGTGCCGGGCCACCCAGGAGCACCTTCGTCACCGGTTCGATATGTTTTTTCCAGGCGGAAGCCTTGGCGGGCGTTGACGGGAACCTTTCCTTCAGGTCGGCATCCTCCGCCTTGGCCAGCGATTGGCGAAGTTCAGCCTCCCCAAGGGCCGATGCCGGTCTTTTGTTTTCGCCATCCCATACGGAGAGTTCTTCCTTGGTCGCCAATTGAAAGGGCTGCTCCTGAACTGGCTCTTTCGCGCCCAATTTGAGGTGTTTGTTGAACCAGTTGTACATGCTTTCGCGCGCCACCTGGTTGTAGTTGTGGCCAAACTCGGGCCAGCACTTGCCCGAAATGTTGGAGGGGGCGCCCAGCATGCCGTACAAGGTACGAAGTTGGGGCAAACCATGGGTCTCAATGGCCACAGTCCAATCGTTGGCGCCGCTGAGGGCCATGGGGCGCGGTGCGAAAAGCCCGGCGATTTCGACATTTCCCGTGGCCACACGGAGGAAAGGGGCGTTTTCGCAGACGCAACCACCCTGCATGCGTGTGCCGACCATGACCGCCGGGAACGCCACGGTGGGGCGGGTGTCGAGGGCGCCAAGGATGAAGGTTTGGGTGCCACCGCCGCTGGCGCCGGTGACGCCGATGCGCGCCGGGTCGATGTTGGGAAGTTCGAGCAGGAAGTCGAGCGCGCGCACGCAATTCCAGGTTTGGAGCATCATCGGGCCATGGAGCCTGAGAAAAGCCCCGGCATCGTTGAAACCGACCCTGTGCTCGATGGGGCCGCTGTCGGCGTAGCCAATCATGTCGTGATGGAAGACCACGCAACCCATGCGGGCCAGTTGGGCGCAGCGGGCCTGAAGGGGCGACTGGGCGCCCTCGGGTGTTTTCTCGGCGCCGGACTTGAGTTCCTTTTCCCGGGTTTTGGCATCAACGGCCAGAAACCTTCCGTTCGTCCAGTGGCCATGGGGGCACAGCACGGCCGGTCGCGGCCCGGTGGCCATGCCCGACGGCACATAGAGGTTCCCGGTGACGATATGCCCGGGAAGACTTTCGAAATGGACGCGTTGAACCTCGTAGCCATCGCGCTTCACCCCCGGGCGGATGGAAGCCTTGAGGGGTGTTTTGGCGGGCCAGGGGTAGAGGCCGACGGCGATCTGGATTTGGTTGCGGAGATCGGCGGCGCGGTTTTTCCAAGCGTTCGCGTTGGCCGGTGGAATGAAATCGAAATCCGTGTCGTTGAGGGTGATGGCCCTTTTGCCCCGACGGTCCGGCGAGGCCTCCCCCGGAGCGAGGACTGTGTCGATACCCGTGGCGGGGGTATCCGCGCCAAGGGCCATGGTGACAAGGATATTGACCAGCATGAAGTCGCCTCCCATCGGTGTTGATGGGAGGCAGACTAAGGCGCGCAGGCCGGCCGGTCAAACGGTCAACGGAATGAGCCGGGAGCCAGGACGGAACCGTAGCGGATGGCGTCGATGGCATCACGCACGGGTCCTTGGATTTCCTCAAGGGACCTGGAAACCTCGCGCGGCGAGGGAAGGTTCCGCCGTTCCAGTTCGAGGGCCCGCAAGAAAGACCGCTCGGCGGAGGCCTTGTCTCCCTGACCCCACTGGGCCAATCCGAGGAAATAAATGAAACGGGCATCGATATCCTTGCCGGCATATTTGGCGGCCAAGTTCAAGGTTTCCTCGGCTTGCTCGCCCTTGCCGGCGAGGACCAGTTGCTTGCCCTTGCCATAAAGTCGGTTGGCCTCGTCGCGACGGGCCTGGGGTGCAAGGACGAGTGCATCGGAGCCTGCGCCCTTGGATTCCAACGCCTTGGTGATGGAGGCCAGCAGGCGAATGGTTTCAGGCTCACTGGCGCCCCTCTGTGCCAGATGCTCCTGAAGTTTCGCCAAGGCCTGCAGCGGTTGATCGTCTTCCAGCAAGACTTGCGCCTTGAGCAGGGCCGGTGCCTTGGGATCGTTCAACAGGGCGCGGATTTCTCGCTTGCGGGCCATTTCCCTTGGGTCGGGAACAACAAGGGTTTCGGCGTCCACCATGGTGGTCGCCACCAGCAGCCAAGCTGAAAGGGCGAGCATGTCGTCCTGACGGAGTGTCGGAGATACGGCGGGGCCGCCCATGGCCTTCAGGCGCCTGATGCGGGCCAGGCGGTATTGGATGAGCATGGGGTCGTCGGCCTTGGCGGCCTCAATGGCCCGGCTGAACAGGGCGCCAGCGGCAT
>CAWUNZ010000404.1:0-3015 GCA_963923445.1 uncultured bacterium
TCCTGGGGGCCCGCACGGTGCTGATGGGACTCAAACCCGGGGTGGTCTCCGCCCTGATCGGTCTTGGCTGCGACGGGGCTGAGCTTGAGGGCGTTCTGGGGCTAGAAAACGCTTTGGCGTTCGTCCGGGGGGGAATCGGATAAACGGCGGAACCCAAGGTACAATTGCGTTCATGGAAACGATTGAGCCGTCCGGGCCTGAAATTCGCCACCACATCAGGATCGACAGCGATGTCACTGTCGCGGTGCTCGACATCGGCAGATTGGCAAACTCGAACGGTTTCGACTTGAGGCGCAAGACGATGCTCATGACAGTGGCATCGGAATTGGGGACCAATATTTGCAAGTACGCGGGAAGCGGATGGCTGACCGCGATGGTGATCATGAGGGGAACCGTGAGGGGAGTGGAGATCGTCGCCGAGGACCAGGGTCCGGGGATCGCTGACATTCCCAGTGCCTTGCGCGACCACTTCAGTTCCTCTGGAACATTGGGATTGGGTCTACCGGGCGTGAGGCGAATGATGGACAGCTTTGACATTCGCTCGGTTCCCGGGCAAGGAACAACAGTGCGGGTGGTCAAGTGGTCCAGGTGAGCGGCCGGGAAGTTTCTCCCGGGGTAACCTTCGGCCTTTGCACCCGCCCTTGCGCGGGCGAATTCGAGAATGGCGACAGGGGCGTGCTGGTCAGGCACGACATGTTCGCGCTTGCCATGGTGGTTGATGGTCTTGGCCATGGTCCGAAGGCTGCCAAGGCAGCCCAAATCGCGGTTGACCTGCTGGAAAACACCTCCGAGCGCGATCCCACGGTCATCATGGGCGCGGTCAACGAGGCTCTGCGCGGCACCGTGGGTGCCGCCGCGTCGATCCTCTCGCTGGATTTTCAAACGGGTGGCATCTCCTATTGCGGCGTGGGTAATGTCGCCACCCGGGTGACGGGTGGCGTGGAGACGCGGTTGGTGGGCATTGATGGCGTGCTTGGCTCGTTGAGGCGGAACCTGCGCCTGGAGCATGCGTGCCTTCTTGCCGGCGGAATGGTCCTCATGACCAGCGACGGGGTTTCGTTGGGCTTCGATCCCGGAACCTTGGCGGGCCTGACGGCCGAGGATGCCGCGAGGTTTCTGGTGGACAAGCATGGCCGGCCGCACGATGACGCAACCGCCTTGCTGCTGAGGATCGCGTCATGAACCAGTCCTCGCTCCAACCTGATCAGGATCACGGGTTCCTTGGCGAATTGTCCGTGGGTCATGAGGGCGGCCACAGGCTGGCGCGCACCAAGGTGCGGGAGTTGTCGGCGCGCTTGGGGGCGACCTCCTTTCAGGCGACCCGCCTTTCCGCGTTGGCTTCGCAGGGAGCGCGATTCGCCGGGCGGGCCGACCCTTTGTCACGCATGCGCCTAAACCTTGCGGACACTGGTAAGAGCCTCAAGTTGGAATTGTTTTTCGAATCCGTCGGCCAGACACCCATGCCTCCAGGGGCAGGTATCGAATTATTCCGCCCTTGGCCGCAGGCATCGGAGATGGAGGACTTGAGGGAATTGGTGAGGGCTAGAAGCAGGAGGGAACTCACCGAGGAACTGCACGCGAAAAACGCCCAGTTGCTGGAACAGCAGCAGGGCCTTGAAATGACCATCAAGGACCGAACCGCCGAGTTGGTCACGGCCATGGAACGGGCCGATTCGGCGAACCGCGCCAAGGGCGCCTTCCTGGCTACCATGAGCCACGAGATTCGCACGCCGATGAACGCGATCATCAACATGACCGCGCTCACCCTCGACACGGAGCTGAATCCCCGTCAGAGGCAATACCTCTCCGTCGTGCACTCATCGGCCAAAAACCTCCTGGCGCTGATCAACGACATATTGGACTTCTCCAAGATCGAGGCCGACAAGCTCGAGATCGAGGAGGCTCATTTCAGCCTCCGCCAAATCCTTGATGAGTTGGCCGAGACTTTCCGCGTCAAGGTGCTGGAGAAGCACATCGAACTGATCGTCCACGCCAGTCCCGACATTCCCGACAACCTTGTGGGTGACCCGCTGCGGATCCGCCAGGTGCTCACGAACCTTCTGGGAAACGCATTCAAGTTCACGGAAAAAGGCGAGGTCACCCTGCGGGTCGAACTGGCCGGACCCACCGACGAGGCAGGCAGGGTTCCCCTTTGCCTCAGCGTAACTGATACGGGCGTCGGCATCTCCGAGGAGCAGCAGGCGCGCCTTTTCAACCCGTTCACCCAGGCGGACAGTTCAACATCCCGCCGCTACGGCGGCACGGGCCTGGGCCTGGTGATCAGCCGAAGGCTGGCGCAGGCCATGGGGGGCGACCTGACCCTGTCGAGCAGTCCCGGGCAGGGAACGACATTTTATTTCCGGGTGTCCCTGCTCCCCGGCGGGCCGCCCCCGGCTCCCCGGACGGTTCCCGAGGAACTTCGTAACCTGCGGGTGCTCGTCGTCGAGGACTCCGAGACCAGCCGCAAGGTTCTGGAGATGTTTTTCGCGACATTCGGCATCTTCTGCGTGTCTGTTGATTCCGCGGAGGTTGCCACCGAGCGCGTCATCGCCTCGGAACTGCCTGGCAACACCCCCTTCGGGCTCATCGTGGTCGACTGGATGCTTCCGGGCATCAACGGCCTCGACTTCGCCCAGTGGATGCGCCAGCGCCCCGGCACGCGTTCGACTGGCATCATCATCATCAGCGCCTATGCCGGCAAGGAGGAGGAGGCGAGTTGTCTCGAGGCCGGAGTCAACGCGTTCCTTCCCAAGCCCATCACCGCATCCGCCCTTTTTGACACGATCCTTGAAATCCGCGGATTCAGGCAGGCGGCGGTCAAGGCGAGGAGCGATTCCTCCGCCGACCGGAACATGTTTCATGGCGCCCAACTGCTGCTCGCGGAGGACAACGAGGCGAACCAATTGGTGGCCTCCAGCCTTCTGGCCCGCCTTGGCATCCGCCTGGACATCGCCAAGAACGGTGTCGAGGCGGTCCGCATGGTCAATGAGAAGCCCTACGAGGCGATCCTCATGG
>CAWUNZ010000405.1:0-3013 GCA_963923445.1 uncultured bacterium
ACAACCCGGCCGAAAACCTCAATCGTTGCCCATAGCCCAACTGAATGATGATGCGGCCAAGCCCGAATCGCCGGGTGGAACCCATCCCATCCAAAGGAATTCAGTAGGATGAACACTAAGGATAAACCTCGGTGACATTACCCATGCCAAACATCTGCCGCCGCGGCGCGATGATCGTCGCGCTCCTCTTGTGCTGTCCGCTGGCGCGCGCCGCTGATTCTCCAAAGCCGCTCAACCTGCTGATCATCACCGCGGACGACATGAATGCGGACTCCGGCGGTTGGAACGGCGACAAGCTCGGCGCGACTCCGAACCTCGATGCCTTCGCGAAGGGCGCTCACCGCTTCGTCAACAGTCATGTCACGGTGCCGATCTGCCAGCCGTGCCGCTCGGCGCTGATGACCGGACGCGTGCCGCACCGCAACGGCGCGCTCGGCTTCAATCCGATCCGACGGGATGTTCCCACACTCGTGGAAATTCTCCGGGACGCCGGGTACTACACGGGAGTCATCTCCAAGGCGGCTCACATGGCGCCCGCCGAGAAGTTCCCGTGGCACGCTGTGGGTGATCAGGCACTCGGCAAGCAACCCAAGAAGTTCGCGGAGAAGTTCCGGGAACTTCTCGCCGCCGCCGCCAAGGAGAAAAAGCCTTTCTTTATCAACGCCAACATCTGCGACCCGCACCGGCCGTTCATATCCGTGAAGGCCCAAGCCGAAGAACTTGCCGGTGCCAGGGTCTTCAAGCCCCACGAGGTAACGGTGCCGGCCTTCCTTGAAGACCTGCCGCGGGTCCGGGAGGAGGTTGCGCAATACCACTCATCCGTCAGCCGCTTCGATGTCACTTTCGGACTCTTGCTCAAGGAATTGACCGGCTCCGGCCGCGACGCCGACACGGTGGTGGTGTTCATGTCGGACCACGGCATGTCGTTCCCATTCTCAAAGGCGACTGTCTATCACAATGGCACATGGTCGCCAGTTCTGGTGCGGTACCCGGGCCAGAAGGCCCCGATGGCGCACACCGAGTTCGTCAGTAGCGTGGACATCATGCCTTCGGTGCTCGAACTGCTCGGCTCGAAACGACCTTCAGGGATGGACGGGAGGTCGTGGGTGCCACTCCTGAACGGCGAGGCGCAAACGGACCGCGATTTCGTCATCACCCATGTGAACACCGTCAGTAGCGGCAAGTCGTTCGCCCAACGGTGCGTCCGCACGAAAGACCGTGCGCTCATGTTTCACGCGTGGGTCGGCGGACCGGACAAATTCCGCGTCGAGGCGATGAGCGGGCTGAGTTTCGCCGCGATGAAAGCCTCGGCCGACCCGAAAGTTCAAGCAAGGGTGAAGCAATTAGTCGAGGGGGAACCCCTGATGCTCTTCGACACAGCGGCCGACCCGACTGAGCGTAAGAACCTCGTCCGCGATCCGAAGTACGCCAGCGACTTAACGGAATTGGGCAAGAAACTGCTCGCGCACATGAAGCGGACTGAAGACCCGCAGACCAGGCCCTTCGAGGCCGCATTCACGACCAAATGAGTGCCGTTTTGAGGTGACTCCGCATTCGCTAAAATCACCAGCCAGTAGGAGGAACCGATCATGATGTCCGGCGCACGAGTATTCGGCTACGCGGTCGCGGCATGCATCGCGGTGTTCACGGTCGCCACCGGCAGTAGGGCGGCGGACCGCAAACCCAATTTTTTGTTCGTCTACGCCGACGACCACCGTTGGGACGCGATGGGTGTGGTGCAGAAAGAGCAGGGCAAGCAGGCCCGGTTCCCGTGGTTCAAGTCGCCCAACATGGACCGGTTGGCTGAAGGGGGCGTGCGGTTCCGCAACGCCTTCGTCACCCTGTCGCTGTGCTCCCCAAGCCGGGCGGCGTTCCTGACCGGCCGTTACAACCATGTCAACGGCATCATGAACAACAGCAAGCCGTTCCCGACAGGCGCCATCACCCACGCGACACTGCTGCGCGAGGCTGGTTACAAGACCGCGTATGTCGGCAAATGGCACATGGGCAATCAGAAGGGGGCGCGGCCGGGGTTTGACTTCTCGGCCAGTTTCATCGGGCAAGGCCGGTACAACGACTGCCCGTTCGAGGTCGACGGCAAGCCAACCCCGACCAAGGGATGGGTCGATGCCGTGAGCACGGACTTCGCCATTCGCTGGATGAGGGAGAATCGTGACAAGCCGTTCTCCCTGGCCCTCGGGCTCAAGAGCCCGCACGGACCCCGGGGCGGGAACAACATGCCGGAGCATCTGCGTAAGCTCTACGCCAACGAAACCACTCGCCCGACCCCGAACTGCGGCGTGCCAGCCGTGTTCCAACAAAAGGACCCCAAGACCGACAAGTTCCCGCTCGGCATCACCGACAACGCCGCCCACCTCGAATACCTTCGGCACATCACGGGCGTGGACGAGCAGGTCGGCCGACTGCTCGACACGCTCGACGAGTTGAAGCTGACCGACGACACCGTTGTCGTTTACGCGAGTGATAACGGCTACTTTCTCGGTGAGCACAACTCCGGGGACAAACGGGCGCTCTACGACGAGTCCTTGCGCATCCCGTTCCTGGTTCGCTACCCGCGTCTGTTCTCCAAAGGAAAGACGGTGGACGAGATGGTGCTGAACATCGATCTCGCCCCGACCCTCCTCGACCTCGCCGGGGTGCCGATCCCGAAGGAGACGCAAGGGGTGAGCTGGAAGGAACTGGCAATGGGCCGCAAGCCCGCGAAGTGGCGAAACTCATTCTTCGCCGAGTATTACAAGGAACTTGGCAATGTGCCCACCTGTTACGCCATTCGCACCTCCACCCACAAACTCGTCAAGTACCCCGGCCGGCCGGAATGGACGGAGGTCTTCGATTTGGCGGCCGATCCCTATGAGATCAAGAATCTCGCCTCCGAGGCGAAACTTTCGCAAAGGCTGGAAGCCGAGTTGGGCAAACTGATTTCGGAGATTGGCTACAAGGTGCCGTAGGTGAAAAAAGTGGGCGGTGAGCAGAGCCCCTGGCTCGGATTTGT
>CAWUNZ010000406.1:0-3011 GCA_963923445.1 uncultured bacterium
AGAAGGACCCCAGCAACTACATCCAACTCGCCGTCAACAAGGACGGGATTCTCCGAGGCAGCTACTACAACAGCATCTCGGACTCCAACGAGAAGGTGAAGGGTGCGGTTGACAAGAAAACCCAGCGCGCCGCCTGGACCATCGGCGACAAGAAATATCCCGTTTACGAGGCGGGAATCATGAACCTCACCCGCGAGCAGACCACGGCCCTTGTCCACAAGAGCGATGACAAGGTGGAGCAACTCCTTCTGTTCCGGATCAAGCCCCAGGAAGGGCAGGAACCGGAAGCCCCCAAAAGCCGCTGATACCAAGGCTTCCAGTTCCCACCGTTGAACCTTCAAGGCCAACCGCCACCCAAGGCGGTTGGCCTTGCCCTTTCCCGGCCCGTCGGAACACGATGCGACACGGACCGGCGGTTTCCGGTCGCCCTCAGGAACAGGCCATGGCCGACGCCACACGGACCATCTCCTGGCCCCGCAGGTTTGTCGGGGATTTGCTTCATTTCGCCCGGCGCGTGCCCGCCGTCACCTTCGAGCGGACTTTCAGGCTCGGGGCCTTGCGTGAATTCCGCGCCTCGATGGCGGTTCGCCCCGGGTGGACATCCCTTTTCGTGAAGGGGTTCGCGAAGCTTTCCGCCGAATACCGCGACCTACGGACCAGCCATGTTGACTACCCCTGGCCGCGCCTGGTGGAACACCGCCAGCAAGTCGCGTCGGTGGCGGTCGAGAAAATAATAGACGGCCAACCTGCCGTCATGTTCGCCAAGGTCCGGTCGCCGGAGGAGCGGACGCTCTGGAACATCGACGCGAAACTCCAGCGCGCCAAGAATTGCTCCGTGGATGACCTCGCGCCTTTCCGGGCCGCGAGGTCTCTTTCCCGCCTGCCACGGTTCATTCGCCGACTTGCCTGGTGGTTCACCCTGGAATGGTCAGGCCAATGGCGGGCGCGCAAGTGCGGCACATTCGGGGTCAGCTCGTGCGGCACGCTGGGCGCCGAGTCGCTCAACCTTCTCTCTCCCCTCACCGCCAGCCTCACCTTCGGGCCGGTGAGCGCCAAGGGGCGTGTGCGGGTGCGGATCATTTTCGACCACAGGGTTTGTGACGGCGCCATCGTCGCCCGGGCCTTGGCGCGCCTCGAGGAGATCATGGCCGAGGAAATCCTGTCGGAATTGAAGGAGGAAGCCGTTCAAGCCGTGCCCCGCCGCCTTCCGGAAACCCCGGTCTCGAAGCCCCTGACCCATGGTTGATCTTGCTTCAAGCGCGCCATTCGTTGGAGCATTGGGGCTGAATTGTTTCCAGTTCGGCGGAACGACATGCCCCCGCGTTACATACCCCTTTCATGGCCCCGCCGCCTGATAGGCGATTTGATGCATTTCGCGCGGAAGGTGCCGTCGATTCCGGTGGAACGCACCATGAACCTGACGGCCCTGGCGAGGGCGCGTGCGGCGGCATCACCGGCCCCGGGATGGACGGCCCTTTTCGTCAAGGCGTTCGGACTGGTGACAAGAGAATTCGCCGATTTACGGACAAGTTTCATCGCCAACCCGTGGGATCACCTGGTCCTGCATGAGCGGTCTGTCGCCTCAGTGGCGATCGCGAAAACCTTGCCTTCGGGAGAACAGGCCGTCTTGTTCACCAAGGTCCGTGATCCAGAGGGTATGCCTCTGGGCCAGGTCGACAACCACCTCCGCAAGTCCAGGTCCAGGCCAGTCGAGGATTCCGGCGGTTTTCGCCTCATTCGCCGAATCTCGATGCTGCCCCGGTTCCTTCGCAGGCTGGTCTGGTGGGTGACGCTCGACTGGTCGGGCCGTTTGCGCGAGAAGTACTTCGGCACCTTCGGCGTCAGTTCCTATGGCATGCAGGGAGCGGAATCACTCCACCCTCTCTCTCCCTTGGCATCCACCCTCACCTTCGGCCCGATTTCGCCCGAAGGGCTGGTGCGGGTGCGGATCATTTACGACCACCGGGTTTGCGACGGCGGGGTGATCGCCGCGGCACTGAAGCGACTGGAAGAGGTACTCAACACCGACATGGTGGCTGAACTCGCGGGCAACCAGCGCCAAGCATCCTGCCCGGAAAAGAAGGCATCATGAAGGCGAACAACAACCTCTGGCACAGCGACGACAGCGCCCGCGCTTTCTGGGACCAACATCAGGCCATTCCCTACCAGGAACTGCTTGAGGACACCATCCGCAAGGCCGCGCCCAAGGCGGGCGAGCACTGGCTCGATTTGGGATGCGGCGGCGGGCAACTGGCGGCGGGTCTGTTTCGCGCCACCAGCGGCGAAATTGGCTCCGTGGTGGCGGCGGATTGCGCCCAGGCCAATAGTCAAGCCATCGCCAAGTGGCGCTCAAGGCTGGGTTTGACCGACCAGCCCGAACGGTTTTCTTTCCAGGTCGCCGACCTGAGTCATGGCTTGCCCGGGTTCGCCGACGAATCCTTCCACGGGGTCGTGGCGGGTCTGTGCCTTTCCTATGCCGAGCACACGGATCCGGAAACCGGTCGGCACACCGACAAGGCCTTCAGGGGCATATTCCGAGAGATTCGCCGGGTTCTCAAACCCGGGGGGCGCCTCGTTTTCTCCATCAATGTTCCGGACCCGAACTTCTGGAAGATTTTCTGGAAATCGGTTTGGCCACCCAGACGATGGGGAAAACCATTTCGGCTCCTGCAGAATAACTGGGAAATGCAGCGCGTGGGGCGCTGGCTGAAAGCGGAAGCCAAAAAGGGCCGGTTCCATTACCTGCCCATCGATAAGCTCACTCCACTTCTGGTGGATGCGGGTTTCCCGAATGTGGAGTGTCAGCTTTCCTATGCCGATCAGGCCTACCTCATCAGGCTGGTAAAGCCGACAGGCGCGGGTGTCACCGCAGCCTGAAAATTTTTCTGAAGTTGGAACGGCAAGTTCCGAATTAGGATCATCAGGGCAGGCGGTACTGGACAACCGCCCCCGACCCGATTTCGGAATCACCGCATGGCTGTCACATTCATCCACACCGCCGACTGGCAACT
>CAWUNZ010000407.1:0-2999 GCA_963923445.1 uncultured bacterium
AGCGGATCTTATGGTTGTAAGTTGTTTGCAGGAAAGGGTTTGCGAGAGGAAAAATAAGAAAGCGGAGAGGGCGGGATTCGAACCCGCGGTAGGCTGTTACACCTACGCCGATTTAGCAAACCGGTGCTTTCGGCCACTCAGCCACCTCTCCGTGGCCTCGGTCGAGGCTAAAGAAGCGTATCTCAAGCCGGGGAAACGATCAAGGGACAAGGCGGTATCGAGGATTTTTCGCCAGATAGGCCTCCACCCGGTCCTTGCGGGTCACCGCGTCGGTCAGGAAGGCCACCGCCTCCAGCAGCCTTTCGTCAGGCTCGGCGCAACTGAACCGGAGGAAACCCTGCCCGGCATCGCCGAAGCACTCGCCACCCAGGCAAGCCACACCCTTGGCGTCGTCGGCGTGCTCCAACAGGTACATCGCCAAGCCGTGGCTGCGGATTCCCAGCCTGCGGCAGATCTTCTCCACCTTGGGGAACACATAAAAGGTTCCCGCCGGATCCAGCACCTCAATCTCGGGGTGCTTGCGCAGGGCGCCCACCAACAGCTCAACCTTGCGGCGGAACTGCGCCATCTGCGTGTCGCGTTCGGCATGGTCGCCATCGAGCGCGGCCTGACCGGCCAACTGCACGATGGGCGGCGTGCAACTGAGCGATGTGTTGATCATGCGCGAGACACTATCAGCCACCACCGGGGGCGCCACGGCGAACCCCAGACGCCAGCCGCTCATCGAGTAGCTCTTGCTGAAGGTGTAAACGGACATGGTGCGGGGGCGGAGCGAAGGCACCTGCAGCGGCGAGACATGCTTGCCCCGCCAGACCATGTGCATGTAGGGTTCGTCGCTGAACAACCCGACCTCGGTACCGTCGAGAATGGCACCCAAGCCCTCCAAGTCTTCCCGGGTGGCGACGCCGCCGGTGGGGTTGTGGGGCGAGTTCAGGAAAACCCCCCTGGCCCGCGGATGGTTCCGCACGAAGGCCCGCACATCGTCGAGATTGGGACGGAACTCGTTCTCCTGCCTGAGGGCCGAGAACACGATGGTGGCGCCGCGGCGCTCGATGTTGGGCAAATAGGTGGGAAAATGGGGTGTGAACACCAGCACGGCGTCGCCCGGATCGAGGAATGCCTCGCAGAAGAACTGCTCGAACACCTTGGCGCCCGGCGCGGCGACCACCTCCTCGGGCGTGACGCTGATGTTCATCTCGCGGCCGAGGAAATTCGCGACCGATTGTCGGAACGAGGGCAGGCCGGGGGAAGGACAATAGTGAGTGGCACCCTGATGGATGGCATCGACGCCGGCGCGCAAGGCCCCGGCGGTGCTGTTGAACGGGCTGTCGCCGATCTGCAACTCGATGACATCCTTGCCCTGCGCCTTGAGGCGCCGGGCCACGGCCAGGACATCGAACGCGGTCTCGGTGCGAAGGCCCTGGGCGAAGCGACTCAGGGCGGGTGTGGCGGTGCTCATGGACTATCCGGATGGGAAAGGGTTACTGGCGGGTCGCGATGGTCTGGGCCAACGGCCTGATGACCGAGGGGATGACATGGGCGTCGATGATCTCGGCGGCCTGCTTGCGAAGCGACTGGTAGGCGGCCTTGAAGTCGGAGGACGGGTTGCGGGCCCAGTACTGCCTGACGGTGAAATAGACAGTGATGGGGGCGTCGGCGAACTGGCCGGTGCGGACCATGAACGGCGAGGTGCGGGTCTCGATGTTCAGCCGGCATTGCAGCTTGCACTGCTCGTCGAGCGCCATCAGGATGGTCGGCTCATAGTTCAGGATGCGCGAACCCGGCATGGCCAGAAGGCTGTCGAACTGGTTGGCAAGGCCCAAGGCCTCGGCCACCACCTCGTCGTGGTTGCCCGAATAGTTGAAGTCGAAGCAGGTGGTGACATCGTACGCCTCGACATCGAGCGTGTTGATGTTCAGGTAGGCGGGCGCGATGTCCCACAGGTTCTCGTGGAAGGCGTCGGCGGCTTCCATGTCCTCGGGATTCACAAACCCGGCGTTAAGGCGCTTGGCCTCCAGGGTGACTGTCCGGTGGGTGCCCAGTTCGCGGTCTTCCTCGAGCGTGTATTCGCCGGTTTCCTTGCGCTCAAAGTCGGTCATGCCGGGATTGGCGCGACGGAGCGCGTCGCAGAAATGGATGACCGACTCCCGCGTCCACCCTTGGTCGAGCTTGAAGTTGATGTGGCTGTAGACGCCGAAATCGTCGCAAAGAGATCCGTACGCGGTCATGGGGCCAGCCTTTCCCGAGGCGCTGCCCTCTCCATGGCGGGCCTTTCGGCGCGGAATGGGAGAAAAGCCTCAACCAGAATTGTTGGCGCTTGGGGCGGTTTGAGCAAGGGGAGGACACAAAAGGTCGGGGGGAAGGTCCTCCATGACCTTCCCCCCGAATCCGCCCGCGGGGCGGTGAATGGAATCAGGCAGCGGCGACCGTGGCCAGGACACGCGCTTCCGGAACGGCAACCGTACCGGTTTGTTGCCACTTGCCCAAGTCAGGGGTGCCTGTCCATCGTTGAAGGGCGATGGATGTGACCTGAGCGCGCTCCTCCTCGTCGAAGGTCTCGAAGAAGGAAGCGGCGAGGCCGGCGCGGACCTGCTGGCAGGAAAGTCCCAGGTAAATGAGTTGCTCGGGGCGATCCTGGAAGACCGCGACCGCGCGCCAGTTCTGGGCCCTTTGTTCCTGTTGGTATTGCATGATGAAAACCCTCCATGGCGAATGCCGATCCAATGATCGAACTGGGGAATCATTCCCCGCGGGGGATAGAGTGCAGCTGGGATCAGCTGTCGTCAAGTGGAAAAACTGATACTTTTGGAAAAGCAAAAGGCCGAAACTTGCGTTTCGGCCTTGAAAACAAGCGGTTTTGTGCTTTGACGGATTTTCAAGAATTTCCGTATCCGCCGCGCCCGCCGCCGTATCCACCGCCTCCATAGCCGCCACCACTGCCGTAACCGCCCCGGCCACCGCCGCCACCACCGTAGCCTCCACGGCCTCCGCCACCATAG
>CAWUNZ010000408.1:0-2992 GCA_963923445.1 uncultured bacterium
CCATCGATAAGGACCAGGTTGCCTGCCAAATCGATGGCATTCGGGTCGTTGAGATGGTCTGACAGTTCGGAAAGGGAATTTGGCAAATCGCCATAACGCTCCATCATGGCGTCCAATACTTGGGCCGTGGCGGCGACATCGGCCTGGGCGGAGTGCGCGCCATCGTGTTCACGGCCCAGGTAAAACCGGCAGGCACCCGCCAGGTCGCGCGGTTCCTTCTGATAAAAGATCTTCATCACATCCACCACCTTGCGTCCCTCAATGGAAAAGGGAACCTTCGCCCGCTCGAACTCCTTTTCCAAAATCGGGAGGTCGTATTTCACGAGGTTGTAGCCCGCCAGGTCGCACCCCTCCAGGAAATCGACCAACGACTTGGCGACTTGCCAAAAGGGGCTCTCATGGGCCACATCGGCATCCGTGATTCCGTGCACCGCCGTGGCCCCGGCCGGAATCGGCATGCCCGGGTTGAACCGCCGGGTTTTCGACTCCACCGAGCCATCGGGCAGGCGCTTGGCCACCGAGATTTCGATGATGCGCGCCTCCTTGACATCCACGCCCGTGGTTTCCAGGTCGAAGAACACCAGTGGTCGGCTTAACTGGATGGGCATGCGAAAACTCCCCTGCTGAGATCCATGTGATTGATGCTATTCGCGGGCGGGTGTGGAGGATTCAGAGAACCCGGCGGCTGACGCCCCTCGGCTTCTGTTTTGTTGGTGGTGGAGCCGAGCGCCATTAGGCAACGGGTCACTGGCTCTGAACCTGCGGGACGGAACCAACACTTGCAACATTCACATCGCTATTCGTGAACACCTTCAAGCAACTTGGGTACAGGTCGCAGAGCGCACGACAAATAATCAGATCCTGTTCAACCTGCCGGAGGTCAGGCCAGGGAGCGCGCGCCGTCCATTGCTGGATATGTGCAAGTGGAATCATGAGTCGATCTCCACGGGCACATTGACGATGAGTTTCCAATCCGTGTTTCGTTCGTTGTTCCCGGCCAGTTCCGGGACCATGGGCTTGACTGACGGGTCGAGGGGCTTGAAAGACTTCGCCTTCTCGGCAAATGGCCGCAACGCTCTCGCTTGCTTCAAATGTCCGAACCGCTCCAAAAGGTAGCCAAGCCGACGGACTGACGAGTTCTCGTAGGCAGCAGCCACCTTAACGAGATTGGTTGGATGAGCTTTCTTCCCCAAGTCGTTTACCACCTGGGCAGCGCCATTGATCCCACCCGCTTTATGGAAGTAGCGGCAGATGTCGAATAGGGTCAATTCCACACCCGCGACCTTGGCGAACCCTGCATCCGTCTTGAGTCGGTCCAGCCAATCAGAATGATTTGCTTTGGCGAAGGTTTCAGGCGACTGGTACAAGAACGCGATCCGTTGCCGTCCTAATTCGATGTCTGGCAGTTGTCGCGGTGCAATGACTTGGAAAACCATCGCCGCCTGATGGGAAGCGCCGTGAAATGCTGCCGCACGAAGCAGGGAAATGCGGTAATCGACTTCAAGAAACTGCATTAGCGGATCGATCCATCGAGCGGGATCAGGAGCACCAAGCGCCCGATCTTCGGGCCGCAGGATCAGGAAAAATCCCCTCCGCGGGGATACGAGGTTCCCTTTTCGGGAAAGCCGCGCGATAGCCGACTTCAGCGCTTCCGGTGAAAGTCCAAGTTCGGCCAAGGCGGCTGTTTTGGTGAAAAACGCCCGTCCCCGTAAAAGCTGCGAATCGACAAATCCTTGCACGCTTTTCATTCCCCAATCATACAAGAAAAGGTGCGGTTTGCAACGCTTTTTAAATATGATTGGGGAGGCATGAGAGACATGGCCTTCCTTGGCTGGATGGATCACAAAGAACCGCAACTCTTGGCCCCAAGTTCGATAAAGCAAGTATCGAGTTGTGCCAGACTTGTGGACATTTAGCCCACAAATGATTCTATTCGCGGGCGGGTGTGGATGATTCAGATTTTAACGGTTCAGGTGCTAATCAAAAATCGTTTACTAGAAGCTCCCATTAGTAAAGGATTCTTGACTAACTAGGTATTGGCCCCCGGAACTTCATGGTGCTTGTAGACTGTTTTGTTGTTCATGTCGGAGCAGGGCGGCGTCAGGCGCTGTGTAGAAAACCCTGAATGTCATCAACCACCCAACGAATGCCAATCAACGGCGCCACGATGCGCGCCTGTTGATTGGAGAATGAATCATGGGTGGAAAGAGAAAACCGGCACCAACACCAGCGGCGAAGCGTGATGGCGCGCCCAGCAACCTTCTGTACGAATGGTTCGATGCCCCGTTTGTGGCGGGCATTATCCTGGAGCGTCGGAATCTGGCCCAGGAAACGCATTACAACACGGCCGCGGAAACCCTTTGCCAAGGGTTCACCGGGCACACCGCGCACGAGGCGACGATGGCCATCGCCCGGAGGACCAAGCTAGAGATCCGCTACGGCAGGCTTGCCGATGGCAAGTCATTCTGGTTCGGGAAGCTCAACAGCCAAGTTTCAGTGCTGCGTGTTTTTTCGGCAGGCGAGGAAGTCGAGTGTGCCAAGGAACTGGTGCTGGTGTTGGAAAACATGCGCGCCGGGGTGAACTCGAGCCCCATGTCGCCGGACTTTTTCCACATGCAACCCGACGAGGACGAGTGGATTCGACAAGTGGAGGAGGTGTTGAAACTGAATGCTTGAATGGAATTCACGGACGATTTGGTGAGCCGAGCGCCGTAAGGCGCCGGGTCATTCTCGGCCATGACTCCTGTCAGTAGTTCTCGACAGTATTGGTCTCACGGGTCAGCAGCGTGAGAAGTTTCGGGTGCAGGTACAACTTCTCCCGGCCCACTGCCTTCTCTTCAAGTACCCCGATCTCAACCAGGCGCTTGAGGTAGCGTGAAGCGGCCTGGCGTTCGCAGATTTTCGCTTTGACCAGATTTTGAATTCGGCAATCTGTCGTTCAAAACGACAGATCAAGACGACATGTCGCAAAATCGCGTTTTTTGCGACATGT
>CAWUNZ010000409.1:0-2975 GCA_963923445.1 uncultured bacterium
TGAACGCGGTGACGGATCCAGTGACGGTGACGGCGTTGGCGGACGACAAGCTTGGAGATCTGTTGCCGTTGGCGCAGGCGGCGAATGGCGGCAACCCGATCGTGTTGGCACCGGGTCAGTCGTTCAGTTTCAGTGTGAACCCTGCGGGATTGCTGGTGCTGAACAGTGGCGAGAGCTACACGAACACGGTGACGGTGACGGTGCGTGACGACGAGGGGACACCTGCGACCGACGATGCCACGCACACGATCACGGGGACGAACGCAACGCCTGGGATCAAACTGTTGAAGGATGTGGACCCCAAAACGGTGCCTGAGTCAGGTGGCATAGTGACCTACAGCTACACGCTGACAAATATTGGTACGGCGGCGGTGTCGGATCCGTTGAAGTTGTTGAGCCTGATGGATGACAAGGCGGGGGACATATTGACGGGTTACACAAGTTTCACCGGGGACGACGGGGATGGTTTGCTGGAATCTGGCGAAACTTGGGTTTTCACGAAAACCCAGTTGGTTCCGGTGGGAGACGCGACGGGCGGATCGTACACGAACATCGTGACAGTCCAAGCTCAAGACGATGAGGGGAACCCGGCGACAGACCGTGACACAGCGACGGTGGGTTACACGGATGTCCTTCCGAATACAATCCAAATTGTCAAATCACACACGGGGAGTCTACTGGAGGGTACGGCTGGGCAGCAGGTTACCTACCATTATTCGGTTGGCAACAACACCGATGCCATTGAGCCTTTGTATGTGACCTCGCTGGTGGACACCTTCACGCTTCCCGGCGGCGGGAAGGTGGTGGTGGACCTGTACGGTCTGTTCCAGACTGCGAATCCGAACGCGGACAAAAGCCGGGTCGATCCCGAACAAATAATTCAATTCGACTATGTCTACACGGCGGGCGAGGCGAACGCCAATTCCCATATCGACAACACCGTGGCGATCGAGTCTCACGACAATGAGGGCAATCCGAGCAATGCCCAAGCCAGCGACTCCGTCGCCTACCAGGATGTTAAACCAGAGATCACCATCACCAAAACACCGGATGTGACCTTGGTTCCACCTGGGGGCATGGTGACATTCACCTATGAGGTACGAAACACCAGTAGCGCCGGTTCTTTTGATCCCCTTTCCGGTGTGTTACTGACCGACACCGATGGCACCCCCACTTACCAAGGTGGCGACAAAAACAGCAACAACAAGATCGACCCGGACGAGGTATGGACCTACGACCTCACCATCACCCTTACCTCGTTTGGTGAGCACACTAACACGGCGACGGTTGTGGCTCTGGATGACGAGGGGAATTCGGCTCAAGGCCAGGCTTTCGCCACCGTTTCCGTGGCAACCTTCTGCTGCACGACCTACACTTTCGGAGCATATGGCGGCACGGGGGCGCCCGGGCGCTACCTTCGAGCCAACTTCGCCAGTGCGTTTCCTGCAGGATTGACTGTGCCGCGCCCAGTACCGGGAATTGCCTCCAACATCATCCTTATCAATTACTCTCAGGTTCAGGATTTTCTCAGGGCAACCCAAAAGAATCCATTCACCAATGCCAATGTCAAAAAATATGTCCCTACCACTCTCGAAAAGCAGTTTGTCGCCCTCACTCTCAATGTGGGGTTTGACGACTACGACCCGAACTTCAACGCCGATGACTTGCAGTTCGGCAACCTGATTCTTCGGAACCTGACGGGCAGCCTGGTCGTGTTCAACGGTCACAGCGTCCGTTGGGCCCTTTCCCAGTCGTATTCCTACCTCGATGGAAGCAATCCGTTCGCACCCAATGTTGTTCCATCTGGAGATCTCACTTCCCTTCTGGACAACCTTAACAAATCATTTGATAACGGGAATATCTCCGTCTGGGCCGTCGCCCACTTGACCTTTCCCACTCCTTCCCCGTTGATGGCAGCCATGGAGAGTGAAACGGCCTCGCCATCCCTGGTGACAGGGGAGGTCTGGTATGACCGCAACATGAACGGCCAGATGGACTGGAACGAACCGGGCATGAGGGGCGTGAAGGCCTACCTGGTGGGAACTGCCGGGCAGGTGCTGGGTTCCACCACGACAGATCGGAACGGTTACTATGCGTTTTCGGGCCTTCCGGGGGGAGATTATTCCGTTCGGTTTGCCACGCCTCGGGGTTTCGTGCCCACGGTCGTTGGTGATGCCGCTACGGCCCAGTCGATGGCGATCTCTCAGGCGGCCATCGCTGATCCTTGTCTGGACAAACTGGTGGTGAATGCCGGATTCCGCGCCAGAACAAAAAAATCTGGCGGCGGGGATGCGGATGATTATCGGACACCCCAGGGCAGGCAGGAATTGACGGGCTGCAAGGATGGGAAAAAGCTGACATGCGATCTTTACAAGCTGCTGTTCGATTGCAAGACAGGCATTCTCAGGAATGTGGATGATCGGAGCGGAAAGCTTTCGATCTTGGTGGATGCCAATGGCGGAAGGATGCGGTTGGATTATTTCAAGAAGTATGACAACCTCATGGGGTACTTGCTGGCGGCCCGTTCCGGCAACATGGTCCAGCAGTTGTCGGCGCAGTTGTTGTTGGCAGAATTGAACCTCGCCACCGGCCGCATCCGGGGCAGCATGGTGGTGCTGACCTCGGCCGTTACCGATCCCGCGACGGGTGCGCCCATTCCTGCCACCGTTCTCCATGCCCTGACCGTGCCCCCCACCGGTGCCAACCCTTGGCGGCGTGTCACGCCTGTGGATGGCGGTGTCGCCCTGGTCCAAACCGTGGTTGATTCCTCCATCCAGCAACTGCTGCGCAGCAATAACACCACCGCTGCCAGTGGAAACCGGATTTACCAAAGAGGCCTGATGCTGGTTCTGGCAGGCGTCAATGCCGGGGAAATCATCGTGGTTTGAGGAAAGGCTGGGACTTGCTTCGGCGCATGGCTCCCTTTAGCCCTGTCTCTTATACACATCTGACGCTGCCGACGAAGGCTTAGGTGT
>CAWUNZ010000410.1:0-2935 GCA_963923445.1 uncultured bacterium
CCGGCAAAACCAGTTGAAAAGTTTCAAATCAGACCAGTTGCACCGAACCAATTTTGTGCTAGCATTGTATTGCAAAGGGTAGGCTTGAATTGATTTTGGGGAATCAAGTGGCGGCCAAGGTTCCAAACCGGCAATCACGCGCCTCCATGCTTAGCCTGGAGGCACTGGAGGCCAGGTGTGTGCCGGCGGGTATCCTCGGCCCCTTGCCTCCTCCACCAACTCCTCCCGATCCTCCCGAAGATTTTTCAACCCGGCTTTGGTTCGATGCGAAGGGGCGGATTCCTTCCTACGAGGTGGAAAGGCTGAACTCGCCGTCTTATCAGGGATTTGGAGGGATCCCCATTCATGATCCCGAAGAAAGCGATGGCCCGTTTGTATCCTCCGGCAGCATTCAACAGGTTGATCTGATCAAAAAACATATGGAGTCCGTTTTTGGGAAAAATGTATTTGCGCCCGTAGATAGCAATAAAACCCCCATTGAAGACGATCTTAAAAATGACTTGGTTCTGACCGGAGGCGCCCGAGCCACGACCTTTATCGACATTCCCATTTCGCTGAACCCGAATCCTTCCGATACGATCGCCGCCGAAATCATCCGTGGCAACTTGAGCGCTCAATTCGAGGACATGGACTTCAGGTTGACGCTGGATCATCCCAGCCCGCAACAACTGGTCGCGTTTCTCCTGGTTCCAACCAAAAACGGCACAAGAGTGGAAAAGCTTTTCCGTCAACCGGGGGAATCCGACTTCGGCGGGGTTCCCAACGGACTCCAAAACATCATTCTGGATGCCGATGCCCCGCAACCGCCGGGCGCCGAAATCACCAGCGGCTTCAGGTACCGATTCACCAAGTCCGACAACGATCAGATCGACTACACCAAAGGGGAGGCCACTAAACTGACCCTCGTGATTGTCGATTTCGTCCCCTCAGGCCCGGAAGCAAGGGGGGTTGTGCGCGACTTCAAGGTCGGCATCCAGTACACAAGGCTATCGGCCGCGGCAATCACCACCAACAACCCGACCATTTCCAGAGACCTGTCGCAGGCATTCCAACCTTTCGGCGCCGGCAGGCAACTGGCCAAGGGCACCCTGTCGCAACTGGCCGTGACGACCACCACCTTTGAATTCACGCCTTCAGAAACGAACCTCTTCCGAATCGACAAAACCGGTCTCGGTCAATTTCCCTTCTCGTTCTCCCCGGTCGTCCTTGTGGACGCTTCGGGCCATCCGGTATCCCCGGAAACGCTGAAAGGCGAGACCCAACAATTTCTGCTGAAAAAGGATGAAACTTACAGGATTCAGATCACCGCGAACCCCAAGCCCAATTCAACCCTCGGCGGTCCGGCCGAATTCCTTGTCGATATCCGGCAAAAGGCGAAATTCCTGCTGGCGAGCAACCCTTTCGACTGGTCGGAATCAGGCAGGGCCAGCCAGGCCGAGCCGGACGCTTTCCGCTTCTCGCCCGGTATTTCAGCCACCTATGAGATCGCCGTTTCCAATCCGTTGGCGCGACTAAACCTTGTCTCATCCGACGGCGTTTCCATCTCCCCGCTTCCCGGCATGCCGCTCAGATACGCCCTCGATTCAGGAAGGGAATACCTGTGCATTGTCAGGAGTTCGGAATCCACCCAAAAAACAGTCGGCTTTTCCATCACGGCCAAACTCGTCCACGATCAGCCCGCGCCCATCCTTCTGGGCCAAACCATCCCGGTGGAAATCAAGTCGCCGGGGCACAGGCCGCTGGTGCCGTTTGTGATGCCGCATGACGGCGATGTGGAGATTTCCTACCAAAGCGATGATCCGAACCTGCGGGACACCTTCCTGGTGGTTCGGAAAATGGCGGGTGACAATTCACCATCGCCAAGAATCGCCCCGTTTGTCTCGGGTTTCGACGATAATTCGGCGGTTTTTGATCCGACCGACCCAACACGCAACCGCGACGCCTCCGTCAGGCTGAGCCTCAAGGCCGGCGAGACTGTTTTCATTGAATGCCGCGGGAAGCGCGGTTTCACCGGCATCGGGCACCTCAGCGTCACGCCCCTGCCCGACACACCGCCAGTTTCCCCAACCGAAGCTAAAACAGTTGACAACACGAACACAGCCCAGGAAATCGAATTTTTCGCCCTGCGAAACGGATTCAGGGGAACCGCGACGGGAAGCATTGGTTTCGCGGGCGATGCAAGCAGTCGGGGAGATGTCGATGTCTTCCGATTCAAGGCGCCGCGAAGCGGAATATTCACCCTCCATATCATTCCTGAAAACGATCCGGCCAAGAACAACGCCTTGGCCTTTGAGGCCGTCGTGCTTGGCCAAGACGGCGAAAGGCTTTGTGGCAACATCCTTGTCGATGGTCCCAGGCCGAATTTCGATCAACTGGAACTGGTCGAGGGGCAAACATGCTACATTTCCATCGCCGCCAACGGCGACGCCCCGCCGGCCAACCAGACTGGCCATTACAGGGTGGTGCTTGAATCGGCGCAGGCTTCGGCGGGAAACTTCAACTCGACCGGGCCCGGGAGGTTTCTCCTCGCCGGTCCCATCCTTGCCGAGACAAGTCAATTCGGCACATTTGTGCCTTTTGCCAGCGGATTGATATCTGTCAATTCGACAAGGCTTTTCGCCGATGCCTCCATCCCCGCGAAAACACTTGATTTTGAAGTGCGCAGGGACGGCGTTACCGTCGCCCGCTCGGCCAATGGAGTTGTCGATTCCCTGCCCGTGGAAACAGATGCCTCTTACGACTTTTACGCCGCCTCGCCACAACGCTCCCAGCAACAGGCCCCGATGTCAGTCTCCAAGGCATCTTTCTCGATCGACCTGCAATTCCGCCTGCCGCCCCCTCCTCCGACAGTTGCACCACCCCCCAACACGAATGAGAAACAGGTTTCCATCGCGCTCAACGACCCCTCATATCTCAGGGTTGTGCTGGTGAACCC
>CAWUNZ010000411.1:0-2930 GCA_963923445.1 uncultured bacterium
ATCATCGACTGGTCGGAAGCCTTGCGCGATTCGATGTCCTGGACTGAAACGGTGAGCGTCTCGTTGGCTGTCACCACGGTGAGGGCCTGCGGCGTTTCCGCCTTCACAATACCCGAGACAATCCGTCCGTTTTTCAGCTCGATGAGCGTGACAGCGTATTCCTTGGGAATGACCGCCGAGGGATCGTGGATATTCTCAAGGATGTAGTCGAGGTTGGCGCGGTTCGAGCCGGTGAGTTCCGGGCCGACCTTGCCGCCGGTGCCGTACATCGTGTGGCACTGGGCGCACACCTTCAGGTAAACCGCCCGGCCATGGGGCAAATCAGAGGCGCCCGGCCCGTTGACCAACGACTTGGTCTTGGCGATGCGCGCCTTGCGATCCGCCGGGGTGGCCCGAACCTGCCCCCACGACTTCGCGATCGCCTCGGCAAGTTTCGGATCCGGCAGGTCGCGCAACTGGCGGACAGTTTCGGCGGGTATGTCGGCACTGGCCACTTCGCCCTTGGCGACGGCATCCATCAACCGGAGTCCCCAAGCCGGTCGCGATGCCAAGGTGGAAAGCGCGTCGCGCCTCATGCCCGCGGGCAGGTTTTTCCAAGCCCCCAGCAGCACCCCGGGCACTTCGGGAGAATCGAATGCCGCCAAGGCCCTCACGGCGGCGCCTCGCAGTGCGGATTCGGTGGAATCAGCCTTGGCCAACGCCACAATCGCCGGCAGGCTGGCGGCGTCACGGGCGGTGACAATCGCCTCGAGGGCGCGCAGGCGGGCGGTGGCAGGCTCGCTCGAAAGCATGAGCCTTTCCCGCAGGTTCACCAACGCGCGGGAATCGCCGAATTGCGTGGCCAAGGCCAGTGCCCGTTCACGGGTTTCGGGGTCCTTGTCGGCCATGGCGGCATCGAACGCTTTGTCCCAGCCGGTGGGGGCCTTGGCACCACGCCGCCCCTTCAGTCCGTCTTCCAATCCAGCCAGCATTTCCTTGCGAAGGGCGGGGGTACCGCCTGAAATGGCGTCCACCACGGCGGCGAGCGCCTCGGGAGTTCCCACGGCAGCCAGCCTGCGCGCCGCGAAGCCGGGAATGGGCCCGTAGCCCTGCTTCCCCAAGGCCATGAATCCCGCGGCATCGGTTGCCGCCAAGGGTTCAAGCGCGTACCAGCACAAAAGAGGCAGATTCGGGTCGCCGGCATCCTCGTGGTGCGACAACAAGCCGGACACGATCTCCGCGGCCTTGGGGCCCTTGACGCGCGTGACGATGGCGGCGATCTCACGCCGCACCACCGGCGACGGATCGGCCTTGGCCAAACGGCCCATGGCGGAGACAACCGACTCACCAAGATCTTTTTCAGCGGCCAGGCGAAGGGCCCAACCACGCACATGCGCGTCGGAATCGGCGAGCAGTTCCGACAGCAAAGCCGCGTCGATTCCACCGGTGCCGTGGAGGGCCCATACGCCCCTCAGCCGCTTGGCGGGGTCGGCGTGCTTGAGGGCCTGCTCCCGCAATTTCTCCCGGCCGGCGGCATCCAGGCCACGCTCGGCCAACAGGCGGCGGGCATGGCGCACAAACCAATCGTTGGGGTGCTGCTGGTGCCGGATCAACTCCTCAGTCGAGGCCTTGGCAAGGTTGGCGGCGACAAACGGAGCGGCCCGGTGGCTGATCTTGTAGATGCGCCCGTTGGTGCGGTCGAAGGCATCGATGGCGCCGGTATGACAGGCTTGCTTGTCATACCAGTCGATGAGGTAGACATTGCCGTCGGGCCCGTAACGGAAGTTGATGAACCGCGCCCAGGCGTCGTTGGCCATGAGGAAGTCAGCGCCGTGGGAGGCGACATAGCCCGATCCCTTGGGCTTGAGGATGTCCATGTTGAGCCGACGGCCGTGGATGTTGCCCATGAAAAACATGTCGTGATAACGCTCGGGCCATGTGCCCCCCTGGTAGATCATGGCGCCGCAGTGCGCGTGCCCGCCGCCGGCGGAGTCGGACTTGTTGTTCCCGCCATGGGGGGTGGCGCCCAGATAGTGCCGATGGTCGGCGATGGTCTGAATGTCGGCGTAGGTGTGCGCGTTGAAGTGGGCGCCGGCCTGCCGGTGGTAGCGGCCTCCGGGAACGATATGGAAGGCATGGGGAATGACGCACGCCTCGATGAAAGCCTCGCCCCGGCTGTTGAAGTCGAGTCCCCAGGGGTTGGAACTGCCGTGCGCCACGACATCGAAGACATGCCGGGTCGGATGATAACGCCAAATGGCGGCATTGATGGCCACGCGCTGGTCGTCAGGCGCACCGGGCTTGCCCACGCGGCTGTGAGTGAACACACCGTGGCAGCCCCAAAGCCAACCGTCAGGCCCCCAGGAAAAGGTGTTGAGCGTCTCATGGGTGTCCTGCATGCCCCAACCATCGAGAAGCACCTTGGCCGGGCCGGCCGGCTTGTCGCCAGCCGCATCGAGCGGCACGAACATCAGTTGGGGCGCGGCGCCAATCCACACGCCTCCATGCCCCACCTCCAAGCCGCTCACGAGGTTCAGCTTCTCCATGAACACGGTGCGCTTGTCGTGCTTGCCGTCGCCGTCGGTGTCCTCGAAAATCACGATGCGGTCGTTCGCCTCGGCGTCCGGGCGCTTGCGCGGGTAGCAGAACGCCTCGGCCACCCAAACACGGCCACGGTCGTCCAGCGTCATGGCCACCGGTTGATGCACATCGGGTTCCCCGGCGAACAAAGTCACCGTGAACTCCTCGGGCACCGTCATGGCGCGTGCGGCATCAAGAGGCTTGAGCCCCGCGTGCCTCAGAACATCGGCCGCCAGGGGGGCGGCGGCCGGTTTGCGATCCTCCCCGGCGGGTTTGGACGCGTGCAGGAGGAAGTCATCGAAATTGATGTGCCCCCAGTGGCCCTTGTGCTGATCCACGATGCGAACGCGAACCACCTTGCCGACATGTTC
>CAWUNZ010000412.1:0-2918 GCA_963923445.1 uncultured bacterium
ACATGCGCCTCACGGATGTCTCGGGCACCGTGATTCGGGAGATTCTGGTCTGACTCAACCCGGATCGCGCACCCCTGGTTATAGCTTCTCCGAGTCGTTTATTCCCTTGGTGCCGCGCGAAAGGAAAAACCATCCAAGGGTGGCCAGCGCGGCCAAAATGACGAGCCAGAACGGACCGACGAGCCATGTCAGCAGGATGAGCAGGTAGCCATTGCCGGCAAACGCCGGTATGAAGACATTGTGGATAGGTTTGCCAATCAGCTCTCCGAGCCTTTGGCTGTCCAAGGCCCCGTTCCGGCCGGGTTCATGCGACAAATAAATCGCAGGGGCATTGTTGGACCTGATCCCCACGGTTGTTCGCGGATCCACCACGAATTCCTTGTCATCAACTCGAATGATCCAGTTCGGTTCCGTTTCGATGGATGGCTGATTGGTTTGACCATTTCCTGGTGGATTCCTGTTGGTCGCCATGGTCGCGACGCCGGAGATGAACAGGTCCGCCACCAACCATTCAGATGCCATGGCAGAGATCAGGCAGCAACCGAAGAAAACGCCAATGGTTCCGGGGATGAAGCTGATGGAATGGTACAGCCATGGGGCCTGCCTTCCATCGATCTCCGCGAGGGATGGGTCTCCATTACGGATGCGAATCGGGACTTCAACGGCGGGATTTTGGCTTTCATTCTTGGAAAAAGTCACTGACTGCCCCTCGCCAGTCAGTGTCAATCCATCCCACTCAAAAGAGAATACAACCAGCCTTTTCCAGCATGGAAGGAAGAACGCCGTTTCCTCGACGGGCTCCGATGCCTCCACGACATTCCCCAAGGCCAGAATGTCGTTGGCCCTCGGGAATTCAGGAAGCAAATTTGGTCCTTCCATGATGGCAAAGACAACCGCGGAAGTCACCGTTGCCAGGGCGAAGAACACCACCGATTTGTGACCAAGGACGAGCCTTGCCTTGGCAAGAAGCGGGATTTTTCTTGGAGGAGACTTGGAGTTGATCAAACCGATGACTCGCTTTGCGTTTTCTGAGGCACCGGTCGATTTGCCAGCGTAAAACGAGAAAAATGAAACCCATATCAGGATGGACAAGTAAACATGGGCGAGCAAAACCATGTTTCTCGGCTGATGACGGCCATGGGACCGATCGAGTACGGATTCCGAGGGGTCGGCGGGATTGACATAACAAACGCCCTTGGTACCTGGAATCGCGGATTTTTTCAGCCAAGGGATCCACGCGGCCTCATCGCCAACGATAAGACCTGATATTTCAAACAGCCTCGATTTTGAACCCTCGTATGATTTGTCACCTAATTGGTAGCTGTAACGCACGGCCTTGCCTGTTGACCCTGGAAGCATTTCACAGGGAATCGCTTGCCATTTGCCCGCCGCGGCGAATTTCCATGCCATGTGCTGCGACCAGGCCAGTAGAGACAGGCTGAGGCCAACGGTTATGGTGAATAACAGGACGGCTCGCATTCAGGAAATTCCCTATCACACCCGGCCTGTTGATTTATTCAAGCCCTGCCGGGGCGATTGGTGGATGGCTCCAGAATAAGTTATCAAGCAGTCGGAAGACTACTTGCGCGCCTTCAATCCGCCGGCGAATTCCCTAAGGGTTTTGCTCGCCTCCGGGTTCTCTGGAAGCGGCTTGTCGCCCAATTGCTTCAGAAGGTGTTCCCACACCACATTCAATTCGCCTTGCATGTCTCCGGTGTCGGCAGTCATGGCGACCACGGCGTCTTGCTCCGGCAGGACCACGCAGAACTGGCCCTTGGCGCCATCGCCCCGGAACGCCCCGTTTCGGCATCGCCAGAACTGGTAGCCATACCCCTGGTCCCAGTCGCTCTTGGGGTTGCTGCCGTTGGAGGTCTGCCGCGCTGTCGCTTGGGCAACCCATGCAGCGGGAACCAACTGCTTTCCTTGCCATTGACCCTTTTGCAGATAGAGTTGGCCGAATTTGGCGATGTCTTCCGTTCTCGCCGCCAAGCCGTAACCACCCAGGGTGATCCCTTGAGGATTGGCTCCCCATTCAGGGCTTGCGATGCCCAGCGGGTCGAACAGCTTGGGCTTCAGGTATTCGAGCACCGTCTGGCCCGTCACCTTTTGAACGATGGCCGACTGCATGAAGGTGGCGGGAGTGTTGTAGCGGAAGTGCGTGCCCGGCTTGAACGGCACCGGATGCGCGAGGAATGTTTTCACCCAGTCGCCATCGGGTGGCATTTTGGGTTCGGCCTCATGGCCTGTCGACATGCAGAGCAGGTCGCGGACCCTCATCTCCTTGAGGTTTTTCGAGGGTTGTTCAGGCGCCTTGTCGGGGAAGAATTTCAGAACCTCATCGTCGAGGCTCAACTTGCCTTCCTCGATGGCCAATCCAACCGCGGTGGAAGTGAAGCTTTTGCTGAGCGACCAAAGCAGGTGGCGCGTTTCGGGAGTCTGCGGCGCCCACCACGCCTCGGCGATCACCTTGCCGTGGCGCACCACCATGACGCTGTGCATGGTGTTCACCTTGGAATGCAGTTCCCCGATGAAAGCCTGCAATGCCTTTGACGAAACACCCTGCGATTCCGGCGTGGCCCTTGGAAGGGACGCCGGGCCCTGGGCTATGGTTGCTGGGGCATAACCCATCAGAATGGCGGTGACAAAAAGGAAAACGGATCGTTGCATGACTAACCTCCCTCTTAGGGAGCCATTTTATGTATTTGGGGATACAAGTGCATAGTTTTTTGGAGCCGATGGCCTGCTAATGAAATCAACACGGATCTATTGGGTGTTCATGGATTCAGTTTTGATTTCGCTGCTGGGCGAGGAGACTTTCATGTCTTGCTGGAAACCAGTTTTTCCAATGGCATTCCCTCGCTGAATTTCACGGTCCTGCCGATGGGCGTCTGGTTGATTTTCTGATAGTCGATTCCCAG
>CAWUNZ010000413.1:0-2913 GCA_963923445.1 uncultured bacterium
CAGCAAACGGCCGCGGCAATACAGTCCCACCAAGTGCCTGCCGGCCTTGGCCGGACTGATGATGGCGGAGACAGGATCGCCATGCTTCATCCCGGCGTCGACGCGAAGCCCGGTCCCGGCCGTGGCGATTTTCGGCAATGGATGCCGCCGGCCCGCCTCGGGGGCAACAAGCTCAAGTTCATAAGTTTTGCCGGCAACAGGGATGAACTCCACGACGCCGAACCCCTGCGCCGTGCCTGGATTTTGCAGGTCGCTGAATGTGACAAACTCAACGGGGAGCGCCTTGCCATCCTCAAGCAGCCGGCCCCGAATGTCGGCAGGCCTGCCCAGCGGCGTCCGGGCCGAGAAATACACCCGCCCGGGTGACCCGGCAACCAGGTCGCCGCCTTCAGGGAAAAACTCGACGGCCACATTGCGGAGAACCACCGGCACCGGCTTCACCAAGGTTTCACGATTGGCGCCGTCGGTGAAAATCGCCGTCAGGCTGACATCGCCCTTGCGGATTTCACGCGGCAAAACCACGCGAACGATTCCCTTGCCAACGGAATCAAGAACAACGGGAATCATCGCGCCGGATTCCTTGCCCGTGGCGTCAAACTGGACATCATCCACGCGCAACATGACTTCTACACGGGCACCAGCCAACGGTTCCCCGGTGGCCGCGGATCCCTTGAGGGTGGCTTCAACCGCGTCGCCAGGCCCGTAGGACCTTTTTCCGAAAACCAATTCCTTGGCCAATCGCTGGGGCTGATACTCCTGAACAAGGAATTTCCGATCCCGGGGCGCGAACCGGCGCGCCGAGTCCTCGACGCGGAGGGTGTATTCCCCTCCGGGGGCATCCGCTTCCAGGGCAATCTCGCCGGCCCCGATGCCCACGATCGGCTGACCGTCGGGTCCGTTGGCCAAGGCGCCATTTTCGGTGCGACGGATCCTTCCATCGCCCTGCCCAAGATCGGTGACCGATCCATCCGGACGGATCAGCCGGAAGACAAGTCCGAGGTGCTCGCGGCTTGGCTTCAGCGTCGAACGCTCCAGGGTGAGGGACCGGAACCGCACCGTTTCACCCGGAAGGTAAAGCCTGCGGTCAGTTGCCAGATGGGTCACCAGGGGAGGCAGGCCCAAGGGAACTGATTCAACCACGCTGACGATTTTGTTTGTCTGGGGATCAACGACATCAGCGGTAACCTCCAGCATGGGTTGGAAGCTGCCATTGATAGATATGTCCGCGGGCAGGACCAATTCGTGGGCGCCGTCCGCCATCCGCCTCGGGGTGAGGGAAACGAAAGCCCCTCCCGCCCCCGCCTGCTGCAGCCTCGTGGCCAGTTTGGCTGGCCTTGGGCTTCCATCCGGTCCGAACGCCTCGATCCGGTAAACGGATGGGGCGCCGGCAACCAGCGCCGCGGGCCCGTTGATCACCACATTCAACGGTGGGGCTGATCCTTTCATGAGGATTTCGCGCCTTTCCGACTCAGCCTTGTCGCGTTGCTGGTTAAGGCTGGCGAGGGCTTGGTTTTCGCGCGTCCTGACAGTTTCCAACGCATTGCGGTTCGCTTCGACAAGCGCATTCGCGGAAGAAACCCGTGCTTCCGTGATGGTGATCGCGGTCCCCAATCCGATGGCCACCAACGCGGATGCGGCCAAGGCGTACACCAGCGAACGAGGCAGGGCCGGCAAGAATTTCCCGGGAGCGGTGGTTGATATGGTCTTGGCGGGTGGGGCTTGGAATGTCAGATCGGGATAAGTCTCCCGGAGCGCGGCTTTCCATCTGCCCTGGCGGGCTTTCTCTTCGCCCGCAGCTTTGCCGCAGGCCTCGCAAGCCTCCAGATGGGACGAAATGGCGGACGCCTCCGCCCCATCGAGCAAGCCATGCAACCATTCCAGCATTTGGCCACGACAGTCATCACAGTTCATGACCGTTCCTCCGTTGCTTGACCGGGCGCGTCGGGCGCTCCAAGCCATTCCTTCAGCTTTTGCAGCGCGGTGCGCATCTGGGTCTTCACCGTTCCCACCGGCCTGCCGGTGGCCTCGGCGATTTCCTCGTATGTCAATTCCCCGTTCTGCCGCAAAAGAAACACCTCGCGTTCCTCGGTCCTCAAAAGCACCACGGCGTCCCGTACCCGTCGCCTCTCCTCTTCCTGCAACGCCAGATCCGCTCCACCAGGGGCGTCCATCGGCGGTTCCTGTTCCGGCATGGACCGGGATTTCCGCCGCCAGGCGCTGCGCTTGAGATCCCTCGCGGCGTTGAGCGCCACCCTGTAGATCCAAGCCTTGAGGTTGCTGACCCTTCCACACTCCTCACGGTTTTTCCAGCACTTCAGAAACGCCTCCTGTGCGATATCCATCGCGTCATCCCGATTTCGCAGGAAAAACGCCAGCGTGCTGGTCAACTCGTCGCGTATGGACTCGAACGCCGCGACCAGTTGGTCGTCGGCAATGGGGCCAGGCACCTGCTCCTGAAGCGGGATGCTTGACTGACCTTGGGCATTGCCAACGCTCATGGTCTCTCCCGGGTATGACGGGGAAGAATAGCAAATCGTTTGATCAGGATCACTTGGCCAAAGTCCCCGGCAACCTATACTGTACGAAATCGGATTAATCGGCCCTCAGGCCGTTGAACGGACAGGAGGTCACCATGCGCCTAGTTGACGCGGTTCTCAGGCACCTGCTCGAAAAAGGCAAGGCAACCGGATCGGTGACTTTCGGGGATGTGCACGAGGCGCTGATGGAAAACAATTCCGACCCCACGCACCTCGACATGCTGGTCACGGCCTTGGAAGAGGCGGGAATCGCGGTGATCGATGAGGACGAGGAATAACACCGGTTCATACTCGGACAGCGCATCCCGAAAACGAGGGGGATGCCAATTCACCAACCGATGCCGACCACGCTCCTGCCAATCTGACAGCCAGAAAT
>CAWUNZ010000414.1:0-2910 GCA_963923445.1 uncultured bacterium
AGAGCGGCACCGCTTTTCACCAAGATGCCCGTGCCCGCAAGGCGACCCAACGCCGCGATGATGGCGGCGGGCGTGGCGAGCAGCAGCGAGCATGGGCAGGCGACCACCAGCACCGCCAGGGACGGGTATGCCGCCAGACGGAACAGGTCGGTCCATGAATAAGGCAGGCCTTGCGCGCGTGATGACCAGGCGTGGCCAGCGACGGCACCCAGGAAGGTGACGGCTGTCATGGCCAAAACCACGGGAAGGAACCAGCGGGCCAAGGCATCGGCCTGGCGTTCCAGCGGGGCCTTGTCGGCCAGCGCCCGCATGGTGAGTTCCGCCACCTGCCCGGCCACCGTGTGCTCGGCCACGCGCCGGGCCTCGATGGTGAGCACGCCGGAACCGTTGATGCTGCCGGCCAAGGCCTCGTCGCCTGTCTGAACATCGCGCGGAATGCTTTCGCCGCTGATGACGCGGGTGTCGAGCGAGGACATTCCATCGAGCACGATGCCGTCGGCGGGAACCTTGGCACCGGGGCGAACACGGACGCGATCCCCCACCCGGAGGTCGCTGACCAGGACGCGTTCCTCGTTACCGTCGGGAAGCAACCGCCAGCAGCGCCTCGGGGTCAGCCGGGCCAAGCCGGCCAACGCGGACCGTGTTCGGCGGAAGGTCCAATCCTCGAGGATCTCGCCGACGAGGCCGATGACGAGCACCTCGGCCGCAACCAATGGTTCGCGAAGCAGAATGGCCGCGAGCACGGCGATGGCCACGGCGAGGTCGGCGCCGATTTTGCCTTGAAGCAGCGCCTCAAGCGAACTGTAAAGGGTGCGCGCCCCTCCGATGACCGCGGCGGCCAGGGCGAAACGGATTCCCCAGACCTCGTTGGGCCAGCGGGGAAGACCGGCACCCCATGCTCCCAGCCAATCGACAAGCGCCGGCCAAAGGTCGGCGGCCAAAAGCAAGCCCAGCAATCCAGCCATGGCATAAAGGCCGACCGGACTCTCGTCCTGCAATTGGGAATCGGCGTGGGAGATCTCTCGATGCATGGGGCAGTCCGAAGCGGGCAAAGACCACTGTTAAATTAGCGAAGATTTGCCCGTTCCGGGAGAAAATCAGAAGAAATTCCCGGTCCGATTCCCATGGAAGCCACGAACTGGGCCAGAAGTTCCCGGCCGACCCGGGGAACAACCACCACATGGGCCGCGGTTCCCTCGACATGCAGTTGCCAGCGGGCGCACAGTTTTTCCGAGGGTTTTGGAAAAACAACAACGGTTGAATGCGGGTGGCGGCGCGTGGGCCAATGAGCCAGGCCAAGGGATTCCGCCAGCCACGAGGAATTTTCAAGGCATTGCCGGGCCTCGCGCGCCAAACGATCCTTCGGCCAATGGTGCAGGGCCAACCACAAGGCGCCCACCGCCAAGCCTGCGCGGGAACCAGAAAGCGTGATGTCGGGCGACATGAGGTAGTCGGGTGATACTTGCGGCCAATCGAATGTCCCCTCGCGCCAAACCGAGATTCCGCATGGGACGGGCACGCCGATCATCTTGTGGCCGCTGACGGAAAAACTGTGTGCTCCCGAGGCGAGGTTCCAACCTCTGGCGGAGGTGTGAGGCAGGAGAAATCCGGCCAGCGCCGCGTCGATGTGCAGCCGGTGACGGTCGGGGTGGGTGGAATTGAGCACCTCGCTCATGCCGTCCACCGGGTCGATGGCGCCAAGAAATGTGGTTCCCACGGTGGCGACCGCGAGGCAGGGATGATCTTTCCATGCAACCAAGGTCGACCGCAGAGCATCCAAATCGATGGCGCCATCCGGCCCTGAGGAAACCGACAGGAGGGGAAGGTCGAGAAGACGGGCCGATTTGGCGACGCAGCCGTGCGCCTGATCCGAGGCGACGACGAAGGGGGCCTTTCCCACCTTGCTCCTGAGGGTGTCACGGCCCGCCGCCAAGGCGTGCAGAACCGACTCGGTGCTGCCTGAGGAGACATAGCCGCGGCAACGGGCCGGGTCGGCCCCGGCCATGGCGGCGATGGAAGCCACCACCTGCCGTTCCAGGTCGTGCGCGTGGGTGCCGGAGCGCGAAGGGGCGAACGGGTCGCCCATGTTGTTGACGGGAAGTGCCAGCAGTTCGACAAGGTCTTCCTGACCGAAACCATGGTGGCTGGGATAGCCAAGGCATTCCGCCGAGGCTTTCCCAAGACGGTCGATCAGCCCGGCGGGCCATGGGCTTTCAGGGCTGGACACTCACCCTCCAGCCACTGTCACGGTCTTCACCTCGGTGTAGAGCTGGAGGGCGTACTCACCCAGCTCACGGCCGATTCCCGACATTTTGAATCCGCCAAATGGCGCGGCGGCGTCGAAGACATCGTAGCAGTTCACCCAGACGGTCCCGGCCCTGAGGTTGTGGGCGATGTGGTTGGCCTTGCGGATGTCGCTGGTCCACACGGCGGCGGCGAGCCCGAACATGGTCTCGTTGCCGCGGCGGGTGACCTCGTCGATGTCCTTGAAGCTCAGGATGTTCATGACCGGGCCGAAGATCTCCTCGCGGGCGATGGTCATGTCGTCGCGGACTCCGTCGAACACCGTGGGTTCCACGAAGTAGCCTTCCCCACCCGGGGCCTTGCCGCCGGTAAGCAGGCGGGCGCCCTCCCGTTGGCCGATGTCGATGTACCGGAGCACGCGCTCCTGCTGCTCGCGGGAAACCTGGGGCCCCTGGGTGGTACCCGGGTCGAACGGGTCGCCGACGCGGGTACCGCGGCACCTCTCAACCAGCCGGGCCACGACCTGATCGCGCACCTTCTCCTCGACAAACAGCCTGCTGCCGGCGCAGCAGCACTGCCCTTGGTTGAAGAAGAGGCCGAAGTGGGCGCCAGCGACCGCGGCATCGAGGTCGGCGTCGGCGAATATGATGTTGGGGCTTTTCCCTC
>CAWUNZ010000415.1:0-2895 GCA_963923445.1 uncultured bacterium
TGGGTTCGGCCTTGGGTGTCGATTACGGCCTGACCCACAGCTGCTACGATCCCACGCCGCAAGGCCGTCCCTGCGGCACCTGCGACAGTTGCCAGTTGCGCCTCAAGGGCTTCGAGGAAGCCGGAATGGCCGATCCGGTGATGACGGCGCCATGAGGATCGCGGAACTTTTCCTGTCCCTGCAGGGAGAGGGAATCCTTTCGGGTGTGCCCTCGGTGTTCGTGCGCACCTCGGGGTGCAACCTCAGGTGCTCCTTCTGCGACACACCCTACGCGTCGTGGGATCCCGAAGGCCCAGAAAAATCCGCCGCGGAGGTGGCCGGGGAAGTCCTGCGCCACCCCACTCGGCATGTGGTTGTCACCGGTGGGGAACCGATGCTGGCGCCCGACCTGCCCGAACTGCTCGATATTCTCGCCGGCGCCGGCAGGCACATCACCATTGAGACGGCGGCAACCGTTTACCGCCCTGTCCGCTGCGACCTCGCCAGCCTGAGCCCGAAGCTTTCCAACAGCGCCCCGCGCGACCGCCAGGAAGGAAAGTATCTGGCCATGCACGAGGGTGCCCGCCGCAGGCCGGATGTCATCCGCCGGTTCATGGACAACCACGACTACCAGCTCAAGTTCGTGGTTCAAAACCCTTCCGACCTCCTTGAAATCGACGACCTGCTGGCGGAACTGCCTCCCGTTCCCCCCGAGAAGGTCCTGCTGATGCCCCTGGGAGTCTCCCAGGCGGAATTGCGGGATCGAAGTTCATGGCTCGCCGGCCTTTGCCTGGGCCGGGGCTGGCGCCTGTGCCCGAGGCTGCACATCGAGCTTTACGGACACACCAGGGGAACTTGAGGCCCGCTCAATTGTCGGGGATGGAATCATGATCACCCTATTGATGGCCGGGATGGCGATCCTACCCTTGTCGGCGGGACAGGAACTCCTGGTCGTGCCGCACCGGGGCCTGTTGCATCACGCGCCGGAAAACACGCTCGCCAATTTCCGCGCCTGCCTCGAACTGGGCATGGGGTTCGAGTTCGATGTGCAGCGCGCCAAGGATGGCGAGCTTGTCTGCATCCATGATGACACCCTCGACAGAACCACCAACGGCAAGGGCCGGGTGGCTGATTTTCCCCTGGCGGCCATCCGCGAACTCGACGCCGGCGGCTGGTTCAGTCCCCGCTTCAAGGGGGAGAAGGTGCCCACGGTTGAGGAGGTGATGGCGCTCGTCGCCGGGCACCGGCACAAGGCGGTACTGGTGGCCGTGGATCTGAAGGCCAAGGATGTCGAAGCCAAGGTGGCGGCCATGGCCGAAAAAGCCGGGGCCTTGGAAAAGCTCGTGTTCATCGGCAGGGCGATCAGCGAACCGGCGGTGCGCGCCAATATCACCAAGGCGTTTCCCAATGCCGCGTGTGCCGCCTTGGCCAACATGCCGGCCGACTTCGATGAGGCCCTGAAAGCCCCCGATGCCTCATGGGTTTATTTCCGCTTCGTTCCCAGCGCCGGACAGATGGCGAAGGTTCATCGGGCGGGCCGCAAGGGCTTCATCGCGGGTACCACGGTGGCCGGGCTTGAAAAGGCCAACTGGAAAGCCGCCGCCACCGCGGGCGTCGATGGCCTGCTGACTGATCATCCGCTTGAACTGCAGGAAGCCTTGCGGCCCTCGCGGCCGAAAGACTGACCCCTTAGACACACCACCATTGCTCCACGGTGCCACATGCGAATTGTGTCCCTGCTTCCCAGCGCGACCGAGACCGTGTGCGAACTCGGCTTGGGCGAAAACCTGGTGGGTGTCTCCCATGAATGCGACTACCCGCCCTTCGTTTCGGCCTTGCCGAAAGTCACCCGCTCGCTGATCCCTCACGACGCCAGCAGCCTCCAGATCGACTCGCTGGTGCGGGAGAAATTGAAAACCCGCAAGGCGCTGTATGATCTGGATATGCCGGGCCTTGAAAGGCTGCAACCCGACCTGATCGTCACCCAGGCATTGTGCGATGTGTGCGCCGTGGCGGAGGCCGAGGTGACCGCCGCCGCTTGCGCCCTTCCCGGCCAACCGAAGGTGGTGAACCTCGAACCGATGTCCATCGGTGAAGTGTTGGGCACGCTGAGCCTGGTGGCAAACTCGGCCGGGGTCCCGGATCGCGCCATGGTGGCCATCGAAAAGCTGAAAAAACGGATTGACGCGGTAGCCGAACGCTCACGGCAGGTCAAGGCGCGCCCGCGCGTGGTCTTTTTGGAATGGCTCGACCCGCCGTTCAGTTGCGGACACTGGACACCCGAACTGATCGGATTGGCAGGCGGCGACGAGGTGATCGCAAGGCCCGGGCAACGATCGAGAACGATCCAGTGGGAGGAGGTGGTCGCCGCCCGGCCTGATGTGCTGTTCATCGCCTGTTGCGGGTTCTCGGTGGAGCGAACGCTGTCCGACCTTCCGGGCCTTGCCTCCCGCCCCGGCTGGACGGACCTGCCCGCTGTCCGCGCGGATCGGGTATTTGTCACGGATGGCAACGCCTACTTCAGCCGGCCTGGACCCCGCCTTGTGGACAGCCTCGAGATCCTGGCGCATGCCCTGCACCCGGGCATTCATCCGCTTCCCCAAGGCCTTCAACCCGCCAGCCGAATGAATCCTCGGCCACTCGCCGACGGCAAGGTGATCCTGACATGAGGTTGAAAGCGTTGCCGAAGCCGGTTTTGATGCGCTTTGCCGCGCAGGCCGGGCCATTGCCGGGTTTTGCTGGCGTGGGCGCGTTTCCGAGGCGGTTTCCTGACGGATAAGTCCCGTGAGCCATCCTGATAATCCGCTGGTTGAGGGCATCGACTACCATGTCGAGGATGGGCGGTGGGTGTTCAGCGCCCGCTACCACCTGAGGCGGGGATACTGCTGCACAAGTGGTTGCAGGCACTGCCCCTAC
>CAWUNZ010000416.1:0-2846 GCA_963923445.1 uncultured bacterium
TGCAGAACCCCAACGATGTCCACTTCAACGCCAAGGGGTACGACTTTCTGGGCCAGAAGGTGGCCGAGGCGATTTCCAAGGCCCTTGAAGCTCGGTAGCAGTGGCCAAAAAAGTAATGTCAAAGCCGGTTTCATGCGCCATCCGCTTGGATGGTATGCAACGAAGTCATTGAATCGCCAACCGGTTTCAACCCTATTGATAGATAATGGATTCAGGTTGAGGCAGGACTTTCCTTGCCCCGTGGCCAGCCTCGATAGCCCTGGATCCTGAAGTTGGAAAGGAAACGCCCCATGAATTGGAGAACAGCGGCCTTCGACATGTCGGTGCTGGCCCTGATGGGTTCGGCGGCCTGCGTGGCCCAGGAAGCGGGAAAACCCGCCTCCGTTCGCAAGGATGAACCCGCCCAGACCTGCCCGGTGATGGGGAATGTCGCGCCCGCCTCGGCGAGGCATACCGCCGCGGGGGCCATGTCGAATTCCGACTGGTGGCCCAACCAGTTGAACCTGAAAATCCTTCACCAGAACTCACCCATGGGCAATCCCATGGGCGCCGGCTTCCATTACGCCGACGAGTTCCGCAAGCTCGACCTCAAGGCGATCAAGGCCGACCTCCGCGGGCTGATGACCAGCTCGCAGGATTGGTGGCCGGCAGATTACGGGCATTATGGGCCGTTTTTTATTCGCATGGCATGGCACAGCGCCGGAACCTACCGGGTGGCCGACGGACGCGGTGGCGCCGGTTACGGCACCCAGCGCTTCGCCCCCCTGAACAGTTGGCCCGACAACGCCAACCTCGACAAGGCGCGCAGGTTGCTCTGGCCCGTCAAGCGCAAATACGGCGACAAGATCTCGTGGGCCGACCTGATGGTGCTCACCGGAAATGTCGCCCTTGAGTCGATGGGGTTCAAGACCCTCGGTTTCGCCGGGGGCCGGGAGGATGTCTGGGAACCGCAGGAGGACATCTACTGGGGGCCCGAGGGAAAGTGGCTGGCAGACCAGCGTTACTCGGGTGAACGGAAGCTGCAAAACCCCCTTGCGGCTGTTCAGATGGGGCTGATCTATGTGAATCCCGAGGGGCCCAACGGCAAGCCTGATCCGCTGGCGGCCGCCCGCGACATCCGCGAAACCTTTGGCCGCATGGCGATGAACGACGAGGAAACCGTGGCGTTGATCGCGGGAGGCCATACCTTCGGCAAGGCCCATGGAGCCGCTGGGGCCGACAATGTCGGGTCCAGTCCGGAGGGGGCCTCCATCGAGGAGCAGGGCCTTGGCTGGAAAAACAAGTTTCGCAAGGGCAATGGCGCCGACACCATCACCAGCGGGCTTGAAGGGGCATGGACATCGACTCCCACCCGATGGTCGTCGGGCTATTTTGAAAACCTTTTCGGCTACGAATGGGAGTTGACCAAAAGCCCTGCCGGCGCCTGGCAGTGGAAGCCCAAGGACAAGGCCGCCGAGGGCCTTGTTCCCGATGCCCACGACAAGGCCAAGTCGCACGCCCCCATGATGTTCACCACCGACATCGCCCTGCGCGTGGATCCCGCCTACGGACCGATCTCCAAGCGGTTCAGTGACAATCCCAAGCAGTTCGAGGAGGCGTTCGCCAAGGCCTGGTACAAGCTCACCCACCGGGACATGGGCCCCGTCTCCCGCCTGCTGGGGGCGGATGTTCCGCCGCCGCAATTGTGGCAGGATCCGGTTCCCGCGGTCGACCACAAGTTGGTGGGTGAAAAGGAAACCGCCGAGTTGAAGTCGCGCCTGCTGGCCTCCGGCCTTTCGGTCTCCGACCTTGTTTCCACCGCGTGGGCCTCGGCTTCCACCTTCCGCGGCAGCGACAAGCGCGGCGGCGCCAATGGCGCCCGCATCCGCCTCGCACCGCAAATGGACTGGGAGGTGAACCAACCCGCGCGACTGGCGAAGGCGCTCGCGGCCCTGGAAAAAGTTCGCAAGGAGTTCAATGACTCGCGCGCCGACGGCGTGAAAATCTCCTTGGCCGATCTTATCGTGCTGGGGGGGTGTGCCGGGGTGGAGCAAGCCGCCCGCAAGGGAGGCCACGAGGTGAAGGTTCCGTTCCGTCCCGGACGGACCGACGCCACCGCGGCAATGACCGATGCCTCGGCGTTCTCGGTGCTTGAACCCAAGTCCGACGGTTTCCGCAACCACATGGCCCGCCAGGTGGATCGCCCGGCCGAGGAACTTCTGGTTGACCGGGCCCAGTTGCTCACGCTTTCGGCTCCCGAGATGACGGTGCTGGTGGGCGGCATGCGTGTTCTGGAGACCAACTCGGGTGCTGGTCCCCTGGCGCAACTGGGGGTGTTCACCAAGCGCCCCGGCGCGCTCACCACTGATTTTTTCGCCAACCTTCTCGACATGGGCACGGAATGGCGGAAGTCACCGGTCTGCGAGCACTTCTTCGAGGGTCGAGACCGCAAGACGGGCGAGGTGAGGTGGACAGCCTCACGCGTGGACCTGGTGTTCGGGTCGAACTCTCAACTGCGCGCGATCGCCGAGGTGTACGCCGAGGACGGTTCGGGGCGCAAGTTTGTCAACGATTTCGTGTCGGCCTGGTCCAAGGTGATGGAACTCGACAGGTTTGACCTGCGCCGTTGACGCGCCCATTTTGGTGATCCGAACGGGCCTGTCGGTATCTTCCGGCGGGCCTTTTCGTGCGGGTTCACTTCTTCAGCACGCGCACGCGGTGGTTTTCGCTGTCGCCGATGTAGACGGCACCGTCGGCGTCGACAAACACCCCGTGGGGGCGGGCGAGGCGGCACTTGAGAGGGTCGCCGTCGGGGCCATCGGCCTTCTTTCCGTCACCCACGAGCAACTCGAGGGTTCCCTTGGCGA
>CAWUNZ010000417.1:0-2840 GCA_963923445.1 uncultured bacterium
CGGTTCATCGACCAGTCGGGCGGCCTTGGTTAAAAAACATTCAGGCCTGCCAGGCCCTTAACTGACGCAACGCCTCATACAACCCGATCGCCACGCTGCTGGAAAGGTTGAGGCTCCGGACGGCACAGGCAGGCATGGGGATTTTAGCGACCATTTCCCCGTGCCGGGCCAAAATATCGTCGGGCAGGCCGCGCGATTCGGGGCCGAACAGCAGGCAGTCGCCCTCGCGATAATCGATCAGGTCGTAGTTTTTCGCGCCCTTGGTGCTGAAGCAGATCACCCGGGATTCGGGGATGGTGGCCAGGCACGAGGGCAGATCGACATGCAGGCGCAGCTTCACGGAAGGCCAGTAATCGAGTCCCGCGCGGGCCAGTTGTTTGTCGTCGAGCGAGAAGCCCAAACGGCCCACCAGGTGCAATTCCACCCCGGTCGCAGCGCATAACCGTGCCACATTGCCCGTATTGGGTGGAATTTCCGGCTCAAACAGCACGACATGCGGCAATTTCATGGTGTTTCCGGGTCATAATGGTGAAAAGCCTCATGCTGGAGCATTCATGATCGCCAAGCAACCTTTTCCCGCCGAAACGGCCACCTCCCGGGTTTCCGCCGGGCGCGCCCTGGGGCTTGGACTGTTGATGGCGGCGCTATTCTGGCTGGCCGCCTTGCTGCTGGCCTCCCCGGCGGTGGACGCGGGCGCCCGCTGGCCGGTGCCGTTGGCGCCCCACCCGCTGGGGTTGCCCGGAGCCTGGCTGGGGCGGCTGACATGGTCGTTGTTCGGCTGGGCCGCCCCCGGGGTTCCCGCGTCGCTGGCCCTGGTCGCCGTCGGATTCTGGATGGCGCGCCTCGGGTGGTTTTTGCGGGCCGCGGGAGTTCTGGTGGTGGCGGCGGCCACGGGCGTGTTGTTCGCGGCCGGGGTTGAGGGTGCCGAGGCGCGGGGCGCCGGACTTCTGGGCATTTGGATCGTGACCAACGCCCCTGCCGAGGGGCGGATCGCGCCCGCCGCCTGGGCGGCGCTGGTGGCCGGCGCGGTGCTGGCGATCGGGCTGTGGCCGGCGCGTTGGCTGGGCCTCCTGGCCATGAGCCGTGCGGCAGAGGCACCCGAACCTGCCCCCGTGGCAGAGGAAAAGGCGCCCAAGGCCGGTCGCAAGCCCAAGGCCGCCGAGACAGGCGAGGCCGCCAAGCCCACCGCCGCCGCCGAGGCGTTTCTGGCGACCGTGCCGATCGTCGCCCCCGTTGCCGCGCCCGCTGCGGGGCCGGATATCCCCATCCACCACCACGCGGCCAACGCTCCGCCTGTGGCCGATCCACCCCCCGTGCTGGCCAAACCAGCCACGGATGCCAAAACACCGGAATTCGCCTCCTACAAGGCCCCGGGCGTGGCCATCCTCGACGAACCCGAGCCTTTCGCGGTGCACCGGCACGAGGACCTGCTGCGGCAGCGCGCCGGCGAGCTTGAGCAGGCGTTCCGCGACTACGGCATCAATGTGAAGGTGGTGGGCATCAACACCGGCCCGGTGATCACCCAGTTCGAGCTGGCCCTGGAAACCGGCCTGCGGCTCAACAAGGTGACCCGGTTGGGAGACGACATCGCCCTGAACCTGCGCGTGCCCAGCGTGCGCATGGTGGCGCCCATTCCCGGCAAGAACACGGTCGGCGTGGAGATTCCCAACGAGTTGCGCGCCACGGTGCGGTTGAAGGAGGTCATGGCCGCCGGGGCGCCCAAGCTGGCGTCGATGAAGATTCCCCTGTTTTTGGGCAAGGACAACGAGGGGCGCGCGCTGGTGCACGACCTGGCCGACATGCCGCACCTGTTGATCGCGGGTAGCACCGGCACGGGCAAGTCGGTGTGCATGAACAGCATTATCCTGAGCATTTTGATGACGCGCCGGCCCGACGAGGTGCGGATGATCATGATCGACCCGAAGGTGGTCGAGCTTTCCGACTACGGGCGCATTCCGCACCTGATGCATCCGGTGGTTCACGACATGCGCAAGGCCGAGGCCATTTTGTCGTGGGCGGTGGACAAGATGGAGGAGCGGTACGAGATGTTCCGCCGGGCGCGGGTGCGGAACATCGCCAGCTACAACGAGCTTTCGGAGAAGGAGCGCGTCGCGAGGCTGGAGTCGGAACCGGGCGATGGAGGCAACGACGGCGCGCGGATGCCCTACATCGTGGTGTTCATCGACGAGATGGCGGACCTGATGATGATGATGCGCAAGGAGGTGGAGGCTCACATCATCCGCCTGGCGCAGAAGTCGCGGGCCTCGGGCATCCACCTGGTGGTGGCGACGCAGAAACCCACGGTGGATGTGATCACCGGGCTGATCAAGTCGAACCTGCCATCGCGGATCTGCTTCAAGGTGGTGAACAAGAGCGACAGCCGGGTCGTGCTCGACGAGATGGGCGCTGACAGGCTGCTGGGCAAGGGCGACATGCTGTTCCTGCCGCCGGGCACCAGCCAACTGGCCCGCGCCCAGGGCACCTTCGCCTCCGACGGCGAGATTCGCCGGGTGGTCGGTTCCATCGAGGGTGATCCGTGCTACGCGCAGGAACTGGTGCAGTTGAAGGTGAAGACCGACGACGATGCCTCGGGCAAGGGCGACGGCGCCTCGAGGCCCAAGGACGATTTGTACATTCAAGCCGTCGAGGTGGTTCTTCGGGAAGGGCGCGGCAGCACCTCATTGCTGCAGAGGGCCCTGGGCATCGGCTATGGTCGCGCCGCGCGCCTGATCGATTCGATGGCCGAGGAAGGGATCGTGGGTTCCTTCAACGGGTCGAGCGCCCGCGATGTGCTCATGAGCATCGAGCAGTGGGAAGCGAGCAAGACCCGGCTGGATTGA
>CAWUNZ010000418.1:0-2833 GCA_963923445.1 uncultured bacterium
CCATTGTTCAAACAGCCGAGTCGTTTTGTCGCGAAGTGCGCTACATACCCGTCACCGCCTTGGGAACTTCCCCGCGGCCGGACCCCACCCGCACCGACGCGCGGGGCATGGCCGCGGAGGTGATCATTCCCCGCGACATCAGCCCCAGGTGGGTGACGGTGCCGTTTCTTTACGGGATCGGTCGATTTGGCAGCGGATTGGTTCCGGTGTTCAAGCATTGATCCCGGTTGGAGAGCCATGGGATGTTTGAGCTGATTCATACTTCCGCGCCCCGTGGCCTGTTTGGTGGCAGCGGCTATACAACGGTGGCGGCCACCACGGGTATTCCAGAGGCGCTTCGCAAGGCGCTGGAAAGCCTTTCCGGGTACGAGCAGGTTTTCGATTACGGATCGCCCCAGTTTTCCGCCAATCCTGTCGCCTTCATCTGCCAGCCGATCGGTCAGGCCGCCGGGAAATCTTGGTGGGTTCTTTCACGAATCGCTGTGGCTGAAAAAGACTACACCGGCCGGTCGAATTACCTGGCGCATCATCTGGCCCTTGAACATCATGAGCTTCCCCAAGCGGGTCCCGTGGCATTGGCCAAGGCGTTTCCCTGGCAGGCGGCGTGGGCCGGCGAACCGCGCGCCCTGTCCGTGCGAACATTGCCGGGAATTCCGGCGTTTCCTGCTCCCACGGCGGCACCGGCATGGGCCCGCGCGGGGCTGGACGCGGGGTGGGCGGGGCACTTGGCAGAGCAGGCGCGTTCCCGCCGCGGCACGATTCAATTGGTCTATCCGGCGGGTGTTGACCCATTGGCGTTGGTTGCCGATGCCGTGGCGTTGTTGCCTCCCATGGAAAGGTGGGACGCACGATTTCACACCCATACCAGCAGGCCCCGGCCTGAACAGGCGTGGGCATGGTTTCCCGTCGAGGGCAGTGGCACGACAGATTTGTCCCGCCGCCCCGGGGTGATTCATCTGGGCCTGCGCCCGGCATGTCCGGGAACAGGCTCCTTGGTGGATCAGGCGCGTGGAAAAATGCCGTCCCTGCCGGTGCCGGGAGGTCCCGGCTTGGAAGCCTTTCCCGGAATCAACGCCGGTCGTTCAGCCATGCCCGTCGCCACCGCCACCGAAGCGGCAGCCGGATACCATGCTCCCGCCGGATCCTGGAATCATCCCCCGGTCCCGCCGAAAGCCAAAGTCCTAGGCCCCCTATTGCACTGGGTTGCGCATGCGTTGCTGCTGGTGGCTGTTGGGGTGCTCGCGTGGTTCGTGGTGGATGACACGGCCAGGTTGTCCAGCAGCCACAAAATGACGCAAGAAAAAGATGTTGATTTGGCGGCGGCGCGGAAGGCCTTGGCGGATAAGGAAAAAGACTTGGAGAAGCTGGCTGAATTCAAGAACTCCACCGTGGAAGTCAACAAGATTGACGCCGCGGAACTGGCGAAGGTGGGTGAAAAGAAGACATTGATCAATCCCGACATCGCCCGAGAGTTGGCTCAGCGGCTTGATGCGATGTCCAAGGACAAGCCGGGCAAGGAGATCGGCAGGGAGCAGTTCCTTTCCGCGGAATTCAAGATCGAGGAACCCAAGTATCTGATATCAGGCGAGGTGGTGGGGAACATCAGGGGGCAGGTTGTCGACCTCAAGGAGAAGGAGAAAAAGCTCGAGCGCCTGGTGCCCCTCGAGGATGTGCTTTCTGGAAAATCAGACCTTGGTGGAAAGGATGTCTTCAACCGCGCGGACATGGAAGGGGATGAATTCATCGCTGAAATGGCGAAGAGCGCTTATGGAAAGGACAAGGAGGCGATGCGCGCCTTTCGCGGCCTGGCCGCGGGGGTGCCCACGCGTGAATCATTCAACGGCGACAGGTTGTATGACTTTGTGTTTCGGAAGAATGATTTCGAGCGCAAGCTCAAGTGGGTTGAAGTGTTCGACAAGGCGGAAGAGTATTCTCGCTGGCCCGACACCGTCAAGAAAAGCCCCGTGGTGGCTCTGTACGCCGTCGCCGTGGTTTATCCCAAATTCGGCAAGGGTAAGAACGCCGAGGATCCATACAAGGCGCATTGCGACCAGGCCCGCGATTTTCTGGATAAAAATAGCAAGGCGGGGGAATTTATTCGCAGGAAGCTGATGGAGGTTGCAAGGCCATGACCCCATCCAAGGTTTTTTACTTGCTGATCAACGGCAAGCCCCATGGTCCATTTCCCGCCGAAACGCTTCGCCGGCAGTTTGCCAACGGCATCCTGAGGCCGGGTACCCAGGCATCCGCTGACGGATTCACCTGGCGACCTGTGGAGATTGTCATGGGGGAATGGGGTGCCCCTGAGACCCCGTCGCGGAATGTCGATGCGCCCGCGCCTATTCCCGCCCCCCCCGCGGTTCCGGTGGTGGCGCGCTCGGCAGTCACGCATTCTTTTCCCACTGTGTTGCCCCCGGCGCCTCCCTCCCGGGGCAATGGATCTGGATTGTTGGCGATATTGGCCCTTGGTGCTTTGTGTTTTCTTCTTTCAGCCGTCTTGGTCGGGTTGCTGCTGTTCCGGTCGAAACCCGTTGTGCCTGTCGACGGCGAGGGTGACTTTGGCGGAGAAGGTGTCGCTGAGGTTGCCGCTGCCAAGCCTGAACCTCCTGTTCCGGCAGATGTTCCGGTGCTTCAACCAGTCAAGCCCCCGCCTCAGCCCAAGGTGTTGAACGCCCAGATGCTGGTCGAAAAGTGCGCCCCCAGCGTCGCGATGGTCGCGTTCGCCAACGGGCACGGGTCGGGCTTTCTTGTGGATCGGGATCTGTTGGCCACCAACGCCCATGTGGTGGGCAACCGCGACAATGTGAATGTCCGCGTCTTTTTCCCCTCCGCT
>CAWUNZ010000419.1:0-2809 GCA_963923445.1 uncultured bacterium
AGTCCCAGAACAAGGCCGCCGACGACGAGCGCGCCATGCAGAAGCAGATGCAGAATAAGAAATAATTGTGACTTGATTGTTTTGAAGACAAAGAAAGGGATGTGGCGCGATTGCCACATCCCTTTCTTTTTACCTCCACACACCATGATAAATGAAGGACATATGAAGCAATAATGAAGTTAGGATGAATACCAAACCAAATGCGTGGCGATGCATGGATTTCCATCCAAACCGAGGATAACAAATTAGAGCTATTCTCAACCAACTCGGTGGAGTCACACCTAGCGATCGATCGATCACGGGGTAATCATGTTGCTAAATACGCCTATTTCACCTCTGCGCAGGCCAGCATTCACCTTGATTGAGCTTCTGGTTGTCATCGCCATTATCGCGGTGCTTATCGGCCTGCTGGTGCCCGCCGTGCAGAAGGTTCGCGAAGCCGCCAACCGCATGAGCTGCACCAACAACCTCAAGCAGATCGGCTTGGCATTCCATAACCACCACAACGCCATGGGTTCCTTCCCAATGGCCGGTTCGGATGGTCCCGACCAGACCTGCTGCAACGCCACGGTCCGAAACGGGTGGACCTGGATGTTCCATATCACGCCCTACATCGAGCAGGAGAATGTCTACAAGAACACCAGCGACGCCGCTGTTGCCGCCAGCGTGATCAACACCTACTTTTGCCCGTCACGCCGGGCCCCTCAGGCTTACGGCAGCACCACCCTGACAAGCCGAAGCGACTACGCCGGCAACGGTGGAAGAACCATGAACGATTACGGCAAGGAAGGCATGCTGATCAGACAATGGTCCACGGTGGCCACCACGCTTCCCGCCACCACGCCACCCAACCAGTTCCGTCGCATTCCCGAGGTGATCGACGGCCTCACCAACACGCTGATGGTCGGCGAAAAACAGTTGCATCCGACAACCCAAGGTTCCGCGGGAGGCGACAACGAGGCTTGGAACAATTCGGGATGGGACCAAGACCACGAGCGTTTCGGAGATTCTGCGCCCCAACCCGACAGCATGCACCCGACCTCGGCATCCGCCACATTCTGGTCCACACGGTTCGGCGGATCACACCCCGGGGTGGTGAACATGGCCCTGGGAGATGGGTCGGTTCGGGCGTTCAGTTATTCGATCAATTCAACCACATGGCTCAACCTCTGCACCATCAGCGACGGAAACCCCGTCACCTTGGAGTAATCAAAATAAATAGCAGGCTTTATAGGGAGTATGTTATGGCTCGAATTCGTGTCCGCTCTGGTTTTACACTCATCGAATTGCTTGTTGTCATCGCGATCATCGCCGTGCTCATCGGCCTGCTTGTGCCGGCCGTGCAGAAGGTCCGCGAGGCAGCCAACCGCATGAGTTGCCAGAACAATATGAAACAACTGGGTCTGGGTTTGCAGAATTACCAGGCGCAGCGCGGTTTCTTTCCCGCCTGCTCCATCAACACCAACACCACGAACAAAGTCACCTTGGCAAACGCCCAGAAAATGGGGGTATCAGCGGCCAATGTGTTCCACGGCTGGGGGGTGATGATCCTGCCCTTCATCGAGCAGGATTCCCTTTACAAGAATTACAATTTCGGGGTGACCTGGTCTGATCCGACCAACCAGTCTGTCCGCGAAACCTTTGTGAAAACATTCATGTGTCCCACAACACCGCGCGGCACCTCGACCATGAACACCAAACTGGTCGGCGCCGCCACCGTGAACGCCGCCCCCGGCGATTACGCCCCTGACTATAGCTACAGCTCCACGCTCGAGACCAACGGCCTGGTGGATGTGAATGTTGCCCGGGATGGTATCATGATCACCAACCGGGTGCGCCCCATCAACGAGATCCTCGACGGCACATCCAACACCATTCTGGTATCGGAAGCAGCCGGTCGTCCTGACTCCTACGCCGCCGGTAAACTGAGGGCGACCGGAACCCAGACCGACGGTGGCTGGTGCGATCCCGACAGCGCCTACATCACTCACGGATTTTCCGCCGACGGAGTCACAACCACGGATGGCGGGCCATGTCACACCAATTGCTCCAACAACAATGAGCCCTATTCCTTCCATTCCGGAGGGGCCATGCATGTGATGGCCGACGGATCGGTCCGGTTCATCCAAAGCTCACTGGACATCAGGCAATTCGTCAAGCTGATCACCTACATGGGCAGCGATGTGCCCAGCGGAAACTGGTGAAGCCGTGCAAGAAAAATATCAACATCAGGAAATATGCTTATGAACTCGCGCATCGCCTTGGTCCTGACCGCCATCCTTCCAATATTCGCCGGTTGCGGCCAAGACGGTCCGCAGTGGAAAATCGACCCGCAACCCGTCTCGGGCCAGGTTCTGTACGATGGAAAACCCGCTGCCGGGGTGAACGTAGGATTAATGCCGATTGATGCGCCCATGCCCCCAGCCATTCCATCGAATCCCCGAGCGGTGACGGACGCCAACGGAAGTTTCAAAATCTCCACCTTCAAGGAAGGCGATGGCGCCTGTGAAGGCAAATACCAGGTCCTGATGAACTGGCCTCAAAAGTCGGCGGAGAACGCCGAGGACACCACAGACAAGTTGCTCGGCTGGTACGACGGCGCCAACAGCCAGATTTATGTCAAAATTGAAAAGGGCAGCAACACCATTCCCACCATCAAGTGCCCGGCAAGGACCACAAGTCCTGCCCAGTCGAAAGGTATTCCAGGACGAAATTGATCGCTTTTTTGATTCAAAAAAACCAATTTTTATGAATGAATTAGGGCAAACTTCAGAAACATGGGTTGATGAAAAAAGGTCAGCAACTGTGA
>CAWUNZ010000420.1:0-2804 GCA_963923445.1 uncultured bacterium
CTGACCCTTGCCACCGTCTTGTTGGGCCTTGTCGGCATACGCGCCGCCGGCGGCGAGCAACCCGGCCAGCACGGCCAGGGAATTCCTCAGAAACATGGACGCACTCCAGAGTTGTTGCCGCGGACAGCGCCGTCCCAACCCCGGGCGACCTGCCAATCAGCACTCTGGGGGCATTATGCATGGCAAGATTGGATGGGTAATTTAGAAAAATAGCGACATGAGGATAAATTTGCTAAAGGGGGTATTACAGAGATGGATTTGTCGGCTTTGCAGACCATGCCGACTGTGACGCCAACCATGGCTGAAGCCCCTTGTTTTCCCGGTTTTTCGTCAGTTCGCCTCAATCGTCACCGTGGCGGGCACACGCTTGATGCCCTGCTCCAGACGCTGGCGAACCTTGGCTTGCTTGGCGAAATACTCCGCCCGCTGCTGCTCGCGCTTGAGGATCACCTCGGGGGTTGTCTCGCCCTTGGCAGGTTGCAGCCAGGTTTGGATCGCCACATTTTCCCGGGTCAGAACGCGCGCCGGCCATGGCTGCCTGCCCATGTTGCGCTCCCGCAGCAGGAACTGGGCCTGCTCCAACTCGAGCGCCGAGGCGGCTTTTCGCGACAATGGTTCCAGAAACGGATCTCCCCTCTGGCGCGCGGCATCGATGGCTGAAACCAGCCCGGCGTCGATCCAAAGGGTGGAGTGGTGGTCTCCAAGCCGGTAAAACCCGGCGGGATCTTTCCATGAGGTTTCCACCCAGGCCTTCTGGGTCCAGATCCACGATGGTTCCCATGCCGTGCCGGGGCGCGCTCGCACCGGAGCAAACGCCCAACCCCGGGAGTCGAACGACTGATCCGCATGGCCGGATACGGGCAAGGCACCCGCGGGAGTCCAAGACAACCTGCCAACGCTCCAGCCCATGCCCGGGCCGAAGCCCACGCGTTTGCCGGAAACCCACTGCAGGTGGTTGCCAACCAGTTGCCATTCGCCCGGAATGTTGACCAGGTTGGGGTCATCGCCCCGAACGGGGCGAACCGGGCCCGAAACCTGCGGTGCCCGTGAAGACGGGGGCGCCACATAGGTCAGGCGCGCCTGGCCCGCGAGCGACGGAAACCAAACGCCCGGAACCCGCTGCCAATTCCCGTTGGTGACTTGGCGCCAGTACCCGGAAATCCAGACATGGCCCGCGGGTGGCACCCGCCAGGTGCCCGTGACCCAGGTCCAGGCCCGTTCCTCCAAGTCAAGGTCCCAGTAGCCGGGAATCCACCAGGCTCCCTCGCCGGGATAAACCTTCGGCACCGCTTCGGCCAAGGGTTGCGGGGGCTGGGAAGTTTCCACCGGCATCCGGCTTTCGCCCGTGGTGGCATAGGCCTCATGGACCGGGCCACGCAGCCGAACCTCGAGGTCTTGGCCAGCCAGCAGCAGGCTGAAGGCGATCAGCAAGGGTTTCATGGAGGCCAGCAGACTCCAAAGACCCCGGCGGGATCAAGGTTTCATGGTGGTTGGAACGGCGCCCGGCTGTGCTAAACTGCCGGGCACCACAGGCGACCGAGATGCCGGGGGCGCGTGCCCTTGGAGTCGGCGCCGATGACCGGAGATACCTCCCCATGATTCGCCGCCTCGCGCTCGCGTTGGCGCTCGGGCTGATGGCCCTGCCCGCCCATATCGTCGCCGCCGACACCCCCAAGCCAACCGCCGGCGCCAAGAAGGTGGTCTTCATTGCCGGCGGACGCAGCCACGCCTACGGCCAGCACGCCTTCAAGGCCGGTTGCACACTCCTTCAAAAAAGGCTCGAGGAAGCCTACCCCGGCAAGGTGGTGACCGAGCTTCACACCAACGGCTGGCCCAAGGACACCACCGTGCTCGACAGCGCCGACGCCATCGTCATCTACTGCGACGGAGGCGCGGGGCATCCGGTCAACAAGCACCTGGAGCAGATCGACAAGCTCGCCAAGAAGGGCGTCGGCATCGCCATGATGCACTACGGCGTGGAGACCACCAAGGGACCCAGCGGCGACAGGTTCCTCGACTGGATCGGCGGCTACTTCGAAATGAACTGGTCGGTGAACCCGCACTGGAAGACCAAGGACGCCGAGCTGGCCAAGGACCACCCGATCACCCGCGGAGTGAAACCCTATTCCACTCAGGATGAGTGGTATTACCACATGCGCTTTCGCGACGACAAGGACGGCCTGACCTACATCCTCTCGGCCCTGCCCCCCGCCGACACCCTCAAGCGCCCCGATGGACCGCACAGCGGCAACCCCGCCGTGCGCGCCTCGGTGGCCCGCGGCGAGAAGCAGGTGCTCGCGTGGGCCCGCCAGCGTCCCGACGGCGGCCGTGGATTCGGCTTCACCGGCGGGCACTTCCACTGGACCTGGGCCAACGACATGAACCGCAAGATGGTCCTCAATTCCATCGCCTGGATCGCCAGGCTGGATGTTCCCGAGGCCGGCGTCGCCTCCAAGCGCCCCACCATGGAGGAACTGCGGGAGAACCAGGACTGGCCTGTTCCCGACAAGTTCGACTTCGCGAAGATCGAGAAGGAAATCAACGACCAGTGATGTCGTTTTCAGGAGGTTTCCGCCGGTGATCCCGATCCACCGCGATCAGGATCACCGGTTCACCTTCGCCGAACCCCGCCTTGTCGGTCGCTTCCACCTTGCCGATGTCCCCGCGGGTGTTCCCGTGCGCGTGAGCGCCCTGGGACCCGATGGCGTTCCCGGGGCGGTCTTGTTCGAGGCGCTCACCGGCGAGGGAGGATGGGTCGTTGCCGACCCGCCGTTGCGGGTGGGTCCGTCAAACGGGTTTGTGGC
>CAWUNZ010000421.1:0-2801 GCA_963923445.1 uncultured bacterium
ATGCTTCCCTATTTTGAGCAGGCGAGCAAATATAACCAGTTTAACATGAATTATAATGTTAATAGCGATGCAGCCCTTCATAGTGGTATTCCCGCCCTTGCTGGAGCCAATGCCAACGCAAGGGCCGGTGATGTGCCGATTTTCCTCTGCCCATCGGATCCGTCTGCTGCCTTCACATTCACCAACGCTGGCCGTTTGAACTACGGAGGATGCCTGGGAGGTTCTTCCAGCTACCGAGGTGGCACGAATTTGGATGGCATATTCGCAATACCTTACCCCGCCGCCGGTTCCGCCATGGCGGGAACCAGCATCGCATCTGTCCTTGATGGCACCAGTAACACTGCGATGTTTGGAGAATTCATGCGCGGTACTTTCCCCGCGGGGACGGCCAGCACGACATACGACAACACCACCTCAATGATCGGTGGAACCTACACCGGCACCGCTCTTACCGACGGCCGCGCGGTGGCCGAGTGCAACGCGCCTGCCGGCACGGTGATTCACTATGTTGGCCAGCAGTACTACAGGAACCTCCCCCAGAATTTCCTCTACACGCACACCCTGCCGATCAATTGGAACAAGAAGGTCGCTTCGGGTACCCAGAAATACAATTGCGGCAACTCGGCGTTCACTGCTGTCCATCAGGCGGCATCCAGCTTCCACAACGGTGGCGCCAACATAGGAATGGCCGACGGTTCGGTGAAATTCGTGACCGAGTCGGTTGATTTTGTGGTTTGGCAGGGTGTGGGCAGCGCGCGGGGCGGTGAAGTCGCCAACCTTCCTTGATTTAATAATAAGGAGATCTTCATGATTCGTTTTTATTGCCTGCTAACCACCCTTATCGCCCTTGTTGCCTGCCAAGCTGGTTGCGGTGGAGGTCAGGCCGGCAAAACCGGGCCGGGTGCCGGCGGAACCCCCACCGGCAAGGAAGGCTTGTCCAACCTCGAGCAGATGCTCAAGTCTTTTGATTCCCAAAAGAAGTCGCCGCCGGCAAAAATCGCGGATGTCGAGAAAGTGGAACCGCTGTTCCCCGGGGCTTACATTGCCCTTGTTCAGGGGAATATCGTCTACACATGGGGCAAGTCCCTTTCCGCCTCCGGCGCCGATGTCGTCCTGGCCCACGAGAAGAAGGTTCCGGAGTCTGGCGGTTATGTCCTCATGCAGGATGGAACCGTGAAGGAAATGTCGGCAAGCGAATTCGGATCCGCCAAGAAGGCAAAATGATCGCGAATAGGAGGCTTGCATTGTTGGCCACCCTTTGGCTGGCCGCCTTCACCATGGCGGCGCCGCCCAATGTCCTCATGGTGGCGATCGACGACCAGAACGATTGGCTGGGTTGCCTGGGCGGGCACCCCCAGGCCCGCACGCCCCATATCGATGCCCTGGCGGCGCGCGGAACCCTGTTCACCAACGCCCATTGCCAGGCGCCGCTGTGCAATCCCTCCCGCTCCAGCCTGCTGACGGGTCTCAGGCCTTCCACCACCGGCATTCACGGCTTGGTTCCCGGCATCCGCGCCGTCGATGCCACCCGGCAGGTCACCACCTTGCCCCAAGCTTTCCGCACAGCGGATTATTGGACATTCACCTGTGGCAAGGTCTTCCACGACGGTTCCCTGTCGCCGCGCGATCGGCAGGCGGAATTCGCCAAGTGGGGCCCCGCGCCGGGAATGGGAAAGCCTCCCAAGCCGTTTGCCAAGCTTCCGGAACCCCGTCACCCGGCGATGGATTGGGGCCCCTTCCCTGATGCTGATTCCAAGGCTGCCGACTGGGTCATTGCCGATGCCGCCATCGCCGCCCTTTCCGAAGCGCCCAAGGACAAGCCCTTTTTCGTGGCGGCCGGTTTTCGGCTGCCCCATGTGCCCTGCTACGCCCCCAAGGCATGGTTTGACCTGTTCCCCGAGGAATCGGTCCGCTTGCCGGATATAAGGGAGGACGATCGCGACGACACCCCCCGTTTTTCCTGGTACCTGCACTGGAACCTGCCCGAACCCCGACTCAAGACTCTGCGAGACCGTGGCGAGTGGAAACCCTTGGTGAGAGCCTATCTGGCCAGCACGGCGTTCATGGATGCGCAAGTGGGCAGGCTGCTGGCCGCATTGGACAAGACCGGTCGCGCCAACGACACCATCGTGGTTCTTTGGAGCGACCACGGCTACCATTTGGGTGAAAAGCTCATCACCGGAAAGAACACGCTTTGGGAAAGGTCCACGCGCGTTCCCCTGGTGTTTGCCGGTCCGGGGATCGCCAAGAATGCCCGTTGCGGCCGGCCGGTCGAATTGCTCGACATTTACCCCACGCTGACAAGGCTGGCTGGTTTGCCCGCCGCGGAAAAACTCACCCACCTCGAGGGACTCAGCCTGGAACCGCAACTTCGAAGCGCCATGGCGCCGCGAGACCGGCCCGCCATCACCACGCACAATCAGGGCAACCACGCGGTGCGTGACGAACGGTTCCGTTACATCCGCTACGCGGATGGCACCGAGGAACTCTACGACATGGTTGCCGACCCCCGTGAATGGTCGAATCTGGCCAACAAGCCGGAATTGGCGTCAACCAAGGCGAGTCTTGCCAAGTGGCTGCCCAAGGTGGATGTTCGCGCCGTGGCTGGAAGCGCCCACCGTGTACTGATCCGCGATCCGGCAACGGGCGCCGTCACTTGGGAAGGCAAGCCCGTTTCGCCCACGGATCCGATTCCCACGCCATGACCCCAAGCTCGGGGTATCATGGGCTGGGATCACCAAACTATCTTCGGGAGGATCGCTTGAAATGAAGACTCTCATGCGTTCGTTGGCGGGATTGAC
>CAWUNZ010000422.1:0-2801 GCA_963923445.1 uncultured bacterium
TCCTTGCCAATGAACCCTGCGTAAATGGGAAACACGGGTGTGGTCATCTCCCACAAGGTCGCACCTTCCTCCTGGAATTTTTTGACCGGCGCGCCGTTTTCCTTTCCCTGTTTTTCGATGGTTTTTGAGATCTTGGCGGGGTTGAATTTTCCCCGGGCCACGATCACGAACCGGCCCTTCTCGCGCTGGCCACGCGATGAAATCAAAAGGGATTCAATGTCACGGAACGGATCGATGCCGGTGCTCTCCATGATCTCCTGAACAGTTTCATTGGCTGACAGCAGGGTTTTGAGCGCCAAGTCCCATCCCTGCGATTTAAGGAGAGCGGAATCGAGGAGTTGCTTGGGTCTCACGGACCAGACGAATTCGGCGTCTGCCGGAATCATCTTGTCCGGTTCCACGGCCTGAATCGGTGCCAGAAGCGTTGCGGCAACAAGGAAAGCGGTAATTGACAACCTGATCGTCATGGGATTTCCTTTCGGCCCGAGTTCGGGCGAAAAAACTCAAATTTAATTACCCCGCGCCGCCTGCTTGGGATTCATTAATTCCCGAAGCTCGCCCAAAGGCATTGTGGCGCGGATTCTGACCGAATTTCCTTGTGCTTCATTCCGATTTGACTTCAGTGCCGTATGAACGGCCTTGTACTGTGGTTGTTGGGCGACCAGCATTCCCAGGTATCCAAGGGATTGGCCCGCAAGGTCATCAAGGGCTTGGCTGCTGCTTGACGCGGTTTCCCGATCCGCAAATTCCAATGAGAGTTCTAAATTTAGTTCGGTTTCAGCCTGATTCAATGTCAGGTGGCCTGAAAGGCCGCGGGACGACTTGAAGGCGTCGCGGGCTTTCTCTTCCGGGACCATCGACCAATCGATCGAGGTCCCGGAAACGGCGACAAAGGCCAAGGCGCGGGGATTCATCGCCGCGATGGAATCTTGGAAATGCCGGTCTGACAAGTCCGCTTTTTCATTTGGCCTGAGCACCTGCGCAAGATAATCCTTGGCCGGTGAAGTCACGATTCCGCCATCCGTGGAGAGCGCGATGAAGACAGATCCGGGCTTTCCGCCCGGACGCGACCATTGGTAAACGGGTGTTTGTTTGTTGTCGTTGACCAAGGACAATCCTGATTCCATGCGCTTGGATTTTTCGAGGAGGCGTCCGGCAAGAGATTGCTTATCCCAAGATCCCCGCAAAACAACAATGATCCGGTCCTGATCGCGGTTGGAACCGGTCGCCACTGAGACCGTCCAAAGCTCGGTGAGCGGATCGATTCCCAAAATGTCGGCAAGCTGGCCGAAGTTGGGGGCTTTCTCAAGAGCGGTCTTGCACCATGGGACAAATAACTCCCTTAAGGCAGCGGATTGAAGAGCCGCCCGAGTATTGACCGTCAGCAGAAACGAGGTGTCTGAAGGCAGAAGTCGATCCTGACCCGCCAATTTTGCGCAGGCAGACCCGATGATCAACAGCACTATCAGGGCTCGATTCATGGGCCACTCCGCCAAAAGTGGCATCAGGCTAATCAATAATTGGTGATGATCGCAAGGCGCCCCGGGACTAGCTGACAAACTTGGCCCAAATACCTCAAGAAACGGCTAAAATGAAACACTTGAGGTAATCTGATTCTGGGCAGGATGTGGCTACCGGATGGTCGGGTGCCGCTCCTGCCGCGCGTATGATGCGGGCGTCTTTGCGTTCTTCCGCCGCCACTTGTGAAATCAAATCCAAAAGCATGTCTTTGGTCACCGAACCTGTGCAAGAGCAAAGGACGATTCTTCCGTCTTCCTCCGTGAGACGGAAGGCAAGAGTGAAGAGCCTTCGGTATCCTCGCAGCGCCTCCTCCACGCGGTTCTTGCCCCGCGCGAATTTGGGAGGATCCAAGATCACCAGTCCAAATTGTTCGCCGGACTCCACCCTTTCGGACAAATCTTCAAACACTTCAGCCTTCTTGAACGAAATGATGTCGGCCAATCCGTTGGCTTGGGAATTAGCAGTCGCCATTTCGAGGGCGTTTTGTGATTGGTCGACCGCAATGACGGACCTGGCTCCAGCAAAGGCCGCCCGCATGGCAAATCCGCCTGCGTAGGTGAACGCATCCAGCACCGATCGGCCTTTGGCCAACGCAGCAGCAGCCAAGCGGTTATCCCTTTGATCGAGGTAGTAGCCTGTCTTTTGCCCCTCCACCAGATTCACGCCAATCGTCAAACCATGCTCTTGAAACTGAAGCCGTTCAGGCGGGCTTTGGCCCCTGCACAAGCCTTCGAAGGGGTCGATGCCCTCAAGTCGCGCCATTTCTTTGTCTTGTCGTTGGATGATTCCCAAGCAAGCTGTTTCATCCATCAGAATGTCAAGAATTTCCTCTAGTCGTTGACTTAATCCAAGTGAGGAGGCCTGCACCGAAAGCCATCGGCCAAACCGGTCGACGACCAAACCGGAAAAATGATCGCCTTCGCTATTGATCAGTCGGCAAGCCCCTTCTGGATTCATCAAGCCAAGGTCCCGACGCAACCGGATGGCGGCGCGAATCCGGTCCCTCCAGAGGCTTGGTCCCGGTGGCTGACCTTTTTCCCATGAGTGAAGCCTCACTCGAACCCGGCTTTTTGCGTTGTAAAATCCCCAGCCGACGAAGTTTCCGGTGTGGGAAACCAATTGAACCAATGAGCCGTCGGGAATCCCGTCCTCAAAATGGGAAATGGCCCCTGGAAATACCCAAGGATGACGGGAGTAAAAAAGCCTGCTCTTACCTGGAAGTAGAGTCACCCGGGGAGGAGTCGATGCCGAATCGGTTGAATCGTTCACCGGTTGCCCCG
>CAWUNZ010000423.1:0-2791 GCA_963923445.1 uncultured bacterium
ATGCTCAACATTGTAATGCCGATGGCAGGCCGTGGTCAGCGCTTTGCGGATGCAGGGTATAATCATCCAAAACCATTGATTCCTGTCCATGGTCGGCCGATGACCGAGGTGGTGATCCATAACTTGCGCCCGGGCAGACCTCATCGGTTTATTTTTCTTATCTTGCGTGAGCATGCGAAAGAATTTGGTTTGGATTCGCATTTGCGAGTCTGGGAACCTGATTGTGAAATTGTGTTTGTCGATTCGGTGACCGAAGGCGCGGCTTGCACGGTTTTGCTTGCTAAAGACCTGATCAACACCAGCGACCCACTCATGATTGCCAATTGCGACCAGTGGGTTGATATCCGTATCGATGAATACCTTGCGACTGCGGACTCTGCCGATGTGGACGGGCTCATCATGACCATGTGGGCGGACCATCCCAAATGGTCTTATGTGAGATTTGATGAAACGGGTGCCATCATCGAGGTTGTGGAAAAACAAGTGGTTTCAAACGAGGCCACCGTGGGAATATACAATTTTCGCCAAGGCTCTGATTTTGTGCGTAGCGCGGAAACAATGATCGCCAAGAATTTCCGCGTCAACAATGAATTCTATGTGGCTCCCTCTTACAACGAGATGATCGCGCAGGGTAAGAAATTGATTATCTATAATGTAGGCCGGGAATACGCTGGAATGCATGGCCTTGGTACACCGCATGACTTGGAGCAGTTTCTCGCCGCCCCCGTTTCGCGCAAACTGAAATCCGATAGGCTAGCCTGAGAAATGAATTCACGGGTATCGCAATGGTTTGAGGAATGGGGATCGCGGTTATTTCCCATATGGGTTTGGCAAAAAATCTACCGGACCGCCATGCGTATCGCCAACCGTCGATCTGGCTGGTTTGTTACCCATCATTCTCGCCCTTTATACGCCCGAGATGTTGGAACTTGGACGGATCCGGTTCAATGCCAATCAGCTTTTGCCGTGGTGATGCAAGGCCCTGTGATGACGGCTAATGAATTCACTCTTGAGACACTTCGTATTTATGCCCATCATTTCCCATCAGCCAAAATGATTCTTTCAACCTGGACGGATACGACTCCTGAGGTTGTAGAAAATATCCGTTCTTTTGGAATTGATGTGGTGCTGAGTGAAAAACCAGCAGACCCCGGTAATCTGAACATTAATTTACAAATCACAAGCGCTTCCGCGGGCATTCGCCGGGCCGCGGAATGCGGTGCGGACTGGGTGCTCAAGACGCGAACGGACCAACGCCTCTATGCTCCAAACTTAGCTGAATTTCTCGTCGGAATGGCGAAGGCATTTCCTGTTTGTCCTAATTTCCGACAGCGTCATCGAATTGTCTCCCTTGGTCGTGGCACCTGGAAATTTGGCCTTTATCATTTGTCCGATCAAACAGTGTTTGGGCATATCGATGACATGGTTCTTTATTGGACGCCGCCGCTGAGGCCTTCCGGTTTGCCGGAGGACTGGAAGGAGAGCATCATTAACATTGCGCGCCACTTGGCGCCGGAGTCGTATTTTGCCACGCAATTTCTTGCCAAAGTGGGAAGGGAAGTCCTGTGGACCTTGCCTGATAGTTGGGATATTTTTGCGGACCACTTTTGCGTGGTCGATCCGGGAGTTACAGATTTTTTTTGGCCAAAATACACCAAAACCATGGAGTACGACCGCAGGTACGACTGTATTGACACGCATTGCGAACTCGATTTCAGGGAGTGGCTTATCCTTTACACGGCAAGGATGAACAAGCGTTTCAATCCCGAGTGGAATTTGGCACTTCAAGAGAAATTGCGAGTTCCCGTCTGTCCTCCTGGTCATATTTCAAATGATCGTTCCTCACCGATATGAATCTGTGATTTAAGGAACGGAGCCATTACGAAAATACATCTTGGAATCGACTGGGGCATGGATGGCTATTCCCTCGGAAATGGCCAATTTCGATATGCGACGGATCTCATGGCAGCCTTGGCTCAAATTGATTTTGCCGACAAGGTCACAGTGTTCGGCACGAGGCCTTTCCCGCCTGAACGAATAAGTTGTTTGTTTCAACCCGCAACCAATTGGGTTTGGGTTCATAAACCTTTCGCGCATGGAAGGATGGCTGATTGGTCCAATCAATGGCGAAGTTTTTGGTTTCATAGGCAATATAAAATAACCATTTTACATATTATTGACTCAACAATACCAGTCCTGCCGCCTTGCCCAGTTGTTTTGACCGCTTATGACCTGATGCCGGAAATATTTGCTGCTGATTATCCGAAAATGTTGGCGAGTCGAGGTTACAGGCGGTTTCGTTGGCTTTCCCGCCACAGGGTGACCAAGTTTCTGGCCATCAGCCATGCAACCGCCGCCGATTACCACCGTTTGTGGAAAATTCCTGAGAATAAAATCGCTACAGTTCATCTCGCGGTCTCTGGTTTTCCTCCTGACGGGCACCATTCTGATTGGCCTGAAACCCTAGCCTTGCGGTTTCCTAAAATCGATGGCCGTCGATTCTTACTGGCCCCTTACAATCTGGAACCTCGAAAAAACCTTGATGCTGCGCTTGTTGCTTTTTCGCTCATTCACAAGTATTTCCCTGATCTGGTTTTTGTGTTGTTTGGTAAAGCCGGCTGGACTATCGAACGCGAAAGTTTGATTCAATCAAAGATTGAAGCCTTGGGCATTGCGGAGGCGGTCAAATTAACCGGGTTCATTGATGACCTTTCGCTTGCGGCTTTGTATCGCGGAGCTGAAATATTTATTTTCCCTTCCCTTTATGAGGGATTCGGCCTGCCGGTGCTTG
>CAWUNZ010000424.1:0-2772 GCA_963923445.1 uncultured bacterium
AACGCCATCGAGGAGAAAAAGGTTCTCGAGGCGGTGATGCGATGCCGCGACAAGGGCCTTTACCGGGCGATCACCGACTGTGGCGCCGGAGGTTTCAGCTCCGCCGTGGGCGAGATGGCCGCGGACCTTGGAGCCACCGTGAACCTTGAGCAGGCACCGCTCAAGTATTCCGGCCTCTCGTATGTCGAGGCCTGGATCAGCGAGTCGCAGGAGCGCATGGTGCTGGCCGTTCCTCCCGAGCATTGGGAGGCGCTGCGCGCCGAGTGCGTCGCCGAGGGCGTGGAAGCGACGGTTCTTGGGACATTCGAGGCCACCGGACTGCTGCGCCTATTCTGGCATGGGCGGCAGGTGGCGGAACTCGACATGGCCTTCCTGCACGACGGGCGTCCGCCCGTCACCCGCAAGGCCACCTGGTCGGACCCGGTGGAAACCCCGCTGGCACCACCGGCGGGCGAAGACTGCTCCGCCACGCTGTTGAAATTGCTGTCCATGCCCGACATCGCCAGCAAGGAATGGGTGGTTCGCCAATACGACCATGAGGTGCAAGGCGGAAGCGTCATCAAGCCGATGGTGGGCCTGCACGAGACGGGTCCATCCGACGCCGCGGTGATCGCGCCCGTTCCCGGCAAGTGGAAGGCGTTCGCCGTGGGATGCGGCATCCACACGCGCCTGGGGCGTATCGACCCCTACGCCATGGCCTCCTGCGCCATCGACGAGGCGGTGAGGAATGTGGTGGCCGTGGGAGCCGATCCTGCGAAGATCGCCCTACTCGACAATTTCTGCTGGGCCGACACCGATCGCCCCGAGGAACTGGGCCTTCTGGTCCGGTGCGCGGAAGCCTGCCACGACCTGGCGGTGGAATGGATGATGCCGTTCATCAGCGGCAAGGACAGCCTGAAGAACGAATACAAGGGCAAGGACCGGCGGATCGCCATCCCGCCCACGCTGCTGATCAGCGCCCTGGGCCAACTGGCCGACGCCCGGCAAGCCATCAGCATGGACTTCAAGTCCGCAGGTCACCACATCTACCTGGTGGGTTCCTCGGACGGGGCCTTTGCCGGTTCCGCCTACGCCGCGATCCATGGGCTTTCAGGCGGACGGATTCCCAAGGTGAATCCCCTGGCCGCCAAGGTGCTGTTCGCGCGCCTGCACAAGGCCATCGCCACGGATCTTTGCAAGGCCGTGCATGACCTCGCCGAGGGAGGCGTCGCTGTCGCCGCCGCGGAAATGGCGCTTGCGGGAGGCATCGGCTGCGACCTGTCCCACATGGCCCAAGCGGGTTCGGGCCTGAACAACGCGGAGTTGCTGTTTGGCGAATCGCCCACGCGATTCCTCGTGGAGGTGGCGCCGGAAAAGGCGGAGGCGTTCGAGAACGCCATGGCGGGTTCCCCTTGCCACCGCGTGGGTGGAACCGTCCGTGATCAACGGGTTCGCATCGCCGGAGCGGACGGTGCATGGGCCGTATGGGCCACCTTGGCCGACATCACCAAGGCATTCCGCGGGGCCTTGCCCCGACTTCTGGGCGAAACCTGAACCTTGTGCCCTCAAGCGGCGCGATGGCGTTGCGACAATCGCTCCGGGCCGCGGTCCGCCATGGGGAATGACGGATCGCAGGGAATCTGCCTGACAACAAACGAATGATGCAGCAGGTGCGTCGTCAGCATTGTGCCCAAAAGCGCATCCAGCTTGCGCCTTAATCCGCGGGGCAACGGGAATCCACCGAGCGCCCAACGGGCCATGTTCACGGCCAAGGGCCTGAAAATCCCTACTTCCCGGATCGCGCGGGAAGAAAGGAATTCGGCGAACAGCTCGCGTCCCTGCCGGGTGCCGCCAAAGCCAGACCACGAAGGCGCGAGGAAGGGGTGCTTGTGCTCCTTCTGGAACGCCGGGGGCAGAAGGTCGGCCATGGCTTCCCTGAGCAGGTTCTTTTCCCGCAGGTTGTCCAAGTCGATGAAAAATTCCGGCGGCACGGAACCCAAAAGGGCGAGGAGATCCCTGTCGAGAAACGGAGGCCGGCATTCGAGCGAGTGCGCCATCTCGACCCGGTCGCCCAAGGACGGGATCACGATGTTGTAAAGCTGGTTCAGGGTCAGCAACCGGGTGGTGTTGAACGGGTCAAGCCCTTCGAGTCGCTCCCCGGGCATCGCGGTTTTGAGCAGGTTGCCGGGCATGTCCGCGGCGTCCAAGCCCATCTGTTTCTGGTTGAAAAACAAGTCCACGCAGCGATTGGCGTCACGGGCCCTCAGGTTGAAAAAGCTGGGATAGCCAAAGGCGCTGGTTGAGCGCTTCCAGCGATCGGTCCCATCCCACAGCAGGCCCTCTGACTTGAATTCCATGGCCCGAAACCGCGCAAGCAGGGCGCGCCCCCGCCGGGCGTCGTCGCCACCGGCGGCCAGAAGGCGCCAAATGGCCTCGAGCTTGAAATAGGGATAGCCACCGAAAAACTCGTCGGACCCCTCGCCGGTGAGGCAGACCTTCACGCCCCGGCCCCGGACATACCTGGACAGCACCATCTTGGCCAGGGCGTTGTAATTGTTCAGCGGCATCTCGGTGGCATACACGGCCTCGGGGATGTTCTCGCCGATCTGCCGGTGGGTGCAGGGCACGGTCTCGAATTGCTGGCCGTAATGGTTGGCCACGGCGCGGGCCTTCTCTGATTCATCGTAAGGGGAATCGGGAAATCCGACATTGAAGCAGGTGAACCGGGCGCCCAGTCGGGTCATCAATCCGCAGACAACGGTGGAATCGAGGCCTCCGCTCAGGTAGGCGTGC
>CAWUNZ010000425.1:0-2769 GCA_963923445.1 uncultured bacterium
AGTCCCTCATCCTCCCCCGCCGGGACCGAACGCAGATCCAGCACCAGGCGGTCGTCCTTGCGTCGGGCCAGCACGGGTACGGGAAGGTGCCGCAAGGCGCCCGCGGCGTCGTCAACCGACATGCCCTTGGGTTCAATCGCCACCACGGCAGTGGGTAATTCCATGCCGGGAAGCGAACCGCCCCCCACGAGCGTGGTGTCGAGGCGCGACTCGGCGGAAGAGACCCATGGCAAACCGCTCATTTTCTCAGCCAAGAGCCTTGCCCGGGTCATGAGGTTTTCCACCGGTTCACGCAGCATGGCCAGAACCGGAATTTCGCGCCACGCCCGGTCAGCGTCGAGGTGCAGGCGGAGCGTCGCCTCCAATGCGGCCAGAACCAACTTGTCGAGGCGCATGGCGCGGAAGAGCGGGTCGGTTCGCACACGGTCCACCAAATCGGCCCGGCCGGCGATGATGCCCGCCTGCGGTCCGCCCAGCAGTTTGTCGCCGCTGCACAGGGTGATGTCGGCGCCGGCCTTCAAGCCATCCATCGGGCCGGGTTCACCCGGCAGGCCGCAGAGGGCCATGTCGGCAATGGCGCCGCTGCCGACATCGTCGAGCAGCAGGATTCCGGCCTCGCGGGCCACGGGGGCAAGTTCCGCCACCGAAGGAGTGTGCGCGAACCCCTCCACCCGGTAGTTGCTCGGATGCACCCGCATGATGGCGGCGGTGTCGGGCCCGATCGCTTTTTTGTAATCGGAAACCTTGGTGATGTTGGTGCACCCCACCTCGCGGAGGCGGGCGCCCGAGACTTCAAAGATTTCAGGCAGGCGGAAACTGCCGCCGATTTCCACCAATTGCCCCCGGGAGACGATGACTTCCTTGCCACGGCACAGGGCCCGCAGGGTGATGACCGTGGCCGCGGCGCAGTTGTTGACCGCCGTGCCTGCCTGGGCACCGAACAGGCGGGCGATCAATGGTGATACGCCTGCCTGGCGCGACCCGCGCTGGCCTGTTTCCAAGTCGAGTTCCAGGTTGCAGGCGCCGGAGGCGGCCAGAAGGGCTTCGATGGCGGCGCGGGGAAGCGGGGCGCGGCCGAGGTTGGTGTGCAGCACCACGCCGGTGGCGTTGATGACCCGGCGCATGTGCGGGCGTGCGCGGGCTTCCACCGCCGCTGGCAGGGCGGCAATAAGGTCGGCCAAGGTCGGGGCGTTTCCGCCGGCAAGGATGGCCTTGCGGGCTGAATCGACCAGCGCGCGCGCCGCCTCCGCCACGGCGAGGTGGCCGTGCGCGGCCTCCAGTTCACGAGCGGATGGCGCGTTCACCAACAGGTGAACAGCGGGCAGGGCACGGAGGCGCGCGGTCAGTTCCGGGTCGGGTTGGCCAGCCAACGGATGTCTCCATCGCGGCGGGTGACCCCGACGCGGTCCAGGTATTCGCACAGGGGAACAGCATACTTGCGGGAGGTGCCCAGGAGGGTGCGGATGTCCGCGACCAGCAGGCCCTTGCTCTGGGACGCCATCTCGGCAAGCTTGTCGGCGACCAACTTGCGCATTTCCTGTTCCCGGGAGGAATGCAGCCACATGCCCTCGGCGAACGGCACGATCCAGCCCTCCGCCTCGCAGACATCGAGGATTTCCTTCAGGTGGGCGGCGTTGGCGCCGGCGATCCCCTTCAGGTCGCCCGCGTCGGGGGGCGTGAACGACTTTTCGCGGAATTGCTGGACGATCTGCTCCTTGAGGCGCCTTTGGGCGGCGGTGAGTCGGGGCTTGAAGTCCGGCAGGCCGACGCGGCCCATCGGGCCCACCAGAGCCTTGCGAGCCACAAGCCTGTCGAGCACCGCGGCCACCAGCGGGGCGTCCTCGAGGTAGTCGAGACCCGCCTCCACTTTTTGCCTTTCATGGTGTCCCAATAGAGGGAATTTGTCGTGAAGCTTGTCGGCGGTTGAAAGCAGGCGCGATTCCAGTTCCACAACCCGGTCGGCTTCCAGCACCACCCGGCGCGTGCCGCCCGCGGGAATCTCTAGCAGTTGCCCCGATGACAGGCCCGTGGCGATCCACTGGCCGGCGGCACCCGCGGCCAAGCCGGCGTCGCGGACCAGCGCGCCCGCCGATACCCCCGAAAACCCGGCGAACCAGCAGGCCATGCGGCACCGGGTGTCGGCGTCGTCCCCCGCTTGCCGCTCGAGGTGCTCCAGGTCCTCGGTGTGCCGGCGGCGGATCTTGCGGGCCGTCGGCTGAATCACCCTGCCGCCGCCCAGGGTGGTGCGGCCCGAGGCGTCGCGCAGCACAACGGGTTGGCCCCAGGTCGCGGTGACAGGCGCCTCGAGGAACAGTTGGGCCAGGGCCTCGTCGCCGGGCGCGACTCGGTCGCAGTCGAGAAGCGACAAGGTGGCCAGGCATTCGGTGGTGCCCAGATGCACCCGAAGTTCCTGCCGGTGGCGCAGGGGGCGGGGGGCGTTGGCCAAGGCGCGCACCCTGAGCGAGACCACACGCGCGGGAACCAGCATGCCCGGGGTGGCCAGTTCCTGACCACGGGCGACATCCTCATGCTTCACCCCGGCAAGGTTCAGCGCGGCGCGCATGCCGGCGGAAACGCTTTCGGCGGGTTTGTCGTGGCGGTGGATGGCGCGCACGCGCACGATTTGCCCCGAGGGCATCCACGCCACCTCATCGCCGACATTCATGGTGCCGGCCATCACCGTGCCGGTGACCACCGTGCCATGCCCCTGCACCACAAAACTGCGGTCGATGGCCATGCGGAACCAGCCTGGATCGGCCGACCGGGGAT
>CAWUNZ010000426.1:0-2767 GCA_963923445.1 uncultured bacterium
GACCGGCGGGAATGTTCTCCAAAAAGTCGGTCTGCCCGGGTTGAAGGGGGTTTTGGCGGCGGAAGTGGTCGGCGGCGCGACGGCGCACGATGGTTCTCAGCCATCCGCGGAACGAACCCGCGCCTTCCTTTTTCTGGAAATGCGAGATGGCGCAGAACGCCGATTTCAGGGTTTCCTGCAGGATGTCGTCGACATGGTCGGGCCTGATCCGTTCGCGGCCGATCCAAAACCTCAGCAGGGGGGAATAAGCCAGAACAAACGAGTTCCAACGCTCGGGCGATTCGGCGCGCAACTGGTCCACAAGGCTAGACGAGGTGGACAGTTCGCTCTCGGCGATCGGTTCGTCGGCGGAAGATGCCGTGCCCATGGCGTCACCTTGGCCATGAATGCCTTAATCCTCGGTCATTATGGCATAACAAGCGAATATCGGAACGGCGATTGCTCCATGATTTCGCTGAAAATCGATGCAAGCGGCGATTTTTTTGCCACGCTGTTTGACAGACGCCGGGGTTGACCTAGGTTTCGGTTGGAGCGGGTTTTCCGTTCCGCCACATCAACTCCGGGGGTTCCCCCATGTTCCGCCTCCCCGCGCTTCCGCTCTCATTTCTGTTCCCCGTCCGTTCCCGCGCGCGCGCCCGAACCAGGCCCGAACTCTTGGCCCTCGAGGAACGCGCCGTGCCCGCCGTGGTCGGCCCGGAATGGAGGTCCATCGACGGCAGCGGCAACAACCTCGCCAACCCCGCCTGGGGGCAGGCCGGCACCGACTACATCCGTGTCGCCCCCGCCTCCTACGGCGACGGCATCTCCACCCCCTCGGGCGCCGACAGGCCCGGGGCGCGCGACATCAGCAACGCCGTGGCCGACCAGCAGGGCCAATCCACCGTCAGCGACCGCCTCATGAGCGCCATGGTCTACGCCTGGGGCCAGTTCATCGACCACGACCTCGACCTCACCCTCACCGGCACCACCGAGTCGTTGCCCATTCCGGTTCCCGCCGGCGACCCGTCGTTCGACCCCGCCTCCACCGGCGCCCAGGTCATTCCCATGAAACGGTCCACCTTCGATCCCTCCACGGGCGCCACCACGGCGCGCCAGCAGGTCAACTCCATCACCGCGTGGCTCGACGGGTCGATGGTGTACGGGTCCGACGCCGGCACCGCGGCATCGCTGCGCACCCTGCAGGGCGGCCGACTCAAGACCAGCGAGGGCAACCTGCTGCCCACCGACTCCAAGGGCAACTTTCTGGCCGGCGACATCCGGGTGGGGGAAAACCCGGAACTGACCAGTTTGCAGACCCTTTTCGTGCGGGAACACAACCGCCTGGCCGCGCGCCTCGCGGGCGCCAACCCCGGCTGGACCGATGAGCAGGTCTACCAGGCCGCGCGCGCCCGGGTGATCGGCGAGATCCAGGCGGTCACCTACAAGGAATGGCTGCCGGCGCTCCTGGGGCAAAATCCCATCAAGCCCTATGCCGGATACAAGGCGGGGGTGAACCCGGCGGTGAGCAACGAGTTCGCCACGGCGGGTTTCCGGTTCGGCCACAGCATCGTCGGCCCGGACATCGAGTTCCTCGACAACAACGGCAACAAGGTGGCCGATCCGGTCTCGCTGGCGCAGGCGTTCTTCAATCCGTCGATCGTGAAGGGCGTGGGCATCGACCCGGTGCTGAAATACCTCGTTTCCGACCCGTCGCAAGAAGTGGACCTGAAGGTGGTGGACCAGCTGCGCAACTTCCTGTTCGGAGCGCCGGGGCAGGGTGGCCTCGACCTCGCCAGCCTGAATATCCAGCGCGGTCGCGACCACGGCCTGGCCGACTACAACACCACGCGCGCCGCCTACGGCCTGCCCCGGGTGACCGACTTCGCGCAGATCACCCCCGACACGGTGCTGCAGGGCAAACTGCGCGACCTGTACGGATCGGTCGATAAGATCGACCTGTGGGTGGGAGTGCTTGCCGAGAAGCACCTGCCCGGCGCCAGCGTGGGCGCCACGGCGCGCGCCATCATCGCCGACCAGTTCACCCGCCTTCGCGACGGCGACAGGTTCTGGTACCAGAACCAGTTCAAGGGCAAGGATCTCCAGTCCCTCGAGAAAACCACGCTCGCCGACATCATCGCTGCCAACACCACCACGACCAACCTGCAGCGGCAGGTGTTCTTCTTCAGGCCCGAGGTGGGCGGTGTCGCCTTCGGCGATCGCAATGGAGACGGCAAGCAAGGCAAGGGCGAATCGGGCCTTGCCGGCCAGACGGTGCAACTGGTGGATTCCGCCACGGGCGCCGTTGTCGCCTCCACCACCAGCAACGGCAAGGGGGAATACCGGTTCGGCGTGCTGGAGGGGTTGAGATTGGGCACCTACCAGATCCGCGCCATCCTCGCCTCGGGCGCGGTGGTGAACGGGGCCACGGTGACGGTCACCAGCGGCGATCCGCTGCCCCCGGCGCACATCGCCTTGCCCGCTCCCGCCGCCCCGGTTCAGCCGCCGCCCGCGCCACCGCAGGGGCAACCTCCCAAGCCGCCCGCCGGGGCGCCCAAGCCACCCGCGCCGCCCCCCGCAAGCGCGCCGGGAACCCTTGGCGGCATCAACCAGATCATCGGCGCCTTGCCGGGCACCAAGGGGCGCTAGGAGGGGGCTTTTGAGAGTCGGAAAAGCAGACTCAATCTAACTCAAAAAGAGCTCCGCGGTTGATGTTGAGGCCATAAGAGCCCCGAACGGAGCCGAAGGCGGAGTGAGTGGGTGGTTGCCAGATATCGCCCGCTCGCTCTGG
>CAWUNZ010000427.1:0-2747 GCA_963923445.1 uncultured bacterium
AGGACTACCGCATCGAGGGCCCGCACCTTTGCGGCAACGCGATCGTGCATGACGGGGTTCCGATCCACCTCCAGGCGTTCGACAGGTCCAATTGATACAACCGCTGGCTTTCAGAAGTCGCCCGGCGGTTCCATTCCCAACTGGAGCATGCCGGCGCGGAGGGCCTCCACCCGGTCGGCAGGCACCTCCACCGCGCAGGGGCCAAGCCGCTCGCCCAGGCAAGAGCCCGTCACGGGCCACTGCAGCAGGCCGTCGAGCATGTCGGCCGATGACAGCTTCAGAACCAGCTTGCGCGCCATGGAGACCGTTGCCGATCTCCCATGAAGCATGGCCGCGATCGCCGGCGTCACCGCATGCCCGGCGCGCCGGTGAAACCAGCGGTTGATCTCGTCCGCGCTCCAGCCCGCCTCCATCGCCCGCCCAACCGATGCCGGCGTGATCTTCGAGACTCGCCTCTCGCCCTGCTCGACCATGTCGGCCAGAACGGGAAGTTCTATCTCGAGCAGCAGGTCCGACTTGCCGATGTCCACCGTCAGCGTGGCGCCATCGTCGGCCACTGTCAGGCACGGTTCCGGCGCCAGGCCGTAGTCGCGGTTGCCGGCGATCCGCACATGCTTGTAGCCCACCGCCTCGTCGAGCAGCACGGCGAAACGGTCCCCCAACCGCTGGACCGGCATGCCCCGCGCCAAGGCCTCGTCCAGGTCCGCCGAGTTGGCGAACTCCAGCAGCGTGGCCGCGGGAAACACCGTCAGCCTTTCCCGCCGGCCGGCCCAGGTCTTGAGCTGGTCGTGCACGGGGCCGGGGATCGCGCGGCCGGAATGGTTCTCCAGCAGCGTCTTGATGCTTTCAAGAGACTCGCCCGACTCCAATCCGCGATAAACCGTATCCTTGTCGAGGATCAGCACGCAGGCGTTGCCAAGGTTCCGCCACGACCCCACCTGGGTCAGCCGGGCCAGCAGCGAGGGTGCCAGCGCCTGGCGGTACACCAGCACCTCGAGGTTCGGCTGAACCACCAGCGCCTGCGGATACACCGGAGGCTCAGGCGGCTTGTCACCCCGGCGCAGGAGCCATCGGCCGATCGCCGTCAGGCGCACGGCCCGCCCGTCGTCATCCGTCAGCCCGGCGCGGGCCATTTCCACCAGCCGCAGGGGATGCGCCACGCCTGCCAGCCAGGTTCCCACCCACGGCGCCAACCGACCGGGCCTTTGCGTTCCTTTCCAGAACGGATGGTGCCGGTGAATCCAGCCCTCCACGGTCTCTGGACGAACCCAGGCGCTTTCCGGCAACTCAGCCAGCAGCAGCAGCGCCAGCAGGGTGGCCGATGGAAATGGATTGGCCGCCTCGGGTTCCAGCTTCCATCCATCCCGGGGGTTCCATGCCCTGATCTGGAACATTGCCTTGTAAAGGCCTTCCAGCATCTCGTACGAGCCGGATTTCCATTCGGGCGGAAATGGTCCGGGCACCAGGTCGGCCTCTTGAGCCGACAATATTCCCAAGGCCCGCGCCAGGTCCACCAGCAAGCCCGCGGGATCGGCCAAGTCCGCCGCGGCGGCGTCATCGGCCTGGATCAGCGACTGGTTTTGTCGCAGCCTGTCCGCGTCGCGGCGGTAAAACTCGCCCGCTTGCGTGATGCGGATGGGCGCCTCGCCCGCCAATTGCCAGAGCGCCGCCAACCGGCAGGGTATGTCGAAACCATCCGCCTCGATCGGCCCGCCCAATGGCATGACCGGATCGACAGGCACCGGCGCCTCATCTTCCAGGGGAGGGATGCCAAGCTCTTCCCGGCGGGCTTTTTCAGCCAGGAAGGCGGCTTGCCCCGCGGCGGGGCGAACTTGTTCGCCTTGGCGGATATCGGGCAATCCCAATGGGCAGGGAAGGGCGCGCGCCGCCACCACGGGGGGTAGAAGGAGCGCGAGGTTGGCAACCGGCGTTCCGCCCAGCCAGGCCTCGAAGGCGTGGAGCGTGCCGCTGCCCGGTTCGCCGGTGCCCGGCAAGCGTAGATCCGGCAGCACCAGGCCGCACTCCAAGGCCGTGCGTACTCCGGCCAGCGGATCGGGATGGCCCAACGCCGAGACCAGGCTCACCGCGTCGGCCAAGGGCATGCGGAAGGCCCGGGCATGCGCCATCACCGCCACCAGGTGCCGGGCGGAAGGAGACGCCTCCCCCAATTCCCGCAACCGGCGGTCGATCACCACCGGGCTGTCCAGGGCGCCGATGATCCGCCCGACCCGGTCCTCGGGGGCGATGGCACCCCGTGGTTTCACCACGGCGGCGGCGACGGCCTCGAGCAGTTCGGGGCCGTAACGCGACAAAATGACCTCGCCCAGTCTGTTCCAATCGGATGGGGGAATGGCGTTTGCCTGGGAGGGCGTGTCGCTGCTCACTTGCCTTGCACCCGCGGGGTATGGCCCATCTGGCGCAGTTCCTCGACCAGGGCCTCGGCGCGCCCCTGCCGGATGACAAGGACTCCCTCATTGAGCCTGCCGGCGATCTCGGCGGCGGCCTTTTTGCGGGCGACAATCTCCTCGATGATCAACGGATCCTCGGCGACCACCAGGGGGACGCGTCTGTGGACCTTCACGACAAGGCGGCCGCCGCTGCTCATGCTGATCAGGCTCCCTGCCCGAGGATTTCCGATTCGGTTTTGATCTCGGCGCGGAGTTCCTCGCCGTCGACGATCCGGTAGCTGTAACCCTGCTCGGTGAGGAACAGTTGCCTGTGGTGCGCGAAATCCTGCTCCCGGGTGT
>CAWUNZ010000428.1:0-2742 GCA_963923445.1 uncultured bacterium
GGCCCCCTGGTGACACGCGATGCCGACCTGCTGGGGCAGTTTGAATCGGTCCGGGTGAATGTGTCCATCCCCACCGACGATGAGGAGATCAGGCTGGCCTTCGAGCCCAAGGCGCCGCCGCTGGAGGCCCGCTGGCAAGCGGTTCGCGCGTTGAAAGACCATGGCATACCCGTCGGCTTGTGCCTGACACCCCTGTTGCCGGTGACGGATGTTGCCGCTTTCGCCACCAAGGTGGCCCAAGCGGGCGCCGATGTGGTGGTGGTTCAAGAATTTCACGACTCTCCCCGGGGTTGGGGAGCCGACACATCCGAGGAAGCCGTCGCCCTGGCCCGTCGGGTGGACCCCGAGAATAGCCGCCATGCTCTCATGCTGCGTTCATTAACGGACCGAGGCGTCGATTACCATGAGGGCGAAGCCGGGTTCTTCCCGCCCCCTCGTTTGGGCCATGGCGCTTCCGGCGGTTAAGATGAGTATGGCGAAGACTTTGAGCCGCCTTGGCTTCGGGAAATGTCCATGTCGATGATCCCATTGTTGTTGCTGGCTGTCGCGGGCGAGGGGCAGGGCCCTGGGCACGACGCTTTCTTTGAAAGCCGGGTGCGGCCTGTTCTGGTGGAGCATTGCCAGAAGTGCCATGGCGCCGCCAAGCAGCAGGCCAGCCTGAGGCTCGACAGCGCCGCGGCCTTGGCCAAGGGGGGCGACACCGGGCCTGTGGTGGTGCCGGGCAAGCCCGATGCCAGCCTTCTGATCAAGGTGATTCGTTACACAGGCGACTCGAAGATGCCCCCCAAGGGCAAGTTGCCCGACACCGCCATCGCCGACTTGGAAACATGGGTTCGCGACGGCGCCAAGTGGCCTGCGGGCGACAAGGCCTTGGCCGCGGGTGGCCCGCCCGATCCGCTGGAAGCCCGCAAGACGCACTGGGCCTTCCGGCCGGTGGCTGATCCCCCCGCCCCGGCGGTGAACAAGGCCGGTTGGATTCGTGATCCGCTCGACGCCTTTGTGCTGGCCCGCATCGAGGCCGCCGGCCTGCAACCGGCACCCGAGGCGACCAAGGCCACTTATATTCGCCGGGTAACCTATGATCTCACCGGCCTGCCCCCCACGCCGGAGGAGATCGACGCCTTTGTGGCCGACAGCGCCCCCGGCGCCCACGAGAGGCTGGTGGACCGCCTTCTGGCCAGCCCGCGGTTCGGCGAACGCTGGGCCCGCCACTGGATGGACATCGCGCGCTACGCCGACACCAAGGGTTATGTGTTCCAGGAGGATCGGCGCTACCCGTTCGCCTGGACCTACCGCGACTGGCTGGTGAACTCCATCAACGCCGACATGCCCTACGACCGTTTCGTGGCGCTCCAGATCGCCGCGGATGTCTGGCCCGACAAGGAAAGGAAAGACCTCGCGGCGCTCGGATTCCTCACCTTGGGCAGGCGTTTTCTCAACAATGTCCACGACATCATCGACGACCGCCTCGATGTCACCATGCGCGGCCTGATGGGGATCACCATCGGTTGCGCCCGCTGCCACGACCACAAGTTCGATCCCGTCCCCATGGCCGACTACTACTCGCTGCATGGCGTCTTTTTGGGCAGCACGGAGCCCAAGGACCTGCCGGCGCTGTCCGACATGCCGGCCTCGGCGGAATACCAGAAGGCGCTGGCGGCGCAAAAAAAGGACTTGGATGATCTTATAAAAAAATACCAGGTCGAGCTGCCCGCCAAGCTGCGCTCGCAGGCCGGTCAGTACCTGCTCGCCACGAACGACTCGCCGCGCTCGCCCGCGGGAAACATTCTTTCCGCGGCGTTCGCCGGGCTGGTCAGGCGCTCGGTGGTGGAAAGGTGGAAGCGGCACCTGGAGCAGCGCGCCCGGGAAAACGACGCCGTGTTCGCGCCCTGGCGGGCGTTGGCCCCGCTGAAGCCGGACGAATGGAAAGCCAAGGGCCCGGCGCTGGTGGAGGAACTCAAGCAAAGGGCCCAGCGACAGAAATGGCCCGCGGCGGTGGCCGAGTTGGTGAGCGACCTGCCTGAAAACCACTCGGCCTTGGCGGCCCGCTACCAGGCGCTGTTCGACAAGGCCATGGCCGCTCCCCAAGATGCCTCGTTGGCGCAGGTGCGCGCCTCGCTTGTCGGCAAGGACGCGCCTTGCGATGTGCCCGCGGGTGAAGTTGAGAAATACCTCGACCGGGCGGAACGGAACCGGGTTCAGGAAGCCAAGAAGAAGGTCGACGCCTTCGTGGCCAAGAACGCCGGGGAAATGCCCCGGGCCATGGCGTTGGTGGAAACCGGACCCCAGCAACCCCGATTGCTGCTGCGGGGCAACCCGGGCAACCCCGGGGCGACGGTTCCGCGCCAGTTCATTTCCGTGGTGGCGGGTGCCGAGCGCAAGCCGTTCTCCAAGGGTACCGGCCGCATGGAATTGGCCGAGGCGATCGTCTCGAAAACCAACCCGCTCACGCCGCGCGTGGCGGTCAATCGCCTCTGGTTGCTCCACTTCGGCCAAGGCCTGTGCCGCACCCCGGGAGATTTCGGCCTTCGCGGCGATGCCCCCACCCATCCCGAACTCCTCGACCACCTGGCCAACCGCCTCATGCGCGATGGCTGGTCGATGAAGAAACTGCACCGCGCGTTGGTGCTTTCGGCCACCTACCGGCAGGAACCTGCCAACCCGGTCGCCGAGCAACGCGACCCTGAAAATCGCCTGTGGGCCCATGTGAATCGTCGCAAGCTCGAGTTCGAGGCGCTGCGC
>CAWUNZ010000429.1:0-2734 GCA_963923445.1 uncultured bacterium
CGATTGACCGCGCCCGCCATGTTTGGAACAGGCCTTACTCGGCGTTCAAGTCCTCGAGAACGCGCCACTGGCCTTCCTTATAAGGGGTTGGAACTTCCTTGAGGCCTTCCTCAAGGAGTGCCCAGTCGCGGTCCGAAAAAGTGGCCATCACCTTGCCAACCCGCTTGTTGTCGCGGGTGATGCAATTGACGGGAAATGGTTCGAAGCTGTCCCAGTGCCCCCTCGACGGATCGCCGGAATAACCCGCGACCGTTCCCACCCTGGCACCATCCTCGGGCGGGCCACCCGTCATTCCCCGTAAAGGCGCCTTGATGATCTTGATAATCCAGTACTCTTCCCCTATGCCGCAGTCGAGGTCGGTGATCACGGCCACAAGGCCCTTGTTCGAGTCGACAATCACCCCGGGGTTGGCGCACCCGTAGATCATCGTCCGGCTGAACACATGCCATGCCCAGGCGCAGGTTCCCCAAGTGGCAATGGCAACGGCGAGGAATCCCATCCCGTTTTTACCAGCCTGGGGACTGAGCAGGTTCCAGGCGGCCAGACCCAGAAACACCGCACCCATCGCCACCATGAAAAGCGTGCCCATCGGGTAATTGATGAAGGTGAACAGGAAATCAACCTTCACATTGCCGGGATTGCTGGCGTGCGTGTCGCCGCTCAGTTGCCGATCCAAGGCGGTTTGTTCCGGAGCATCGGAATTTTCAGGTGCGACAGGATTGTATTGTTCGATCCTTTCCGCCTTGGTTTCGGGCCGACCTGATTTCGACTTGGGAAGCGGCACCTCGTCCTGCAAGAGAAGGTCAAGTTGCTCAGGAATCAGAATGATTGCCTGGCATTTGGGGCATTTTGATTTCTTTCCCGCCATGCCATCAGGGGCTGTCAAGGTGGAACCGCAGGCGCATTTCACGGTGATGGACATGGAGGAAACCTTGGTGAATGATCGATGCGATCCCTGAAATGAAGGTGGATCGCCAACTTAAATTAGGCGCGTGCAGCAGCAAAACAAATATTGATGATTTTTAATAGATTGCTGGCAGATTTCGGAGGTCGGTTGTCTCAGGGCACCAGGCTTGTGTGCTCGGCGGCCAGTTGCCAGCGGCCATCCTGCCTCACCCAGACATCGGTGTATCGCTGAGTCTCGTTCACCGGCTTGCCGTTGCGGATGCCGCGAACCCGCACTCGGCCGGTCTCAATGGCCAAGTCACCCGTCACCTTCCGGTTCACCTGATCCGATTCCACCGTTTCATAGCGGGTATCCGGTGAGGCCAGCATGGCCAGCACCTCTTTCTTGTCCATCACCCTGCCGGTGGCCGTGGTGAACACCACGCCGGGCAACAGAAGCTTGTCGAGGACCTGAATATCGGCTTTTGACACGGCGCGGTCGTAGGCCGCGCTGGCGGCCTCGAGTTCGGCCTTAGGATCGGCCCATGGCCCAAGAAGAAGAGCGAGCGCCAACAGCATGGATCATCTTCCTTCGTCGGGCCCGTCAGAGCTTCAGCGGCGGGATGTTCGGATTGAAGAATTGGTCCAGGGTCTTCTTTTCGGCATCGCCTGTCTTGAGCCCTTCGGTGAACCATTTCAGCCGCTGGGCCGAGGTGCCGTGGTTGAAGCTTTCGGGATTCACCCAGCCCCGGGAATTCTTCTGCAGCCGGTCGTCGCCGATCGCCTTGGCCGTGGTGATGGCCGATTCCACATCGCCAGGCTCGATGATCGACCTTTCGCGCTCCACCCGGTTCCAGCAGACACCCGCGAGGTAGTCGGCTTGCAATTCCAGCCGAATGCCGGCGTTCTCGCCCTCGCGCTTGCGGTATTGTTCGACCAGGGCGTTGTAACCCAGCAGGTTCTGGACATGGTGGCCGACCTCGTGGGCGATCACATACGCCTTGGAGAAATCGGCCTTCGATCCCTTCAACCGAGTTTCCAGCTCCTCGAAGAAGCTCGGATCCACGAAAACCTTCCTGCTGGCGGGGCAGTAGAAGGGGCCCACCGATGACGGCGCCACGCCACAACCTTCGCTGTCCACCCTGTCGGTGAACAGCACCAGGGTGGGCTTCTCGTACCTTTTGCCGTGAATGGCGAACACATCGGCCCAGGCGCGGTCGGTGTAACCCATGATCTTCTTGGAGAAATCGAGCGTTCGGTCGTTGACGCCGGCCTTGTGGTCGCCTGGCGGATTGCCGGGCACAGCCTTGTTCATGACTGGACCGACCTTGTCGGCGATAAACTTGGCCTGCCTGAGGTCTCCAGTCATGTAAAAGGCCACGGCCATGACGATGAGGCCAATGATCCCGCCCCCGGCGGCGACAGTGCCACCCATACCGCGGCGATCCTCGACATTGCCCGAGTCCTGTCCGTCTTCCCACTTCATGGTGGATATCCCGTCCGCATAACTGTCGCGACCCGACCACGGAACGCGATTTCATCCTTGCATATTAAAGGTTGGGCTCAAGTCGTGTGGCAGAATCGAGCGTTTGCCCCGTCGACGAATCAGGAAGCTCTCACATGACCACGGGATTGATGTTGCTGGCTTGCGGCTTGTTGCCCGGTGCCGGATCTCCCACGGTTCGCGACCTGGCGAGGGCCGATACCTCCCAGCTGGAGGCGATGTTCCGCCAAGCCGCGCCGATGGACTGGTTCCCGGCGGGGGACTGGAAGGGGCGAGTGTTTCCTTCACCTGGCAAGCGGAGCAACGGATGGAAGGGGGCGGTGCTCGGCCTTGGGTGGCTTGGCA
>CAWUNZ010000430.1:0-2734 GCA_963923445.1 uncultured bacterium
GACCTTGGTTCGTTCTGGCGGATCTTCTCGGTGGGAGTGGCCACCGGAGCCATCCTCTGCCTGTTGGCCCGGTGGCAACTGGCAGCCTTTTTTCGGCGGGGGACCGCGCGATGAGCGGGGGCACCTCGGTGAACCATGGCACCGGTGAGCCTGAAGACCCGCAAAAAACCTTGCCGGCCGACGAGGCATTCACCACCTCCCCGATCTCGTCCACCCGAACCTGGTGCCCCGAAGGCTATGAAATCCTCGGACGACTGGGCGCGGGCGGGAACGGTCAGGTCTTCAAGGCCATGCACAGGGGTCTGGAACGGATCGTCGCACTCAAGCGGCTTATCAACCCCGCCGCCAATCGGGTGGAAAGGGAGAGGTTCCTCGCCGAGGCGCGCGCCGTGGCGCGCCTCGACCACCCCAACATCATCCGCATCCACGACTTCGGCATCCACGATTCAGTGGAGTGGTATAGCCTTGAATTCTGCCAGCGGGGCAGCCTGGCCGACAGGCTCAGGGAAGGCCCCATGCCGCTGGAGACAAGCTGCCAGTCCATCCTGACGGTCGCCCGGGCTGTCGGATACGCCCACTCCGAGGGCATCATCCACCGCGACATCAAGCCGGGAAATGTGCTCATCGCCAACGGGAACATCCTCAAACTGGCCGACTTCGGCCTGGCCAAGGTGGCCGACACCAGGCACTCCGGCGACAACGCCATCGCCGGCACACCCGCCTACATGGCCCCGGAGCAGATCAATGATCCCGCGCGGATCGGGCCTGCCACCGATGTTTGGGCGCTGGGCGTGATGCTTTACGAGTGCCTCACCGGCCGGGTGCCCTTCACCGGCGTGACGGTCCTTCAGGTCATGCAGAGGATCTCCGGGGCCGAACCGGTGGCGCCCCGGATGCTCAATGACGCGATCCCCCCCGACCTCAACACCATCTGCCTGCACGCCCTTCGCAAGGATTCCGACAAACGCTACCGCACAAGCGGTGAGATGGCGGCCGACCTTGAGGCCTGGCTCGAGGGCAGGCCGATCGCCGTGCGCGCCGTCACCCGCCTGGAGAGGGGCCTGAAATGGACCCGCAGGAACCCGGCGCTGGCCTGGTCGTTGGGGACGTTGGCCGCCACCATCATTGTGGGCACCTCGTTGTCCGTGGGATTCGGGCTGGTGGCCCTGCGCGAATCACTCTTGCTCAAACAGGAACAGGTGCGATCCAGCCATGCCTTGGCCGAGGCCAGGCGCCTGGAGCGCCTTTCCCGGTTATCCGCGGCGCAAGCGGCATGGGACAAATTCCAATGGCAGCGGTTCCTCGGGTTGATCGCGACCGAACCGGCTGGCGAATCACCCCTGTTTGAGGAGTCGCTTTGGCGGCAACGGGCGCGCCTGGACAGGCAAGCCCTCAAGGTCTCTTCCCGCGCCGGGGTCTCACTCATCGCCCACCGCGGCCCAGGTTGGCCCTTCCTCCTGAGCGATGCCGGCGGCAAGGCGCGGCTGGTGGCCAATGACGACACCGTGTCTCCCCTCGAGCACGAAACACCGGCGAGCGCCCTTGAATCCTCCAGCGACGGCCGCTCATGGATTTTGACCAACTCCGGGGAAATCGTGGTCTTCTCCGCTCAGGGCAAACTGCTTCGAGCCACGGTCTCCGGGCCATGGCAATCGATGGCGGTGGCCCCAATCGGAGAATTCGTTGTCCGCTCCAATGACCGGGCCGTCGAGATTCTCGACCAAGGTTTTCGCCCGGTGCAGACATTCACTGGGCAGTCACCCCGCGCCTGCTGGGCCGATGCCGCCCCGGTGGCAGCCATCTCGTGGGCAACTCCAAGGCGGATCGACATTTTTCAAATGGGGCAAAATCCACGATCCGTCGAAGGCGTTTCCGGCCCTTTCGCGTTGAGTCCCGATGGCGCATTTCTCGTGGCTGGCTCCGACGGCAAGATCTTCCGCTGGAACACGACCACGGGCCGGAAAGATCCCGCGTTCGAGCCGCGCCTTGGTCCTTGCCGGTTCCTTCGCTTTTCCGCTGATGGCAGCCGGCTGATGTGCGCGGGCGGAACCGAAATCCGTTTGCTCGACGGCAACAAGGGGCGCGGACTCCAATTCTGGATGACGCCGGGGACCACCATCGAGGGAGCCGAATTGGCGGCAGATGGCAGGCGTTGCCTGACTTGGGGAGACGGTATTGCCCAGCTTTGGGATCTTGAAACCGGAGATCATGTCCTGTTCCGGGGAGTCGTCGGGCCGGTGCGCGCCGATTGGCAATCCGGCGCCATTGTCCACCCCTCGATGTCGGGCGAATCATGGGAAAAACGGCTTGTGCCCCGGGAACCCATGCCCCGCAAGCACCAATTGGAGGGCTGGAACATCCAAGGGTTGGCCTGCGAAGGCCACCAGTGGTTGGTGAGGGGAACAAGGCGCGGCGCGCCCGCCGTGGCATCCCTGGGAAGCGACGGCACCAGCAACACCGAGGCCGTTTACCCCGAACCGCAAACGGCAATCCAAACTCGTTTTCGTCTGGTCAACGGCATCATGGAAAGGCTTACCGACACAGGTTGGGAACCATTCGCCCGTCGAGCCTCACCCATTCTCGCCTGGGCGGAGGATCAGGACGAGGAAATGATCGGCTTGGCAACGGAAAACGGCCGGGTCGAGCGGATCGATGGCCGCACGGGAACCCCGATATGGGAGGAAGCGGGGCCTGTTTCTCCGGTCGCCATGGCCATGGGAAAAGGCGGCGTGGG
>CAWUNZ010000431.1:0-2728 GCA_963923445.1 uncultured bacterium
AAGGGATCGCCCTTGGGCGGCATGCGCTGGTCGGTTTCCGTTGACCGCAGCCTCGCTAAAAGGTGCCCCTTGGCCGGGGTGGCGGGATCGAACGCCGCACCCGAATCGCCTCCGGCCAACAGGGCTTGGCGTGAATCCAGCTTGAGACCGCCCTTCCCTTTCGCGCCCGCATGGCACTGAAAGCACCTGGCTTCAAGCAAGCTGATCGCCTTGCCGGCCCGCTCATCGGCGGGGGAAGCGGATCCCGTCTTCCAACTGTCCTCGATCAACCGGTCGACCGGGTGCCCGCCTTGGGCGCCGGCCCGGGGAATGGAAATGTCGCCCTGCCGGGCAAGCCAAGCCCGATCCTGCTCGCGCTTGCGGTTCAGGGCGGCGGATTCGGCTTGCCTGCAGGCGGCACGCGCCTTGGCATCCACCGCGTCCAGATGACGGTTACGCTCCCCGGCGAATAGTTCCCAACCGGCATCCGTGTAAGGGATTTTTTCGCCAGTGGCCGCCAGCAGACGCCAATCGTCGGTTCCCTCGGGAGCCCAGGCGACGACCGTTTCCCCTGGTTCGGGCCGCCTGCGGGATTTCCCCAAAACTCCCCCGATGATGGTCTCCAGCACCACGGTGGATTCTCCCCCCGCAATGGCCACGGAAGAGACCTCCTCGCGATTGCCCGGCGGGGCGAAGCGAAAGGCGGGGCCCAGGTTCAGGTACTGGCCCGGTGGCTTGATGGTGCCGTGGCCACCGGGATCGGAGGGCGGGAACGGGGTGGTGAGCACCACGGTCCCGTTCAGCGTGACCCGCGACGCCCCACGGGCCCGAAGCAGAAAGCGGTGCTTGCCGGCGGGGATGGAAACCACCGCCGAGACTCGGGCAAACAAGGGGTTGGCCCTGTCAGCCCTGATTCCGGTTTCGATGTAGCGGTTGGGTAAACGAAAAAGCGCAAAGGCCTTTTCAAAATAATGTTCGGTGGCGGCTGGAGGAGAATCGGGCCAAGCGTTCTTTTCAGCCGACAACCCTTTCTCGCACAGTTCAACCAAAACGGCATCCTTGGGCAACGATTTCCGATCCACCTTGGCGGGTGGCAAATCCTTCAGGGGCGTGCTTTTGGCTCCTGTTTTTTCCTTCGGTTGCTTGGGTTCATTGCCTGCATCGGTGGCCTGCCCACATAGGGGAAGGACCAGAAGCAGTCCTAACAGCATGGAAGAACATTGTTTCATTTCACGGTTCGGCTGAGGCCGGGCGGGTTCGTTCAACCTCTACTGTGCGGCCAAATCCGGGATGACGCAAGCCGCAACACGATGAGACCAACCAGTTGACATCAGGTGATATCCCCATAAACTAAACTTAGTTTTAGGATTGAAAGGACTATTCATGAAAATGATCGGTATTCGGATCACATTGGCTTCGCTACTGGCTTGGGGCGCCTTGGATGCGGCGGCGGTTCAGGCCCAACCACGCCGACCGGGTTCCAAACCCAATCCGGGCGCGGTCGCACCCCCCGGCAACCGCGAGGCGGGGCAACAAAAACCGGCGGCATCGGAATCGCCCGAGGCATCGGCCATTCGAAAGGCCGCCGAAGATTACTCCAAGGCTTTCAACGCCCGCGATTTCGCAGCGATGGCAAACCAATGGACCGCCAGGGCGGAAATGCATCAAGACAACGGCACGACCATTCGCGGACGAGATGCCATTCTCGCAGCGATCAAGAGCACCGCGACCCATCGCCCCAAGTCCACCATGACGATCACCGTTGAATCGGTCGACATGCTTGGCAATGGCGCCGCCCGCGTGAGGGGAACCCTGGCGCTGAAAGACGAGGGCGAGATCGGGGTATGGGCCACCCGGTTCACCAGCCTGCGAGTTCTCGAAGACGGGCAATGGCGCCTCGCTGACACCAGGGAGACCTCCATCGCCACGGACTCAATTGAGGATCTTTCATGGCTGGCGGGGTCTTGGTCGGCGGACAGCCCGATGGGAAAGATATCTGTCAGCTATGAGAAAACACTGGCCAACAAGGTGCTGCTTGGCAAAATCTCGTTGAAGCCCGCCTCGGGAGCGGCCACCGAGGTCGTCGAAATCATCCAGGCCCGGGATGGCGAGATTCGTTCCTGGGTTTTCGACTCCACCGGACTCTCGGGCGAGGGATATTGGCAGCACGACGGGGCCAGGTTCAATCGAACCATTCATGGTGTCACCAGCGAGGGGCACCCCGCGTCGTCGGTGATCGTGCTGACCCGGATCTCGAATGACGCCATCCTTTGGCACGCCATCGAGCGCATCCGTGGAGGCGACAAGCTTCCCGACCTTCCTTCCATCAAACTCACCAGGGTGAAGTAACCCATTCGGCCAAGACACAAGGGAGAATCAGTTATGAACAGGATTCGTTTTTGGCTTGCAGGCATGACCATCGCCCTGGCTTCCACCGGTCTCCTTGCCCACGGGGTTGGCGGTGGCGGCGGCGGATTCCGCCCCCCCTCGGGAGGAATGGGTGGCGGGGGTGGCTTCCGGCCTCCAACGGGAGGGATGGGCGGCATCGGCGGTGGCGCCCGACCCGGTGGCGAGGGCGGCTTCAGGCCGGGAGGCGAAGGAGGCTTCAGGCCCGGTGGAGAAGGCGGCGCCCGGCCCGGAGGAGATGGTGGATTCAGGCCCGGTGGTGAGGGCGGCGCCCGACCCGGAGGAGATGCGGGCCGTTTCGACGGCAACCGCGGTTTCGATGGAAACAGGGGTTTCGACGGCA
>CAWUNZ010000432.1:0-2711 GCA_963923445.1 uncultured bacterium
CGCTGGGACTGCATGGGATGCGCGGGCCATCCCCACCTGAAAACACCCCACATCGACCGCCTGGCCCGCGAGGGAGTCCGATTCGCCAACGCCTTCTGCACCACCTCGCTCTGCTCCCCCAGCAGGGCTACCCTGCTTTCGGGAAGGTACGCGCACAAGCACGGGGTGCGAGACAACTTCACCGAACTGCCCACAGACCTGCCGACTTTCCCCAAGGCGCTTCAGGCCCATGGCTACACCACCGCCTATTTCGGCAAGTGGCACATGGGCGAGAACAACGACGACAAGCGCCCGGGCTTCGATTCATTTGCCACCCACAAGGGACAGGGAAAGTATTTCGACACGGAATGGAATCTGGATGGCGTCCGCAAGGTCGTGCCCGGCTACTACACCACCGTGGTCACCGACATGGCGCTCGATTGGCTTGCCAAGGGGAAAAAGTCCGGCAAGCCGTGGATGCTCATGGTGGGACACAAGGCGCCCCACAGTTTCTACACCCCCGAACCCAAATACGAGCACGCGTTCGATTCGGTGCCCGTGGCCTACCCGGACACCGCGTTCAAGCTGGATGACAAGCCGGAATGGATCCGCCAGCGCCTCGACACCTGGCACGGCATTTATGGCCCCTTGTTCGACTTCCGCAAGAAGTTCCCCGATCGTTCCCCCGCCGCCGTGCGCGACTTCCAGGCGATGACACGGTCCTACTGGGGCACCATCCTCAGCGTTGATGACAGCGTCGGTCGCATGATGCGCCACCTGGAGGCCTCGGGAGAAATCGACAACACCGTGGTGGTGTTCCTGGGGGACAATGGCCTGCTCAATGGCGAGCACGGCATGGTGGACAAGCGCACCATGCACGAACCTTCCATCCGCATCCCGCTCATTGCCCGGCACAAGGGTTTTCGCCCGGGGCATGTGGAAAAGCGCATGGTGCTGACCACCGATCTGGCGCCGTCGCTTTTGGAACTGTGCGGCGCCAGCGGCCTGCCCGGAACACAGGGGAAGTCGTGGGTGCCCTTGGCGCGGGGAGGCGACGCTCCCTGGCGCGACGCCTATGTGTATATTTACGATTACGAAAAGCAGTTTCCTTACACCCCCAATGTGCGGGGCGTGCGCACCCAGACGCACAAGTTCGCGCGCTACCCCCATGGCGACGGTTCGCCCGACCGGCACAAGCCTGAGCTTTACGATCTCGTGGCCGACCCCGAGGAACGGGTCAACCGGGCGCTCGATCCCGCCTTTGCCGGCATCCGCGCCAAGCTGGAACAACGCCTGGAGGAACTGAAGGCCGAGGTGGGGCTGTCGCCCGACCGTATGCCGTTGGATGGCGGTATCGGTTCGGCCCTTCCGGATGCCAAGATCAGGTAACAACGGAGACCTCCCATGCACCGACGAGACGCGTTGGCCCTTTCCGCGGGCGCCTGCCTGGGCGCCGGGGCGGCGGAAACCCCCGCCAGGCTGAAGCTGAAACATTCCGTGGTGGGCTGGTGCTTTCGTTCCCACGGAGAGAAGTGGAGCATTGACACCCTTTGCCAGAAGGCCAAGGCGGCGGGATGCGCCTCGGTGGAACTGGTGGGCCCGGAGGATTGGCCCGCCCTGGCCCGGCACGGCCTGTCGTGCGCCATCGGCCCGTCGGGAACCTCGCAATCGTTCATGCGGGCCTGGAACAACAAGGCGTTGCACGCCGAGTTGCTGGCCAAGTCAACCGCCATGCTGGACAAGTGCGCCGCGCAGGGGATTAAGTCGTCGATCGGTTTTGTGGGTTTCCAGTACCGTGACGCCGCTAATCCCAAGAGCGAGGTGATCACGCGCGAGGAGGCGGCCAAGTCCTGCGTGGAGGGGTGGAAAATGCTGGCGCGCCATGCCGAGAAGGTCGGCGTGACCGTCTGCATCGAGCATTTGAACTCGAGGGTTTCCGACCACCCGATGAAGGGTCACCCCGGCTACCAGGGTGACGATATCGACTGGGTGGCCTCTTTGGTGCGACAGGTCGATTCACCCAAGCTCAAGATTCTTTTCGATGTCTACCATGTGCAGATCATGCACGGCGATGTGGTCCGCAGGCTTGAGGCGCTCAAGGATGTGATCGGCCATGTGCACACCGCCGGCAACCCGGGTCGGGGTGAACTCGATTCCAACCAGGAAATCGGGTATGCCGCCATCGGCCGAGCCTTGGCGCGCTTGAATTATCAGGGTTGGGTGGGGCATGAATTCATCCCCACCCGCGACCCGGCAGCGGGTTTGGCCGAGGCTGTCCGCGCCTTGGAAGCGTAGGATGCTGCCGGGGGTTTCATCATGCTGGCTCTCATTTCTTTTCTCGCATTCGCCGCCGATCCGATCTCCGAGGCCGGGATGAAGGAACTCAAGGCCCTCGAGGGGGAATGGTACCTTGAGCGCCTCGACGCCGAGGGCAAGATGAACCTCATCAACCCCAACGACCCCGCCAACCGCCCGGTGATCACCATCAAGGGCGCGAACTGGAAGATCTCCAACAACGACCAGACGATCGGGGTCGCCCTGATCGACCCGTCGGTGACACCCAAGTTGATCGACCTCAAAATTCCCGATGGCGACGCCAAGCCCAATCTTCGCGAGGGCATCTTCCGCGTGGAGGAGGACAGGCTTTTCATCTGCATTTATGTGGGCGCCGCCAAGGAGCGCCCGGCGAACTTCGACCGGGCCGGTTCCGACCAGACGGTGCAGGCCGTGCT